>DASTWJ010000019.1:0-25670 GCA_035776695.1 Bacilli bacterium
GCTTTGGATAGAGGAGGCAACGATTTTATGCTGTGTCAGGAATGCAACCAACGAGAAGCGACCGTACACTTCACCAAAATCGTCAACGGTGACAAAAAAGAAGTCCACCTATGCGAACCCTGCGCCCGTGACAAGGGCGATTTTATGATGAAAGACATCAGCGAAGGATTCGCCCAAGGCTTTGGTCAGGGATTCCCTCAGAACTTCGCCAACGGCTTTTCCTTCAACAACCTGCTCGGCTCCCTGCTCGGATTTGAACCGGGCAAGTTCGGCGGAGCAACGGGCAACTCGCAAACCCAACAGACGGGGCAACGCTGCGACACCTGCGGCCTGTCCTACCAACAGTTTGCGCAAGTCGGACGATTCGGTTGCGCCGAATGCTACCACCATTTCGCCAACCGCCTCGAACCGATGATCCGCCGCATCCACGGCGGGGCCACACACCATACCGGCAAAGTCCCGCAGCGAACGGGCGGTCTGATCCGCAAGAAAAAGGAGATCGACAACCTGCGCCGCGACCTGCAGACGAAGATCCAGCAGGAGCAGTTTGAAGAGGCGGCCGTGCTGCGCGACCGAATACGCCAGCTTGAGCAAGACCTCGAACGAGAAAGCAATCCCAGCCAAGGGGAGGTGTAGGGCATGGCGATTCAAGATTTTGTCCAAGACGCCTCCCGCTGGATGCGCGAGGAAGGCCCGCAAGCGGACATCGTCATTTCCACGCGCATCCGCATCGCCCGCAACCTGATCGAACATCCGTTCCCGATGCTGGCGAACGACAACCAATCCCATGTGATTCTGGAGAAGATCCGCCGGGCCGTCGAATCGCCCGAGTTTCGGGAAGCGGGCGGCGGGCACTACGAGTTCCTGCAACTGGCGACCGTGCCCGCCCTCGACCTGCAAGCCCTGTCGGAAAAATATTTGATTTCCACCACCCTCGCCGACGAAGCGAAACGCGGGGCGGTGGCGATCCGCTCGGACGAAGCGGTCTCGCTGATGGTCAACGAAGAAGACCACCTGCGCTTGCAAGTGCTGATGCCCGGTCTGCAATTGAGTAACGCCTGGGCGTTGGCGAACCGCATTGACGACGTGTTGGAGTCGAAGCTGAATTACGCGTTCGACGAACAGCTCGGTTACCTCACCGCCTGCCCGACCAACGTCGGCACCGGCATTCGCGCCTCGGTGATGCTTCATCTGCCGGCGCTCGTCGTCACCCAAGGCATCAACCGCATCCTCCCCGCCCTCGGGCAAGTCGGGCTGGTCGTGCGCGGCGTACACGGCGAAGGGACGGACGCGGTGGGCAACCTGTTCCAAGTCTCCAACCAGATCACCCTCGGCCAGTCGGAAGAGGAGATCGTGCAGAACTTGGAGTCGGTCGTCCACAAGATCATCGAACACGAGATGGAAGCGCGGAACTTCCTGTTGCGGGAGAGCCGCGAGACGATCGAAGACAAGATCGCCCGCTCGTTCGGCATCCTGTCTTTTGCCAGACGGTTGGATAACAAGGAGACGATGCAACGCCTCTCCGACGTCCGGCTTGGCATCGACCTCGGCATCATCAACGGCCTGTCGAAGAATATTTTAAAAGAACTGATGGTCATGACCCAACCCGGCTTCCTGCAACGGCAGGTCGGGTCGGACATGGCTCCGGGCGAACGGGACTGGAAACGCGCCGAACTGATTCGTCAGCGGCTGCGCGAGTCCCAAGGGCATATCTCATAGCCCGTCCTGAATAAGCTTTATTACTTGTGGAGGTGGAGAAACCATGATGTTTGGACGTTTCACGGAACGCGCACAAAAAGTCCTCGCACTGGCGCAAGAAGAAGCGAGCCGTCTCGGCCATTCCGGCGTCGGCACCGAGCACATCCTGCTCGGCCTCGTTCGCGAAGGAGAAGGCATCGCGGCGAAAGCACTGGTCTCGCTGGGACTTTCCTCTGATAAAGTGCAAAAAGAAGTCGAGAAGATCATCGGCCGCGGCCCCGGTCAAAACGGCGGCATGGCCTACACCCCGCGTGCGAAGAAAGTCATCGAGCTGTCGATCGACGAAGCGCGCAAACTCGGTCACAACTATGTCGGCACCGAACATATCCTGCTCGGTCTGATCCGCGAAGGCGAAGGCGTGGCGGCTCGCGTGCTCGCCAACCTCGGCGTCTCGCTGAACAAGGCCCGTCAACAAGTGCTCCAACTGCTCGGCGGCGACACTCACGAAGCGCATCAGGAGAACCCGCAGTCGGCGAACACCCCGACGCTCGATTCGCTGGCTCGCGACCTGACCCAGATGGCGCGTGACGGCAAGCTGGACCCGGTCATCGGCCGCTCGAAGGAAATCGAGCGCGTGATCCAAGTCCTCTCTCGCCGCACGAAAAATAACCCCGTGCTGATCGGCGAGCCGGGCGTTGGTAAAACGGCGATCGCAGAAGGCTTGGCCCAGCGCATCGTCGACAACGAGATTCCCGAGACCCTGCGCAACAAGCGTGTGATGGTGCTCGACATGGGCACCGTCGTCGCCGGCACCAAGTACCGCGGCGAATTCGAGGATCGCTTGAAGAAGATCATGGATGAGATCCGTCAAGCGGGCAACATCATCCTGTTTATCGACGAGCTGCACACCCTGATCGGTGCAGGCGGGGCGGAAGGCGCGATCGACGCGTCGAACATCCTCAAGCCGTCCCTCGCTCGCGGCGAGCTCCAGTGCATCGGCGCGACGACGCTTGACGAATACCGCAAGCACATCGAGAAGGACGCGGCGCTGGAGCGTCGTTTCCAACCGATCACCGTCGATCAGCCGAACAAGGAAGAGGCGATCCTGATCCTGCAAGGCTTGCGCGACCGCTACGAAGCGCATCACCGCGTCAAGATTCTCGATGACGCGCTGGAAGCGGCCGTCAAGCTGTCCGATCGCTACATCACCGACCGCTTCCTGCCGGACAAAGCGATCGACCTGATCGACGAAGCGGCGTCTCGCGTGCGCCTGCGCACCTACACCCAGCCGCCGAACCTGAAAGAGCTGGAAGAGAAGCTCGACGAGATCCGTTCGGAAAAAGAGTCGGCGGTCCAATCGCAGGAGTTTGAGAAAGCGGCTTCCCTGCGCGACACCGAGCAGAAAGTCCGCGAAGAACTGGAGAAGCGCAAGTCCGAATGGCAACAGACGCAAGTGAAAAAAGACTCCGTGGTGACCGGCGAGGACATTGCCGACATCGTGGCGTCTTGGACCGGCATTCCGGTGAAGAAACTGGCGGAGGAAGAGTCCGAGCGCCTGTTGAACATGGAAGCGATTCTGCATGAGCGCGTGATCGGCCAAGACGAAGCGGTCAAGTCGATCTCCCGTTCGATCCGTCGTGCCCGTGCCGGTCTGAAAGACCCGAAGCGTCCGATCGGCTCGTTTATCTTCTTGGGCCCGACCGGTGTGGGTAAGACCGAGCTGGCACGTGCTCTGGCGGAAGTCATGTTTGGCGATGAAAGTGCGATCGTGCGCATCGACATGTCCGAGTACGGCGAACGCCACTCGACCGCTCGCCTCGTCGGGGCGCCTCCGGGGTATGTCGGCTATGAGGAAGGCGGTCAGCTCACCGAGAAGATCCGCCGCAAGCCGTACTCCGTCGTGCTGCTCGACGAAGTGGAGAAAGCGCATCCGGAAGTGTTCAACATCCTGTTGCAAGTGCTGGATGACGGCCGCCTGACCGACTCGAAGGGCCGTACCGTCGACTTCCGCAACACGGTGATCATCATGACCTCGAACATCGGGGCGCAAGACATCAAGAAGGGTGGCGGCCTCGGCTTCACCACCGACGATGAGAACCGGAAGTACACGAACATGAAGGACAAAGTGATGGAAGAGCTGAAGAAAAACTTCCGTCCGGAGTTCCTGAACCGCATCGACGACACGATCGTGTTCCATCCGCTGGATAAGGAAAACATTCGCTCGATCGTCGATCTGCTCACCGACGAGCTGAAAAAGCGCCTCGTCGAGCTGAACATCCACTTCAAGCTGACCGATCCGGCCAAAGACTTCCTGGCCAAAGAGGGCTACGATCCGCAATACGGCGCACGTCCGCTCAAGCGTGCGATCCAGCGTCATATCGAAGACCAGCTCTCCGAAGCCCTGCTGTCAGGCGTGATCAAGAAAGGTGATGAAGTGCTGATCGACGCGGAAGAGGATAAGTTGGTTGTGAAAAACAGCCAAGAGCATCAGGCTGCTCGGTAAGAAGCGAGTTTAAAAGCAATGGCCCAATCCCGATAGAGGGATTGGGCTGTTTTGCTTGAGGGCACTCATTATAATAGAGATAAGCCAAGAAGTGGAAGCGTTGACGTGAAATACGACTGGGGGAGAAGGGGGAAATCCTGATGAAGGAAATTCGCGACCGTGCGATTCAAGAAGCAGACAAACAAGTTCGAGGGGACGAGATCGTCCTCGCGGTGAAGTCGGACGATGCTCTACACGGAAGATGGCTGGATCGCTCGCTTCAGCAAGGAGAGATGCAATCCCATCTGAATGGAGGTACACACGAATGGAACGAACCCCGAAAGAAAGACTCTACTGGCTGATCGATTTCTTAGGAGAAGGCAGAGTCCTTGTCCCGCACCCCAACATGGTATATGATGGAGGTTGGAACCTTTTTCTTACCAATGAGAGCAAAGGGGACACTTATGGCTAAGTATAAATCAAAATTCGTGTGCCAAGACTGTGGATATGAAAGCCCGAAATGGATGGGCAAATGTCCGGGTTGCGGTCAATGGAACCGCATGGTCGAAGAAGTCGAAGCCAGCAAAAAGCCGTCCGCTCACGTCACCTTGCAACATGTCCAAGCGGAACCGGCCCAAGTGACGCGCCTCACCGAGATCGACACGGTGGCGGAGGAGCGCACTCACTCCGGCTTTGGCGAGTTCGACCGCGTGTTGGGCGGCGGCATCGTCCCCGGTTCGCTCGTGCTCGTCGGCGGCGATCCCGGGATCGGCAAGTCAACCCTGCTTCTCCAGACGTCCAACGCCATCGCACAGCATGGCAAAAAAGTTCTCTACGTGTCCGGCGAGGAATCGGCCAAACAGATCAAGCTCCGCGCCGACCGCTTGGATACGATATCGGAAAATCTCTACATTTTACCGGAAACGGACTTGGAACGGATCGAGGCGCATATCAAATTGGTGCAGCCCGATTTCCTGATCGTCGACTCGATCCAAACCGTCTACCGCCCCGGTCTGCAATCGGCCCCCGGCTCCGTCGGTCAAGTCCGCGAATGCACGGCCTTTCTGCTACGCATCGCCAAGACGCTGAACCTCGCGACGTTCATCGTCGGCCACGTGACCAAGGAAGGCGCGATCGCAGGTCCCAGGATGCTGGAGCACATGGTCGACGCCGTTCTGTACTTCGAAGGCGAGCGTCACCACACCTACCGCATCCTGCGCGCGGTGAAGAACCGCTTCGGCTCCACCAACGAGATCGGCATTTTCGAAATGCGGGAAAAGGGCCTCGAAGAAGTGTCCAACCCGTCGGAGCTGTTTCTCTCCGAACGCCCGCACGGCGTCGCCGGCTCCTGCGTCATCGCTTCGATGGAAGGCACGCGCCCGATCATGGTCGAGATCCAAGCGCTGGTCACCCCGTCGAGCTATGGCAACCCGCGCCGGATGGCGACCGGTCTCGATCATCACCGCGTGTCGCTGATCATGGCGGTGCTGGAGAAGCGGCAAGGGCTGTACCTGCAATCGCAGGATGCGTACGTCAACGTCGCGGGCGGCGTCCGGCTGGATGAACCGGCGTGCGACCTCGGCATCGCCTTGGCGCTGGCGTCGAGCTTTCGCGAACAGAACATCCAAGCGACCGACGTCTTTATCGGCGAGGTCGGCTTGACCGGCGAAGTGCGCGGGGTGTCGCGCATCGAGCAACGGGTACGAGAAGCGATGAAGCTCGGCTTCACCCGCGTGATCGTGCCGACGAAAAACTTGCGTGGCTGGCAACCTCCGGACGGCATTCGCGTCATCGGCGTCGAAACGGTACAGGAAGCGTTCCAAGTCGCACTAGGGTAGCAAGGGGGACGACAGGCTATGCGTGAAGAAATTAAAAAGGAAAACCTGATCAACAAGATCCTCAGGTTGATCGCGCCGGGCACGCCGCTGCGGGAAGGGCTGGAGAACGTGTTGCGCGCCAAGACGGGTGCGCTGATCGTCATCGGCAACTCCCCGCAGGTGATGGAGATCATCGACGGCGGTTTCTCGATCAACTGTGAGTTCTCCCCCGCCAACCTGTACGAACTGGCGAAGATGGACGGCGCGATCATCCTGTCCGAAGACGGCAAGCGGATTCTCTACGCCAACACGCAGCTGAACCCCGACCCGTCGATTCCGTCGTTTGAAACGGGCACCCGCCACCGTACCGCCGAGCGGGTCGCCAAGCAAACCGGTCACCTCGTCGTCTGCATCTCGCAGCGACGCGACGTGATCACCTTGTACCAATCGGCGTTCCGCTACACGCTGAAGGACATCGGCGTGATTCTGACCAAGGCGAACCAAGCGATCAACACCTTGGAGAAATACAAGTCGGTGCTCGACCAAGCGCTGACCAACCTCAGCGCCTTGGAGTTTGAAGAACTGGTCACCTTGCACGAGGTGGCGTTGGTGATCCAGCGCATCGAGATGGTGTTGCGGATCAAAGCGGAGATTCGCCGCTACATCACCGAACTGGGCACCGAAGGTCGCCTGATTTCGATGCAGCTCGAAGAATTGGTATCAAAAGTAGACGAGGAAGCGTACCTTTTGGTGAAGGACTACTGCAAAGAGCACCTCGATTCGACGCCACACCAGATTTTGACCGAACTACATTCTCTCACTTCTGATGAATTGTTGGAAAGTGCCTCATTGGTGAGAGTTCTGGGATACAGCGGGAACCATAACATTACCGAAGAGCCCGTCTCCTCGCGTGGGTACCGCGTGCTGAACAAGATCCATCGCCTGCCGCAGCCGGTGATCGAAAACCTCGTGGCGACGTTCGGTTCGCTGTCCAACGTGTTGGCGGCGACGATCGACGAGCTCGACGATGTCGAAGGAATCGGCGAAGTGCGGGCGCGAGCGATCAAGGACGGCTTGAAACGTATCTCGGAACAAGTGTTCATCGACCGACACATCTAAGGGGCATAGGCCCAAGCCCCGTCGGCATAGCATACCTTGAGAGGGAGGTACTTTCATGATCGTACGACGTGCGCTACCCAGCGTGTTTACGGTGGGGAACTTATTTTTAGGCATCATTTCCATTATCGTTGCGTTTCAAGAAAACTTCCAATGGGCCGCTCTGCTGGTGATCATCGGCATGCTCCTCGACGGTCTCGACGGGCGCGTCGCCCGTGCGCTCAACGCGCAATCGGAATTCGGCAAAGAACTCGATTCGCTGTCCGACGTGATTTCCTTCGGCGTCGCCCCCGCGTTCATCATGTACGGGGTGGTCCTCAACGACGTCGGCTGGGTCGGCACGGTGATCACGGCGATCTTCCCGATCTGCGGAGCCTTGCGCTTGGCCCGCTTCAACGTCGCCACCGGGTCGCCGAACTACTTCATCGGCCTGCCGATCACGGCGGCGGGCGGTGTACTGGCAACGTTGGCGCTCTACCGCGACTTCCTGCCGTCGCCGCATGTGACCTTGCCGCTGCTCATGCTGTTCCTCGCGTATCTGATGGTCTCCAACGTCAAATATCCGAACTTCAAGAAAGTCGGCATTCCGCGTTCCGCCTACTACGTGGTCCCGGCGATCCTGCTGTTGGTGGTCGCGGTGTTCGTCTTCTACCCGGAATTCGCCAACCGACTGGTCTTCCTGCCCTTGGCCCTCTATGCGCTGTACGGCGTGTTAAAAAAAAACAAAAAGAAAACCGGTAAAAAAGAGGAAACGCTCCTCGATGAGAACTACGAAACGATAGCGAAGTAGTCTTCGGCAAACAAAAGGCCACGAACAGAGAACCTTTTTCCAAAAGGGGCTTTGTCGTGGTCTTTTTTGCGCGGTCCAGACGTAGACTAGTAAAGATACAAGGGATATTCTCGACAAAAAGCGACTTCTTGTTGACGAAGTTTGTCTGGATGTGATAGTATATAATTTTAAATTTGACTATTACATCCCGCTGTGTTATTCTGAGAACATGAATCCCACCGTATGGGGGTGCTGCATTGTTTAAGATCGGAGACCGTGTTGTTTACCCGATGCATGGAGCCGGTATCATTGAGGCGATCGAGGAGAAGGAGTTCCTCGGCCAGATGGAACGGTATTACATCTTGAAGATGCCGCTGGGCGATATGAAAGTGATGATCCCCGTCGGCAAAGTGGATAATCTCGGCATTCGCGATGTGATCGAAAGTCAATCGGTCGAACGAGTGCTCGACATCCTGCGCGATCAGAAGGAACGTATGACCGAAGGCTGGAACAAGCGTTATCGTGAAAATCTGGATAAAATCAAGGGCGGCGACATCTACGAGGTCGCGGATGTCGTCGGCGAACTCCTGTATCTGGAACGCGAGAAGGGTCTCTCCGCCGGTGAGCGCAAGATGCTCGACCAAGCGAAGCAGATTCTCGTCAGCGAATTGTTGTTGGCCGGTCAGACGGACGAACAGGAACTTGAGCGGATGTTTGACCAGCTCTCTAAGAAGGCGTCCCTGTGACGCCTTCTTTTGTTAAAAGTGTATGACAAACGCAACCGTTGCGTTTCTTGAACGGTAATCCTGTCTATAATGAGGTACTAGGAGGTGACAACCCTGTGCTGAAACGTATTGTGCATCTGTTCTTTGCAGTGATCGGGGTCGTGTTAGGTTATCGTTTTGCACCGGATCTTTTTCGTTTGATACAACTGGACGGCAATCCTTTTACTCATCCCGTTTTTGGCGCAGTTCTGGGGGGTTCGCTCTTCATCCTCGCCACGTCTTGGGTGGTGGATTATATCGTCTCGCTGATTAAGTGGTGCGAGGAGAAATTGTTGAAAACGCCGTTCCCGGACGTGTTGGCCGGCGTGTTCGGCATGGTGGTCGGCTTGATCATCGCCTACCTGATGGCGCCTGCGATCGGCTTGATCCCGGTCGTCGGTTCGTCGGTGCAATTTTTCACCAGCGTACTGCTTGGCTATATGGGCTTCCGCTTCTTTTTCACCAAGCGCGAAGACCTGCTCCATATCTTCCCGAAGTTCGGGGGCAAGGACAAGGCCGGCAAGCAAGGGGAGAATCGACCCGGCGATGCGAAGATTCTCGACACCAGCGTGATCATCGACGGTCGGATCGCCGACATCGTCAAGACAGGCTTCCTCGACGGCGTGCTCGTCATCCCGTCTTTTGTCTTGGAGGAGCTGCAGCATATCGCCGACTCGTCCGATGTTTTGAAAAGAAACCGTGGCCGTCGCGGCCTTGATATTTTGAACAAGATTCAGAAGGAACTGAAGATCAAAGTCCAGATCTTGGAGATCGACTTTGACGACATTTCCGAAGTGGATTCGAAGCTGGTGCGCCTCGCCAAGCAGATTCACGGCAAGGTCGTCACCAACGATTTCAACCTGAACAAAGTCTGCGAGCTGCAAGGCGTCGGCGTGTTGAACATCAACGACCTCGCCAACGCGGTCAAGCCGGTCGTCCTGCCGGGCGAGGAGATCTTCGTCCAAGTGATCAAGGACGGCAAGGAGTACAACCAAGGCGTCGGCTACCTCGATGACGGCACGATGATCGTCGTCGAAGGCGGTCGCGACTTCATCGGCACGCGGCTGGAAGTGCTCGTCACCTCCGTGCTGCAAACATCGGCCGGTCGCATGATCTTCGCCAAGCCGAAGATGTTGGAGAAAGCGCTGTAAGTTCAAACGCCGTTGTCCTTCGACTCCTCGCGAGTCGCAGGCAACGGCGTTTTTTTATCGACTATTTCCTCGGAAATGATCGCAGGCGGAAGGCTTGTCTTTGACGAGAAGTGTGCCTACAATGAAGAGGACTGATGAAGCGAAGGCTCGACCATACTGGATGACAAAAGGGGGCGTGTCCTCGATGATACAGGCGGAACTGATCGTCGTCGCAGCCGGCAAAGGCTCGCGGATGGGCACCGATTTGAAAAAACAATACCTGCCACTTGGCGGTCGGCCGATTCTCGTGCGGACGTTGCAGGCACTCGCGGCCAGTGCTGCCGTCGCGCGGATCGTCATCGTCGCTTCGGCGGAGGATCTCGGCTTCGTGCAGGAGTTGGTTCGCGAACACGGCGTGGCGAAAGTCGGAGCGGTCGTCCCAGGTGGACGGGAACGGCAAGACTCGGTGCGCTACGGGCTGGATGCTTTGCTGCCGGAGACGACCTTGGTTGCGGTACATGATGCGGCCCGCCCGTTGGTGACGGTCGAGGAAGTCGAAGCGGTGCTGACGGCGGCGCAGGAGCGAGGGGCGGCGACGCTCGGCGTGCGGGTGAAAGACACGATCAAGCGGGTGGTCGGCGGTTCTGTGGAGGAGACGCTGCCTCGCGAACAGCTGTGGGCCGTTCATACGCCGCAAGCGTTTCACCGCGACTGGCTGGAGGAGGCGCATCGGAAAAGCGTCGAGGGGCAGAACCTGCTCGGCACAGACGATGCCTCGCTCGTCGAATGGACGGGACGCCCCGTACAGATGGTGGAGGGGCGCTACACGAACTTGAAGATCACAACGCCGGACGATCTGGTGGTCGCCGAAGCGTTGTGGGCGCAGAGACAAGAGATCGAGAGGAGCTGAACACCGCATGATGCGAGTGGGAATGGGATATGACGTACACCAATTGGTGGAGGGACGACCGCTGATTCTCGGCGGCGTCGTGATTCCGCATGACAAAGGGCTGCTCGGGCACTCCGACGCCGACGTGCTGTTGCACGCGGTCAAAGACGCCCTGCTCGGCGCGATCGGCGAAGGGGATATCGGACGCCACTTCCCCGACACCGATGAACGGTTCAAAGGGGCCGATTCGGTCGAACTGCTGACCCATGTGTGGGGGATGGTCAAGGAACGTGGCTACCAACTGGGCAACCTCGACTGCGTCGTGATGGCGCAAAAGCCGAAGCTCGCTCCCTACATCGACGAGATGCGCGGCGTGTTGGCGCGGGAGTTGGACGCGGAACTCGGGCAGATCAACGTCAAGGCGACGACCACGGAGAAGCTTGGTTTCGTCGGGCGGGAAGAGGGCATGGCGGCGCAAGCGGTCGTGTTGTTGATGACGGCGGAAGTGTAAGCGAACACTCTTTGTGTTTTGGACGAGTAATGATATACTAGATACCATCTTGACTTTGTATGGAAATGGAAGGGGAATGAAAGTGACGGTACGTACACGATTTGCACCCAGTCCGACCGGACATTTACATATCGGCAGTGCCCGGACGGCGCTGTTCAACTATTTGTTTGCGAAAAAGCTCGGCGGGCAATACCTGCTGCGCATCGAAGACACCGACCAAAATCGCAACGTGGAAAATGCCGAACTCGGCTTCATCAAGTGGTTTGAGTGGCTCGGTCTGACGTGGGACGAGGGTCCCGGCGTGGGCGGCGAATATGGCCCGTACTCCTGTATGGAACGCCTCGACATCTACCAAAAGCACGTCGACCGGTTGCTGGCGGAAGGCAAGGCATACCCTTGCTATTGCACAGAGGAAGAGCTGGAGCAAGAGCGTGAAGCGCTGATGGCGAAAAACGAACTGCCCCGCTACCTCGGCAAGTGCCGCACCTTGACCGACGAACAGCGGGCGGCGCATGAAGCGACCGGCCGCAAGAAGACGATCCGCTTCCGGGTGCCGGAAGACAAGTTCTACAAGTTCAACGACATGATCCGCGGCGAAGTCGAGTTCGACTCGAACGGCATCGGCGATTTCGTCATCGTCAAGAGCGACGGGATTCCCACCTACAATTTTGCCGTCTCCGTCGATGATCACTTGATGCAGATCACGCACGTCGCGCGCGGCGAGGAGCATCTGACCAACACCCCGCGCCAGTTGATGATCTACGAAGCGTTCGGCTGGGACGTTCCGACGTTCGCTCACCTGCCGTTGATCCTCAACGAATCGGGCAAGAAGCTGTCCAAGCGCGACCAGTCGATCATCCAGTTTATCGAGCAGTATGCGGAACTGGGCTATCTGCCGGAAGCGTTGAACAACTTCCTCGTGCTGCTCGGCTGGTCGCCGGGCGGTGAGCAGGAGATCTTCTCGATGGACGAATTGGTCGAGGCGTTCTCGTTCGACCGCGTCTCCAAGTCGGGTGCCGTGTTCGACGTCGACAAGCTGGCGTGGATGAACGGGCAGTACATCAAGGCGGCCGACCTCGACCGCATCGTGGACATGGCGGTGCCGTACCTGCAACAAGCGGGCTACATCGGTGCAGACTATGACCGTGCGTTCGTCACCGAACTGGTCGCCCTGTTCAAAGACGGGATGACCGCCGTTTCGCAGATCGGCGAACTGTCGGCGATGTTCTTCACGGACGAAGTTGCATATGATGAAGAAGCGAACGCTGTCCTTGGCGAAGAATCGGCACCGACCGTGCTGGCCGCTTTCCGGGACAAAGCGCAGGCGTTGGAGGAGTTTTCCGCGGATACGATCAAAGCTGCGCTGAAGGACGTGCAGAAGGAGACCGGCTTCAAGGGCAAGCAGTTGTTCATGCCGACCCGCGTAGCCGTCACCGGACAGACGCACGGCCGCGACCTGAACATCTCGCTCGCCCTGTTGGGACGCGAGAAGGTCGTCTCCCGCATCGATGCCCTGCTCGACAAGTAAACTTTTGCCAAAATGACCTAGCAAGGAAGAAGTAGAAAGGCACGACCTGCCAGAGAGCGCCGCCGCGAGCTTTTTTGTAAAAGTTCGCGTGCTGAGAGCGGGCGCGAGGAGACCGGCCTTTTGAATGCGCCTTGTCAGTCGCGGGAGGAAATGCCCGCCGCCTCACCTGCGTTATCGGGTGCGAGTCAAGCGGGTGTGGCCGGTCGTAGAGACCGCTGCACCAAGCAGAGTGGGACCGCGATGTGATCAATCGTCTCTGCCTTTTTCATAAGGCAGGGGCGTTTTTTGTTACGTAGGGTTCCTTGCAGGTGGCGATCGGCAGGCGAGAAAGGATGTGAATCTCATGTTTAAGAAAATGCGCGAAGACATCGAAGCGGTGTTTGAGCGAGACCCGGCGGCGCGTTCCGCTTTTGAAATCATTATGACCTATTCCGGCGTACACGCGATCTGGATGCACCGCCTGTCCAACAAACTCTGGCAGGCGAACATGCGTACGTTGGCCCGGATGGTGTCACAGATCGGCCGATGGCTGACCGGCATCGAAATCCACCCCGGTGCGACGATCGGGCGCAAGTTGTTCATCGACCACGGGATGGGGGTCGTGATCGGGGAGACGGCGATCATCGGCGACAACTGCACGCTGTATCAGGGCGTGACGTTAGGCGGCACCGGCAAGGAGAAGGGCAAACGCCACCCGACCCTCGGCGACAACGTGCTGATCGCCTCGGGGGCGAAAGTGCTCGGCTCCTTCACCATCGGCGAAAACTCGAAGATCGGGGCGGGTTCTGTCGTGCTGCGCGAAGTGCCGCAAAACTCCACCGTCGTCGGCATCCCCGGCAAAGTGGTGGTGCAAGACGGCCGTCGCGTCGACGATTTTGACCAGTGCAACCTGCCGGACCCGATTCAAGAGCAGATGCGCGAGTTGCTGGGCAAGATCGAAGACTTGCAAGCGGAAGTGGAGCGCTTGAAGGAACGGGATCTTTATTTTCAGGAAAGGGAGGACAAACAGAATGTCGATACAGGTGTATAACACGCTGCACCGGCGCAAGGAAACGTTTGAACCGCTCGAAGCGGGTCGGGTCAAAATGTACGTCTGCGGACCGACCGTCTACAACTATTTCCACATCGGAAACGCCCGTCCGTTCGTCGTGTATGATGCGATTCGCAAGTATTTGGAATACAAGGGCTACGATGTGACTTATGTGCTCAACTTCACCGACGTCGATGACAAGATCATCAAGCGCGGGTTGGAAGAGGGGCTGACGGCGCAAGAGGTGGCCGATAAGTATATCGAAGCGTATTTTGAGGACGTCGGTCGCCTCGGCGTGTCCAAGGCGACGGTGCATCCGCGCGTCACCGAGGAGATGCCGGAGATCATCGCGCTGATCGCCAAGCTGATCGAGCAGGGACATGCGTATGAATCGCAAGGCGACGTGTATTTTTCGCCGAAAACGTTCGCAGGCTATGGCAAACTGTCCAAGCAGACGATCGAGAACCTCGTCTCGGGCGCCCGCGTCGAAGTGAGTGACAAGAAGCAGGACCCGATCGACTTCGCGCTGTGGAAAGCGGCGAAACCGGGTGAGGTGGCGTGGGATTCCCCGTGGGGACAAGGTCGTCCCGGCTGGCACATCGAGTGCTCGGCGATGAACTTGAAGTACCTCGGCGAGCAGATCGACATCCACGGCGGCGGCGTCGACCTGACCTTCCCGCACCATGAGAACGAGTTGGCGCAAACGGAGGCATGCACGCACAAACCGTTCGCCAAATACTGGCTGCACAACGAATTCGTCAACTTGAACAACGAGAAAATGTCCAAGTCGACAGGCAATTTTTTGACCGTACGGGATCTGTTGGAGAAGTACGAGGGCGCGGTGTTGCGCTTCCTGCTCCTCTCGGCGCATTACCGCAACCCGGTCAACTTCTCGGAGGAGTTGGCGGACAACGCCGCGAGCTCCTATGAGCGGATCACCACGAGCCTTGGCAACCTGAAGCACCGACTACAGACGGCTGTAGAGGGTCATGCTGATAACGTAGACACCGCCCCCTACCGCAAGCAGTTCGAAGCGGCGATGGACGATGATTTCAACACGGCTGATGCGATCACGGCGATTTTTGAAGCGGTGAGAGGTGCCAACCTGTATTTGAAAAAGGAAACCGTGGAACGCCAAGCGTTGGAGGCGTATCTCACGATCATCGAAGAGCTGCTCGGCGTGCTCGGCTTGCAACCGGCGGAGGAAAATGAACTGCTCGACGAGCAGGTCGAAGCGCTGATCGCCGAACGGACAGAGGCGCGCAGCAGCAAGAACTGGGCGCGGGCGGATGAAATTCGCGACGAACTGACGGCGATGGGCATCATGTTGGAAGACACGCCGCAGGGTGTACGCTGGAAGCGGAAGTGAAGCGATGACAGTGAACGTAGAAGGATTGGCGGGGCTGGCGCAGTCGAGTAGCGGAGCCCCTGCCAAGAAGCCGAATGAAATGCCGGGTCTCGCCTTGGCGTATATCGGCGACGCCGTGTGGGAGATTCTGATCCGCCGCCACCTGTTGGAGCGCGGCGAGATGAAACCGAATTCCTTGCACAAGATGGCGACCCGCTATGTCAAGGCCAAGGCGCAGTCCGACGCGTTGCATCTGATCCTCGACACCTTGAGCGAGGAAGAGACGGCGGTGATGAAGCGCGGGCGCAACGCCAAGTCCGGCTCCGCACCGAAGAACGCCGACATGATCGACTACCGCCACGCGACCGGATTTGAAGCGTTGCTCGGCTATCTGTATTTGCAAGGACGTTACGACCGGATTCAGGAGATCGCCGACAAAGCGATCCCGTGGATCAATGAACAGACTACCTAAACACAAGGAGCTCGATTCCCAATGAGAAAAGCAAAACCGCAAAGAGGGCGCGGCCCGAAACATCCGAAGCAAGCAGGAGGTCGCGGGGCGGCTCGCCCAACGCGCGGCGGACGTCCGGAACGGGGCGGCGCACGATTCGAACAAGGGGAGCAACCGGAACGGGAACGCCCGATGCGCGGCATTATCGAAGAGCGCGAACGCTTGGAGAAAGTATCGGCCAACGAGCAGGTGGAAGGTCGCCATCCGGTGATGGAAGCGCTGAAAGCGAAGCGTACGATCAACAAGATTCTCGTCGCGGAAGGCGCGATCGGCGGTTCGATGAACGACATTTTGCACGCCGCACGGGAAGCGAACATCATCGTGCAGTCGGTGCCGAAAGCGAAGCTCGACCAGATCTCCGAAGGTCGCAACCACCAAGGCGTGATCGCCTACATCGCGGCCAAAGACTACGTTGAGTTGGACGAGATCATCGAAGCGGCGAACAAATCCCCGCGCCCGGGTCTGATCGTCGTGCTCGACGAAGTGGAAGACCCGCACAACCTCGGCTCGATCCTGCGTTCGGCCGATGCGGCGGGTGCGCACGGCGTCGTCATTCCGAAGCGTCGCGCCGTTCCGTTGACCGCCATCGTCGCCAAAGCGTCGGCGGGTGCGATCGAACACGTGCCGGTCGCGCGCGTCACCAACATTTCGCAAGCGCTGCAAGAGTTGAAGAAAGCGGGCTTCTGGGTCGTCGGCACCGATGTCGAAGGCAAGAGCATGTACACCCAAGTAGACATGACCGGCCCGATCGTCCTCGTCACCGGCAACGAAGGCAAGGGACTCGGCGATGCGGTCAAAAAGCATTGCGACTACCTCACCCGCCTGCCGATGATCGGGGAAGTCCAATCGCTCAACGCAGGCGTCGCCACCGGCATCATGCTGTACGAAACCGTGCGCCAGCGCGGTGAGAAGCGCTCCTAGTTGCTCGACCGGGACAAGCGTGACGCACCATGCGTGAAACACTGATCGTCGACGGGTACAACATCATCGGTGCCTGGCCGGATCTGCGCAGCCTCAAGGTCGAAAGCCTTGAGGCTGCTCGCGACGGCCTGATCGACGCGCTCAAAGACTACAAGGCGTTCACGGGCCGGGAAGTGATCGTCGTGTTCGACGCCCACCTCTCCGTCGGGCGACAGGCGGAGGAGACGATCGGGGGCGTCCACATTCTCTATACCAAGGAAAACGAAACGGCCGACGAACTGATCGAGCGACTGGTCTACGAACGGGAGGCCAAGAAAAGCCGAGGTCACATCTATGTCGCTACCAGCGATTATGTGGAACAGCAGGTAACGTTTGGCGAAGGGGCGTTGCGCATCTCCGCCCGCGAACTGCGGATCGACGTGGTGGCGGCGCGCAAAGAGATTCGCGAACAGGTCGAGGACTTAGGACCGAAGCGAACCTTGCTGGGACAGCGGCTCAATCCGGAGGTAGCGGCGTTTTTTGAGCAGTTGCGCCGGAAATGAAAGAAGTTAGCAATTGACCCTGCTAGATTACATAAAGTATAATAAACTCATCATCTTTGGCTTCTTGCCTATGGTCGGAGGGATGAGTATTGGCAACCACGCACACTGCAACTAGTCAATCGCCGGGCATCGAACCGAAGTCCGACGAGGAATTGGTCGAACTCGTCCGCCAAGGCGATGACGAAGCGCTGGAACAGTTGATCAACAAGTACAAGAACTTCGTACGGGCCAAGGCACGGTCTTATTTTCTGATCGGAGCCGACCGCGAAGACATCGTCCAAGAAGGCATGATCGGCTTGTACAAGTCCATCCGCGACTTCCGCGATGACAAGCTCGCCTCGTTCAAGGCGTTTGCCGAGCTGTGCATCACCCGTCAGATCATCACGGCCATCAAGACGGCCACTCGTCAGAAGCACATCCCGCTCAATTCCTACGTCTCCCTCGACAAGCCCATCTACGATGAAGATTCGGATCGCACCCTGCTCGACGTGATCTGCGGCTCCCGCGTCACCGACCCGGAAGAGCTGATCATCAACCAGGAGGAGTTCGACGACATCGAGTTCCGCATGGGCGAGATCTTGAGCGACCTGGAACGCAAAGTGCTGATGCTCTATCTCGACGGACGCTCCTACCAAGAGATCGCCGTCGACCTGAAGCGTCACGTCAAGTCGATTGACAACGCCCTGCAGCGGGTCAAGCGCAAGTTGGAACGCTACTTGGAGGTTCGTGACGTCAACTGAATTGATTGAGTATTGAAGCAGGAGGCAGGTGTACACCTGTCTTTTTTCTTTGGTTAGGGCTCGAGTTGTTTGAACTGGCATCTTTTTGTCGATGATACAAATAGTACCGCGAGTAAAAACGCAAGCCGACAAGGTTGCTCAGTTGACATGGACAACCGTGTGTGCTAAATTTGATTAGGTATCCATGGCTAAATGGAAGACTTAGATATTGAGCATCCAAGTAGGAGGTGTCATAGATGCGAGTAAACGTAACCTTGGCTTGCACCGATTGCAAGCAGCGCAACTACATCACCAAGAAGAACAAGAAGAACAACCCGGACCGCATCGAGTTCAAGAAGTACTGCAAGTACTGCAACACTCACACTACGCACCGTGAAACTCGCTAAGGGTGCCTTCACGCTCTAAGGAGGTGTGAGACACATGGCAAGCACGACTGCAACCGAGACGAATGCAACTCGTCCCAATTTCTTCAA
Source organism: Bacilli bacterium (assembly GCA_035776695.1). Lineage (GTDB taxonomy): Bacteria > Bacillota > Bacilli > Tumebacillales > Tumebacillaceae > Tumebacillus. The sequence continues at coordinate 18,270 of DASTWJ010000019.1, forward strand.
GCGCACCGGTCTGTTCTTCAAGGACGCTTGGGGTGAGTTGAAGCGTGTACGCTGGCCGAATCGTAAAGAGCTTGTTACCTATACGACGGTCACGCTGGTTACATGCATCTTTGTCATTCTCCTGATCATCGGATTTGACGCAGGCATCAACGCTCTGCTGCACTTGATGGGGATCTAGGGTGAACGACAGTTTACCAAACCAACCACAGCTATAGGGGGGACGGGCATCCTGCCCTCGCGCACATGGACATGGAACAACAACTGGAAAAACGCTGGTATGTCATCCATACCTATTCTGGCTATGAGAACAAAGTAAAGACCAACCTGGAGATGCGTATCCACTCGATGGAGATGGAAGACAAGATCTTCCGCGTACTCGTACCGGTTGAAGAAGGCATCGAAGAGAAAAACGGGAAGAAGAAAGCGGTTATGCGCAAAGTATTCCCGGGCTACGTCCTCGTTGAAATGGTGATGACGGACGATTCTTGGTATGTCGTTCGAAACACGCCGGGCGTCACAGGTTTTGTCGGCTCCTCAGGCGCCGGCTCCAAGCCGACCGCTCTGATGCCGCATGAGGTCAAGAACATTCTCAGACAGATGGGTGTCGATGAGGTCAAGCGGCCGTCCAACTTTGAAATCAAGGAAGCGGTTCGCGTCACCGAGGGCCCGTTTGCCAACATTGTGGGTTCCATTGAGGAGATTCACGAGGACAAGCAGAAGCTCAAAGTCCTCGTCTCCATGTTTGGACGCGAAACCCCGCTCGAACTTGACTTTGATCAGGTAGAGAAGTTATAATTTCTTGTGGTAAAGCCTTGGCCTGTCTTGCTAAGCTCAGGCCATGTTTTTTTAGTGGGAGGACTTCGGTCCGTTTCACCACATTTCTCTGTAGAAGGAGGTGGACGTAGTGGCAAAAAAGGTCATGAAACTCGTTAAATTGCAGATCCCGGCTGCCAAAGCAACCCCGGCACCGCCGGTTGGTCCGGCACTGGGCCAAGCGGGTGTTAACATCATGGGTTTCTGCAAAGAGTTCAACGCTCGTACCGCTGAACAAGCAGGTTTGATCATCCCGGTCGTTATCACCGTTTATGAAGACCGTTCGTTTACCTTTGAAACGAAAACCCCGCCGGCTGCTGTCCTGCTTAAGAAAGCTGCAGGCATCGAGTCCGGTTCTGGTGAACCGAATAAGAACAAAGTTGCAACGATCAAGCGTGACAAGATCCGTGAAATCGCGGAGACCAAAATGCCCGACCTCAACGCAGCAAACGTTGAAAACGCGATGCGTATGGTCGAAGGCACCGCACGCTCGATGGGCATCGTAGTCGAAGACTAAGTCTTCTTGGTTCGTTCTGGGGTTGGCGGGTTGTGTGCCTGCCAACCCTTATTCGTGGGAGGTCCTGTCACCGTCATTACCACATAAGGAGGAAAACTCAATGCCGAAACATGGTAAGAAGTACCTGGAAGCAACCAAGTTGGTTGAAACCAACGTTGCATATGATCCGTCCGAAGCGATCGAACTGGTTAAGAAAGCGGCTTCCGCTAAGTTCGACGAAACGGTTGAAGTAGCTTTCCGTCTGGGCGTAGACCCGAAGAAAGCGGACCAACAAATCCGCGGTGCGGTTGTTCTGCCGCACGGCACCGGTAAAACCCAACGCGTTCTCGTCTTTGCAAAAGGCGAAAAGGCGAAAGAAGCGGAAGCTGCAGGCGCAGATTTCGTAGGCGATGAAGACATGATCAACAAGATCAACCAAGGTTGGTTCGATTTTGACGTGGTCGTCGCTACTCCGGACATGATGGCGTCCGTCGGTAAACTGGGTCGCGTGCTCGGTCCGAAAGGCCTCATGCCGAACCCGAAGACCGGCACCGTTACGTTTGACGTAACCAAAGCGGTCAACGAAATCAAAGCGGGTAAGATCGAATACCGCGTGGACAAGCAAGGCAACGTTCATGCGCCGATCGGTAAAGTTTCCTTTGACAACGAGAAGTTGATCGAGAACTACTTCGCGCTGGTGGACACCCTGTCCAAAGCGAAGCCGGCTTCCGCGAAGGGCACCTACATGAAGAACGTCACCGTTTCTTCCACCATGGGCCCGGGCGTCAAAGTGAACACCCAAAAAGTGGCGAAGTAATTTTTCGCACAACGCTTTGACTTTCACGGACAACCGTGATAAGATGTAACTCGTTGCTAAGTTGAATATAGCGAACCGTAGACAGTAGGTGCTAGACCGCAGGGTCGCGCTTAATTCCCTACCGAGGCTCGATTCCCTAACGTATTTTGATTAGGTTATCTCTGCTCTCGTAGGTCTGTCTACGAGAGCTTTTTCATTGTCAAGAAGTCCAATACGTGTACAGGAGGTGTAACGATGAGCATTCGTGAAGAAAAAGTCGCTCTGGTATCCGAGCTGACTGAGAAGCTCCAGAACTCCAAGTCGACCATCATCACCGACTACCGCGGTCTGACCGTTTCGGAAGTAACCGAGTTGCGTAAGCAACTGCGTGACGCTGGTATCGAGTACAAAGTTCTGAAGAACACCATGACTCGTCGTGCGGCAGAAGCAGCAAACCTGAGCGAGGTCAACGAACACTTGACCGGCCCGGTTGCGATCGCATTCTCCAATGACGACGTTGTAGCTCCGGCAAAAATCCTCAACGAATTCGCAAAAGCGCACAAAGCGCTGGAACTGAAAGCGGGTATCGTTGAAGGCAAAGTCATCGGCCTGTCCGAAGTACAAGCCCTGGCTGAACTGCCGAGCCGCGAAGGTCTGCTCTCCATGCTGCTTAGCGTGCTGCAAGCTCCGATGCGCAACCTGGCTTACGCTGTTAGCCAAATCGCGGATCAGCAAGAACAACAAGCGTAATCACTTACGATGCGCGTAACCACAACAAAACACACCTATTAGGAGGGTATACTCATGTCCAAAGAGCAAATCATTGAAGCGATTAAAGGCATGTCCGTTCTCGAACTGAACGACCTGGTAAAAGCAATCGAAGAAGAATTCGGCGTAACTGCAGCAGCTCCGGTTGTTATGGCTGGTGGCGCTGGTGCCGCTGGCGGCGCTGAAGAACAATCCGAGTTCGACGTCATCCTGACCTCCGCTGGCGGTTCCAAGATCAACGTCATCAAAGTTGTTCGCGAACTGACCAGTCTCGGCCTGAAAGAAGCAAAAGAAATCGTCGACAACGCTCCGAAGGCACTGAAAGAAAAAGTGTCCAAGGAAGATGCAGAAGCAATGAAAGCGAAGCTCGAAGAAGCTGGCGCTTCCGTAGAAGTGAAGTAATTTCGCTTCCTGTACACGAAAGGCACCTTGCCCCTGCGGCAGGGTGCCTTTTTCTTGCGATTTATGCAGATACTAGGTAATCTGGAATTTGGGCACAGTAAAGAGAGGGAGGTGCGTCCGTGAGCAACCAGTATTTTACCAACAAGCCGACAGTGGATCATGATCTGCGCACGATCACCGACAACTTGCGCGGGTTCGACTTGAAGTTCTGGACGGATGCCGGCGTCTTTTCCCGCGGCGGAATCGATTTTGGCAGCAAGCTGTTGATTGAGACGATGGACATTCCGGCGGGAGCGGAGGTGCTCGACATCGGATGCGGGTACGGACCGGTCGGCATCACCGCCGCGAAACTGGCGGCGGATGCGCGGATCACGATGGTCGACGTCAACGAACGAGCCGTCGAGCTCGCCACGCGCAACCTCGCGCAAAACGGAGTGATCAACGCCGAAGTCTTCGTCAGCGACCTGTACGAAAATCTCAACGGCCGCAAGTTCGATCGCATCCTGACCAACCCGCCGATTCGCGCAGGCAAAGCAACGGTGCATGCGGTGTTCGAGGGAGCCGTTTCCCACCTGAGCGAGAACGGCGAATTATGGGTTGTGATTCAAAAGAAACAAGGCGCCCCTTCTGCGAAGAAAAAGCTGGAAGAACTGTTCGCCGACGTAGAAGATGTCGCCCGCGACGCCGGCTTCCGCATTTTTCGTTGTCGAGCCATTCTTGGTTGACATCGATTTTTGCTTGTAGTATAGTTATTTAATGCGTAATGCCGTAGAGTTGAGAAATCCCTGTCAAGGGGATATTTTGCAGACTCTTTGGCAACGAATGTATATGATGTGTGGTTTTCAAAATGTGGTACTTTCAATCCGCATTTTTATTTTTTTGGTAGCCATGCGACCAAAGGTATGAGGGGTGACAGTTTTGAAGGGACAACTAGTACAATACGGCAAACGGCAGCGTAGGACCTACGCGCGTCTCCCGGAAGTATTGGAACTGCCCAACCTGATCGAGATCCAACAGAAGTCGTATCAAGACTTCCTCGATCGCGGTTTGAAAGAGATGTTCCAAGACATCTCGCCGATTCAAGACTTTACCGGCAATCTGGTGCTGGAGTTTGTGGACTACAGCCTCGGTGAGCCGAAGTACTCCGTCGACGAGTCCAAGGAACGCGATGTTACATACGCCGCCCCGTTGCGTGTCAAAGTGCGCCTGATCAACCGGGAAACCGGTGAAGTCAAAGAACAGGAAGTCTTCATGGGTGATTTCCCGCTGATGACCGACACCGGCACCTTTATCATCAACGGCGCCGAGCGCGTCATCGTGTCTCAGCTAGTTCGTTCCCCGAGCGTCTACTTCAATACCAAGCTGGACAAGAACGGGAAAAAAGCGTTCACCGCAACGGTCATTCCGAACCGCGGTGCTTGGCTGGAGCTCGAAACGGATGCGAAGGATATCATCTATGTGCGTATTGACCGTACGCGGAAGATCCCCGTGACGGTACTTTTGCGTGCATTGGGCTTCTCCACGGATGCTGAGATCCTTGACTTGCTCGGTGAAGATGAGTATCTCCGCAACACCTTGGACAAGGACAACACGGAGAACAGTGAAAAAGCACTGCTCGAAATCTATGAGCGCCTGCGTCCGGGCGAACCGCCGACGCTGGACAACGCACGTTCCCTGCTGATCTCTCGCTTCTTCGATCCGAAGCGTTACGACTTGGCAAACGTCGGTCGCTACAAGATCAACAAGAAGTTACATATTAAGAACCGTCTGTTGGGGCAACGACTGGCTGAAACGCTGATCGATCCGGACACCGGGGAGATCATCGCCGAAGCGGGCTCCGTGCTCGACCGCCGTCTGCTCGACAAGGTCCTGCCGTACCTCGAAGGCAACAACGTCAACATCCGCGATTACAAGTCCACATCCGGCGTGGTGGAGGAAGAGATGATCCGCCTGCAGGAGATCAAGATCTTCTCGCCGCTGGAAGATGGCAAAGTGATCAAGGTGACCGGCAACGCGAACATCGACAAAGACGTGAAGCACATCACGCCGTCCGATATTCTCTCGTCGATCTCCTACTTCATGAACCTGCTGCACGGCGTCGGCAACACCGACGACATCGACCACCTCGGCAACCGCCGTCTGCGTTCGGTCGGTGAGCTGCTCACCAACCAGTTCCGCATCGGTCTGTCTCGGATGGAGCGCGTCGTCCGTGAGCGCATGTCGATCCAAGACGCGAACGCGATCACGCCGCAAGCGCTGATCAACATCCGTCCGGTCATCGCGGCGATCAAGGAGTTCTTCGGCTCCTCGCAGCTCTCCCAGTTCATGGACCAAACCAACCCGCTGGCGGAACTGACGCACAAGCGTCGTCTCTCCGCACTCGGCCCGGGCGGTCTGACTCGGGAACGCGCAGGCTTCGAAGTTCGGGACGTCCACCATTCTCACTATGGCCGGATGTGCCCGATCTAGACCCCGGAAGGTCCGAACATCGGTTTGATCAACTACCTGTCCTCCTATGCGCGAATCAACGAGTACGGTTTCATCGAGACCCCGTACCGTCGCGTCGATCCGGATACCCTGCAGGTCACCGAAAAGATCGACTACCTGACGGCGGACGAGGAAGACAACTACGTCATCGCACAGGCGAACGCAGGGGTTGACGAGAACAACACCCTGACTGACGCCCAAGTGATCGTTCGCTTCAAGGAGGAGACCCTGCTCCTGCCGCCGGAGCGCGTCGACTATATGGACGTGTCGCCGAAGCAAGTCGTCTCCGTCGCGACCGCCTGCATCCCGTTCCTCGAGAACGACGACGCGAACCGTGCGCTGATGGGTTCGAACATGCAACGTCAGGCTGTTCCGCTGCTCAAGCCGGCCGCACCGTTTGTCGGCACCGGCATGGAACACAAAGCGGCGAAGGACTCCGGCTCGACCGTCGTCTCCCGTCACAGCGGACTCGTCGAGCGCGTCGCTGCGAACGAAGTCTGGATTCGCGAACAAACGAACGTCGACGGCAAGATCGTCAACGGCGATCTGCACAAATACCGCATGTTGAAGTTCACCCGTTCCAACCAAGGTACCTGCATCAACCAGCGTCCGATCGTGCGTCGCGGTGAGCAGATCAAGAAAGGCGACATCATCGCGGACGGTCCGGCGACCGACAACGGTGAATTGGCACTGGGCAAGAACGTCATCGTCGCGTTTATGACCTGGGAAGGGTACAACTACGAGGACGCCATCCTGCTGTCCGAGAAGTTGGTCAAAGAAGACGTGTACACCTCGTTGCACATCGAGGAATACGAGTGCGAAGCGCGTGACACCAAGCTCGGCCCGGAAGAGATCACCCGTGACATCCCGAACGTCGGGGATGAAGCGCTGAAGAACCTCGACGAGCGCGGCATCATCCGCATCGGGGCCGAAATCGACGCAGGCGACATCCTCGTCGGCAAGGTCACTCCGAAGGGTGTGACCGAACTGACGGCCGAAGAGCGTCTGTTGCACGCGATTTTCGGGGAGAAAGCTCGCGAAGTTCGCGACACCTCGTTGCGCGTCCCGCATGGCGGCGCCGGCATCATCGTCGACGTCAAAGTATTCACCCGCGAGAATGGTGACGAACTGCCGCCGGGCGTCAACCAACTGGTTCGCGTCTACATCGCGCAAAAGCGCAAGATCTCCGAAGGCGACAAGATGGCAGGTCGTCACGGGAACAAGGGTGTCGTCGCCCGTATCATGGCGGAAGAAGACATGCCGTTCCTCTCCGATGGCACGCCGGTCCAGGTCGTCCTGAACCCGCTGGGCGTACCGTCGCGGATGAACATCGGTCAGGTGCTTGAGACCCACTTGGGCATGGCTGCTCGTTACCTTGGCATGCACGTTGCGACGCCGGTCTTTGACGGCGCGCGTGAAGAAGACGTGTTCGACACCTTGGAAGAAGCCGGTCTCGCTCGCGACGGCAAGCACGTGCTCTATGACGGTCGTACTGGCGATCCGTTCGAGAACCGCGTCACCGTCGGTTGCGTGTACATGCTGAAACTCCATCACCTTGTCGATGACAAGATTCACGCACGCTCCACCGGTCCGTACTCCCTCGTCACCCAGCAGCCGCTCGGTGGTAAGGCGCAGTTCG
>DASTWJ010000020.1:0-4109 GCA_035776695.1 Bacilli bacterium
CAGACGTCGAACCGGGCGAAATGACCTACGGCGAACTGTTCGCTGTCCTGCCGTTTGGTAACACCAACGTCACCGGCACGATGACGGCTGAACAGATCAAGCGTGCGTTCGAAGCGCTCGACAAGTACACCAACCTGCCGGCGATCCAGTTCTCCGGCGTGAAGGTCGAATGGGACAACACCCGTCCGGAAGGTGACAAGTTCACCAAGATCGAGCTGCTCGACGGCACTCCGGTGTACGTGGACGGCGAGTTCAACACCGACCGCGAGTTCAAAGTCACCACCAACGACTTCATGGCGACCGGCACCGGTGACGGCTACACCGTCTTCGGCGAAGTCACCGACTGGAAGATCGGCAACGTCATGCTCGACGGCCTGATCAACTATGTTCAAGACAAGCAAGAGAAGGGCGAAGAGATCCTCGCGCCGAACGACGGCCGCGACGTTCGCCTCGACCTGCAATAAGACGGACGAACGCGTCATGCTCGGCGTGTAACCCGCCACGAAGAAGAGACCTTGCCACCTGCGCAGGGTCTCTTTTTCATGCTTGCGTTCGTATGGTTCATCCTTAGGGAGCGTTGGAGCGATTGCCTTTCGCCAACACCTGGAACGTTTTCTGACAGACCGGTTGGCTGCCGACAAACACGGTCGCCGTGTACCAGCCGTCCGTCACCACCGGATCATCCCATGTCGAGAAGCGAGCCAGATAGTGTGGGTCTTTCCGGCTCTCCCCGAACTTCAGCGTGCCGTCGGCGATGGCAAATACGTACTTCACATCCCCGCCATTCACGCCGGGGCCGGTGACCTCCAGCCGGACATCCGCATGCAGGCTGTCATCGATCAGCCCGTACGCATCATGCAGATGGAACTTGATCGGCACGGTCGAATTTTGATGCAAGGTGAAATTGCGGTTGCTAAACGGCGGCTCGAAACATTCGTCGCCAAGCGGAATCTGCTCCTCATGCCCGATCGCCGTAAGGTCAAACGCGACGCTGGTCGCTTGCCCCTGCATCTCATTGCCCGTCGCCAACGGAAGGGTGGCGGTGAACGTCAGGTAGCGCTGCTGCCCGATCGGGATCGTGCCGAGCGGAAAGTCTTGCAGCCCGGCGAAGCTCCCTTCATACAGCAGCCCGTTGCTGTCTGCGACCGTCACATGCAAGATGTTGTAAAAAGCGGTGTTGCCCGTCTCTTGTCGCGCGCTGACCGACGTGTTGAAATCGAGGTTGCCGTTGTTCGCCACCGTAAGCACCGAGCGCACGGTATCGCCGGGTGCCAGATTGCTCGCCTGCAAAAACCCGTGTGCGGGCGAGGTCGAGATGTCGACATAGTAGTAGCTCTCCTCTGCCTCTGTCCCCTGCACCTGCAACGACACCCCGGTCAACGCCAGCAGCACGCAGACCAACAAGACTCCGGTTTGAAAGCGTGGCCATCTCATGGCAGTTCCTCTCCAAGTCCAGAGACGGCGGCGCCGATCAGGGCCGCCGTCCCGTTGGTGACCGTTCTAGGCCGGATTAGGGGTTGTTGCGCTTCTGCTCCGCGTAGAAGCCGAAGTCAAACACAAACGAATGCCCCTGCAGCGTGTTGTCGGCCGATTTGTCCAAGGTGACGGTAAATGTCACGTTGGCCGGACCGCTCGGGTCGGCGGCGATCAGGAACGGGGAGATATCGACATACCCGCTCAAGAGCCCGGCCAGCGGGCCGTCATACAGCACTTTGTTCGCCGCCGGGTACATGACCTTGACGTTCATCTTCTGGATGAACTGGTCATACGCCGGCCCCGACGTTTCTCCGGCCGCATTGACGGTCGCTTGCAACTTCTTGACCCGCACATCGAGCGAACCGCGGTTGAAGATGTTCATCGCGCGGGTCAACTGGTCCCCCGGAGCCAGCCCGCCCAGCGACTCCGCTCCCGGCGGTGCATCGGGCACGTTTTTCGTCGTGTCATACGGGTAGCTGCCCGTCGGATCGGACGTGCCGGTGTAGAACATCGGCCCCGGGATCGTGTCGCCGAGGTCGCGCTGGATCTCGATGTCGACCGTCCCCGCCGTGAAGCTGTTGTTCGTGTTCTGCGCCGAGCTGGTGAAGATCGCATAGGTGCTGCCGCCGACTGCCAAGCCGACGGCCATCACCGAGCCAAACGCCGCCAGCATCCATTTTTTCTTGTTCAACAGACTTCCCCCCAAATAGGAGAGAGAAAGGGTGGTCGTCGCCACCCTTCCCCTCCGCCAAGTCTAGTGCTTAGTTGTTGCGGGTTTGTTCGGCCGCTACGAACACGCCAAATTGTGCCGTGGTGCCTTGATACTCGTTGCCCGCCGCCAGCGGCAATGCCCAAGAGATGGTCAGCGTTTCCGAAGCCCCTGCAGCCAAGACGCGGTTGGTGTCGCCGGGGGTGATCACGTTGCCCGCGGAGTCTTTGATCGTCACTTTCAAGCCGTTCGCACCGGCCGCCAGCGCACCGGTCAGCGAGCCGGTGAGGTCATAGCGCAGTTCCAGCGAGCCGTTGTTGGTGACGGTGAACGGTGCGGAACCGCTGTCGCCGGGCGCCATGTTGGTGATGTCAAAATACTTGGTGCCATCCGGCTTGTCGAGCGAGATGTTCAGCGTGCCCGCCGTGAACGTGTTGTTGGTGTTCTGTGCGGAGCTGGTGAAGATCGCGAACGAACCTGCGCCGACGAGAGCGGCACCCAGAGCGGTGGACAGCATAGCCAAAGCGATTTTCTTTTTCATGAAAAATTCCTCCTTTGGATGTGAAGCTATATGGTTTGTTTCCCTTGATCTGTCGGAAAGCGGTACCCCTACCCCTGCCCTTACAGAATCAACAGGAAAACGTTTCTTACGTGGTGGAGGTGTCGGATGCTTCCTCTTCGTCGACTGCCGCTTCGTCCGTCTCCTGCGTCGCGGCGGTTTCCGCTTCGCCTTCCGTCGGTTCCTTCTTCAGCAGTTCGCGGAACAGGTTGACCATCGGGCCGAAGATCAGGAGCACGCCCGGCACGATCAGCATGATCGCCATGCCCGGTTTGGACTTGATAAACGAGAGCGCGTAGCCAAGCTTCGGAATGTGGAAGTCGGCGTACTGACCGATGACGTTCAGTTGCGGCACCGGCTTCGGGTCTTTGGAGTCGTTGGCGTCGCCTTGGGTCACATAGAGGCGCATACCGTTCCGCTCGGTCACTTCCGTCACGCGGTGTGTGATGATCTTGTTCGCATCTTCCGGCGATCGGAACGTGATCACGTCGCCCACTTGATACGCCGTGTTCACGTCGCCCGGTTTGACGGCGATCAGGTCACCCGTCTTGAACACCGGATTCATCGAGCCGGAGAGCACGACCATCAGCTCGTGGCCCATCACTTTCGGCTCGCCTCCGTTGATCTTCGAAGAGATCACGAAGTAGAGGTTGAACAGGAGCAGTACGACCAGCAACCCCGTGGCGACTTGGCCGGCGATGTGGAGTCCCTTCTTCATTCGCTCACCCCTTCATCTTGTTCAGCGGCTGGCCCCTCGGGAGCAGGATCTTGCTGCACAGGTGATGGCGGCACCGAGTCGGTGTTCGTCGGTTCGGAAGTCGGTGTGGCAGGCGCGGTCGGTTCGGTCGGCTTCGTTGGCGCTTCTTCGGATGCATCCGCCTCGTAAGGAGCCCCACCCTGACCGGCTCCCTTATCGTCGTTGCCGGTACCGTTGTTTTCATGCGGCTTGCAGTGACCTTCCCCTTCCCCCGGCGGATGTTCCTTGTGCTCCTCGCCGTTTTGGTGGGTGTCCTCCGCCTCCTGGCAGAAGTCGGCCGCCGCTTGAATCGTCCCGCCCAGTTGATCGCTGTCGGTGAACACGGAGTAGGTCGTGCCTGTCAACCATGTCCCCATCACAAGCGTCAGGGAAAAGGAACAAATCCCCGTCAACCCGATCAGACCCGTCCTGCGTCGGCGAAGTTTGCGCAACCGCCGCCCTCGTTCCAACCGCGTTTCAGCGAAAAGATGCGGTGTCTCGAACTCGATGTCGTTCACCCCCTTTACTCTGTCAGCCTCGCTGTCGTCGCTTACACCCCTACCCTATGACCGATATAACGAACGTTAGAACCGGACCGTTCGACGGAAATTGGCGAATTTCCCGATGAA
>DASTWJ010000021.1:0-35006 GCA_035776695.1 Bacilli bacterium
AGAACATCAACAAGACGATCGACGAGACGTTCCCCGTGCTCAAGGAAGCGGTCGACGAAGCCCTGAAAGCGGGCAAGATCGTTCGCGGCTACGTGTCCACCGTGTTCGGGTGCCCCTATGAAGGCCCGACCGATGTGCAAAAGGCTCTGTACGTCACAGAGAAACTTTTGGAGATGGGCATTCAGGAGATCTCATTGGGCGACACGATCGGCGTGGCGAACCCGCGTCAGGTGCAGGAAGTCCTCGACGTCTTTTTGAAAAAAGTGCCGGCCGACAAGCTGGCGATGCACTTCCACGACACCCGCGGCACCGCGATGGCGAACGTGCTGGCGTCGTTGGACATGGGCATCACCACGTTTGACGGGGCGTTGGGCGGCTTGGGCGGCTGCCCGTATGCGCCGGGCGCGTCCGGCAACTTGGCGACCGATGACCTGCTGTACATGCTGCACGGCATGGGCATCGCGACCGGCGTCGACCTCGACAAGATGGTCGGGGCGGCGCACTACATGCAGGAGCGCATCGGCCGTCCGCTGCCGAGCCACACCTTGCAAACCGTTTCCGGTGCTGCGTGCAACTCGTAGCGTCGGGTAGGGAAGGAGACGTAACCGTATGCCTTTTGATCCGAACGTACGCAATTTCCGAGAGACGCCGTTGGCGGAAGACCGCAAGGGTCTCGTCACCGTCGAGCTGACCGAGGGGATTGCCACCGTGACTTTTAACCGCCCCAACGCGGCGAACGCTTTGTCCGTCGAGATGTTGGAGCAGTTTATCGACGCGCTTTATGCGCTGAAATTCGATCCCGAGTGCCGCGTCATCGTCGTGACCGGTTCCGGGGAAAAGGCGTTCTGTGCAGGGGCCGACCTGATCCAGCGGGGTCAGATGGACCTGCCGCAGACTCGCCAGCACATCAACCTGATCCGCACCGCCGTCAACGAGCTGGAAGCGATGCCGCAACCGGTGATCGCGGCGGTGAACGGCGTCGCGTTTGGCGGCGGCACCGAGATCACCTTGGCGGCCGACATCCGCGTCGCGGCGGAGAAGGCCAAATTCGGCCTGACCGAAGTCGCTTTGGCGATCGTGCCGGGTGCAGGCGGCACCCAGCGCCTGCCGCGCCTGATCGGGGTGGCGAAAGCGAAGGAATTGATCCTCACCGCTCGCCGCATCGACGCAGCGGAAGCGGAGCGGATCGGCTTGGTCAACCATGTCGTCGCGTTCGACGACCTGCTGGCGAAGTCGTATGAGATCGCTCGTGAGATCACCAAGAACGGCCCGCTGGCGATTCGCCAAGCGAAACTCGCGATCAACAAGGGCGTCGAAGTCGACCTCGCGACCGGCCTGTCGATCGAGCAGAACGCCTACGAAGTGATCATGCCGTCCCAAGACCGTCTGGAAGGCTTGCAAGCATTCAAAGAAAAGCGTCCGCCCGTCTACAAGGGCGAATAGGGACGCGACAGAGAGGAGCACCACCGAATGGGTTTCAACGAAACACTGCGGGAGCGGATCGAACAGGTCCAAAAGGGCGGCGCGGAGAAATACCACGCGAAAAACGCCGAAGCGGGCAAGATGTTCGTCCGCGACCGTCTGGCGCAACTGTTTGACGACGACTATGTAGCCGAAGATGCGATGTTCGCCAACTTCATGGCGGGCGATCTGCCGGCCGACGGCGTCGTCACCTGCCTCGGCAGAATCCACGGCCGCACCGTCGCGGTCATGGCGAACGACTCCACCGTCAAAGCGGGTTCCTGGGGTTCTCGTACCGTCGAGAAGATCCTGCGCATCCAAGAGACGGCGGAAAAATTGAACGTGCCGATGATCTACCTCGTCGACTCGGCGGGCGCACGGATCACCGACCAGATTCAAATGTTCCCGGGCCGTCGCGGCGCAGGGCGCATCTTCTACAACCAAGTGAAATTCTCCGGCCGCATGCCGCAGATCTGCGTGTTGTTCGGGCCGTCCGCAGCGGGTGGCGCGTACATCCCGGCGTTCTGCGACATCGTGATCATGGTCGACAAGAACGCGTCGATGTACCTCGGCTCCCCGCGGATGGCGGAGATGGTCATCGGGGAAAAAGTGTCGCTGGAAGAGATGGGCGGCGCTCGCATGCACTGCCAAGTCTCCGGCTGTGGCGACGTGCTGGCGAAGAATGAGGAAGAAGCGATCAAACATGCGCGCAACTACCTGAGCTACTTCCCGCAGAACTACACCGAAATGCCGCCGGTCGAGGAAGCGAAAGCGGTCAAGGAGTTTGAAAAGACGATCTCCGAGATCATCCCGGCGAACCAGAACGCACCGTTCAACATGCTCGATCTGATCAACCGCCTGATCGACGAAGGCTCTTGGTTTGAGATCAAGAAGCTCTTCGCCCAGGAGATCCTGACCGGTCTTGGCCGCATCAACGGCAAGGTCGTCGGCATCATCGCCAACCAGCCGAAGGTCAAAGGCGGCGTGCTGTTCGTCGATTCCGCCGACAAAGCGGCGAAGTTCATCACCCTGTGCGACGCGTTCAACATTCCGGTGTTGTTCTTGGCCGACGTACCGGGCTTTATGATCGGGACGAAGGTCGAGCGTGCGGGCATCATCCGCCACGGCGCGAAGCTGATCTCCGCGATGTCCGAGGCGTCCGTGCCGAAGATCTCCGTCGTCGTGCGCAAGGCATACGGTGCGGGTCTCTATGCGATGGCAGGCCCCGCGTTCGAGCCGGACTGCTGCTTGGCGCTCCCGACCGCTTCGATCGCGGTCATGGGCCCGGAAGCGGCGGTCAACGCCGTATACGCGAACAAGATCGCGGAACTGCCGGAGGAAGAGCGTGCGGCGTTCATCGAGCAGAAGCGTGAGGAGTATCGCGAAGACATCGACATCTACAAGCTGGCTTCCGAGATGATCATCGACGGCATCGTCGACCCGGAAAACCTGCGCGAAGAGTTGAGCAAGCGCTTTGACCTGTATGGTAGCAAGTACGCGCCGTTTACGGATCGCAAGCATCCGGTGTATCCGGTTTAGGGTTGGGACACAACTCGCAAAAAATCCCGTTTCTCCCATTGCGGAGGGACGGGATTTTTTCGTGCGTCGAGAAAGGAAAAGCGGCGGCTATGGAAAAATTTATAATCCATAGGAAGAGAAGTGGTATCGCAATGGATTTGCCCGTAGAGGGATGAAGGGCTGGCAATAAATTGATGGTGGAAGTTGTAGTAGGAGGACGGTGCTAGGATGATGGAAGTAGTAGAAGGGAGATGGTGCCATGAAGGTAGAACTTCGCGAGCAGGCGATGAATCAGTTTGACGGCTTGGTAGACTATGCGGATGAAATCAACCGCCTGAACGGAGGGAGTGGGTCTGCTCTCGTTGTCATTCATCGGGGTCGGATCATAACGGAGCATTATCACGGGTATCACTCGCATGAAGCGGGGGCGAGACCGATTCATGCGGACTCGCAGTTTAACATCGCCTCTGCGCGGAAGAGCTACATCGGTCTGGCGGTAGCGTGGGCGATCGAGGAAGGGAAGATCGGAAGCTTGGAGGACGCGGTCACGAAGTACCTGCCGGAACTGGATCGCGATGTGATGCAAGGAACAACCCTGCGCCATCTCCTGACCCATACGCACGGCGTGGAGTATGATCAGAACGGTCACCTCTACCGCGAATACGCACCGGGGCAAGGCTGGGCCTACCGTGGGGCGAACATCCTCATGCTGACCGACATCGTACGCCGCACGACAGGCAAAACGGTAGCACAGATCATGGAGGAGCTGGTGTTCCGTCCGCTGGGCTTTACCGAGACCGGCTGGCGAACGGAACCAAGTGAACAACTGGTGCCCGTTATCCTGCAGGACAAGCAGGACACCGAACTCAACCTCGGCACCAACGCCAGCGGCGACGGCGAGCAGCGCAACCTGTTCGTCTCCGCTCGCGAGCTGGCGTATTGGGGCTACTTGCACCTGAAACAAGGGAAGATCGGCGGCAAGCAGGTCGTCCCAGCGAACCTTTTTCAAATGGCGACGTCCGTGCAGAGTCCCGAACTGGCAGACAAGGACCTGCCGGAGAACGGCTTTCTCTGGTATGTAAAGGGGCGGGACACGAAGCGCAGCGAGATCGGCGAACAAGTGCCGCAGGGCTCCTTTCAAATCCTCGGCGTGACCGGCCCGCTCGTCTTGGTGATCCCCGAGCATGAGTTGGTCGTGGTCAGGATGTGTAACAAGCGGTACAATTACTCGGATGAGCGACATGACTATCTATACTATCTACGGGAGTTTGGGGATAAGGTGACGGCTTGTTTGCAGAAGCAAGTCTTATGAGGAGGTTGCGACATTCTCCTGCTCATGTGCCACCGGCTTCTCTTTCCCCGTCACCACGATCCCCACGCCGAGCAGCGCCAGCAACGACCCGACCATTTGCAACCACGTAAACGGCTCCGCAAATAGCAGAATCGACAGCCCGATCGTCACCAGCGGCTCGAATGTGCTCAAGATCGATGCACGAGTCGAGCCGATCAGCTTGATGCCCGCATAGAAGAAGAACAAAGCGATGATCGTCGAGAACAGGGCCAGCGCACTGATGGCGAGCCATGCTTTCGGTTCCAGCGTCAGATGGATGTCGTCGCGTAGCAAGCCCGTCACGAGCAAGGACAACGCCGTAAACGTGATCGTCACCGCTGACGTAATCAACGGCGGGAGTTTGGCGACGACGCGGTTGGAGATGATGATGTGGATGGAGTAGCCGACCGCCGCTCCTACCGCCAACAGGACGCCGATCGGGTTGATCGACTGAAACGACGGCCCGAGCGCCAGACCTAAGCCGCCGACCGTGACCACAGTCGCCACGGCGATGCGTCCTGAGAAGTGTTCCTTGTCTATCCACGTGGAGAGCAGAGCGACAAAGATCGGGTACGTATACAACAACAAGGCCGCCAACGACGTTGGGATGTAATTGATCGAGGAAAAATACAGCGTGGAGATCAGCATATAGATCACGCCGCCCATCAAAAACAGGGCGACCCACTGCCGCTTGGAAATTGTGACAGGTTCCCTTTTCTTCATGCTGAGGTACAGCAAAAAGACGACCGCCGCCAAAGCAAAGCGGACAAATAACGTCGTCGTCACCGTCGCCCCGCCCGCATACGCGACCTTGGCTAATAACGGCATCAGACCGAACCCGCTGGCGGAGATCAGGATCAGAGCCACGCCGAGGTAGAAACGATTTTCCGATTTCATCAGATGTTCCCCATTCATTTTTTCCTCTAACATTACGGACTTCGAAGCAAATTGACAAGGGCTTTTTTCCCTGTCGCTACAGGAGGGCTTTTCCATGGCGGCGGTGGAGGATTTTGCCGCAGCTTGGAGAAGTCTATTAACTACTGATTTAGGACGAACTACGCATGTTAGAGTTGCGGGAGGGATTGCTTTGAACACAGATACAACCGCCACCTTGATCGAAGACTATAAGCAGCAAAAAGGTCTCTACACGGACTTCGCACAGACATTGGAATCTCTCTTGCAGGAGATGCTGAAACAAAAGGGCATCCGCGTGCATTCGATCGCCTCGCGGGTGAAGGAGGAGGACTCGTTTGCCGGCAAGGTGTCCCGATCGGAAGGGAAGTACACCGAGTTGCAGGAGATCACCGATTTGGCCGGGATTCGGATCATCACCTATTTTGACGACGAGGTGGACGCGATCGCGGAGCTGGTCGAGCGGGAGTTTGTGATCGACGAGGAGAACTCGGTGGACAAGCGGACGCTGCTCGACCCGGATCGCTTCGGCTACCTGTCTCTGCATTATGTAGTCGGTTTGTCCGACCAGCGGGCAGGCCTGATGGAGTATGCTCGCTTCCAAGGGTGCAAGGCGGAGATTCAGATTCGCTCGATCCTCCAGCACACGTGGGCGGAGATCGAGCATGACCTCGGCTACAAGACCAAGCAGGCGATCCCGCGAGAGATTCGCCGCAGTTTTTCGCGTCTGGCCGGGCTGTTGGAGCTGGCCGACCGCGAGTTTGCGAAGATTCGCGACGACCTGCGCGAGTACGAAGAGGATGTACAGGAGCAGATCAGCGACCGTCCCGAGCGCGTGTTGATCGACCAGACGTCGTTGAAGTCGTACATCGCCTGTTCGCAGCTGGTGTTCGAGATGGACACGCGCTTGGTCGCGGCGGCGCAGGCGCAAGCGGTGATCACGTCCGATTCGTTCGTCGGGCAGATGGTGGAGCGGTTGCAGTATTTCGGGTTGCAGACGATCTCCGATGTGGAGACGACGTTGCAGAACAACCACGACCTGCTCCTCGCCTTCGCCGAACGCTGGTTGAGCCGACGGGGGCGGATTCCGTCGCTGCACGTCGGGGTGGTGCTGTTGTACCTCTGCTACCTGCTCGCCGCTCGAACGGGAGCCACGGAACAGGTCTACCGCTTCCTCGACGAGAACGGATTCGGCGGGAGCGCCGCGACGAAGGAGAAATACGCCAAGGAAATCCTGATGACCTATCAGGAACTGACGCTGGCGTAATTCCATTCACAACCATGTCAGGCAAAAGAGGCGATGGAAATGAAGGTTGCGATCATAGGACCCGGCGCGATCGGGCGGCTGTTGGCGTACGTCTTGCATGGCGGCGGGCATACGCCGGTGCTGGTCTGCCGCAGAGAAGCGCAACGAAAAGCGTTCCTAGAGGAAGGGCTGACCTGTTTCGACCCGGAGGGCGTGGCGCATCACGTACCCGTACAGGCTGTTTTGGGAAATAAGCCCCTGCCGAACGATGTGGACGGCGTGATTTTGACGGTCAAGAGTTATGACACGGCCCAAGCGGGCGAGATGTTGCGCGGCTTGCGGCAGATTCCCGTGCTCTCGTTGCAGAACGGGCTGGGCAACGGCGAGACGTTGGCCGGACTTGTCCCACCGCAGTTGTTGGCGTTGGGGTTGACTACGCATGGTGCAATGGCAGAAGGCGATACGCGGGTTTTGTACAAAGGACGCGGATCGACGATCATTGGGGACTGGGTGAGTGCTACGTTCGCCGATACGGGCGATGAAAGGAACTGCTTTCATGAAGATCATGAGCAGGCTACGACCTCACCCGCTTCGTGGTGGAAGTTGCTCTTCGATGCGTGCGGTCATGCTATCACACTCACAGACGACATTCGTACGGAAGTCTGGCGCAAGGCGATGGTCAACATCGGGATCAACCCGTTCACGGCGCTGCTCGGCGTACCGAACGGGGCGTTGCTGGAGCATCCCGAAGTGCTCGCCATGATGAAAGAGACGGTGGAGGAAGCGGAGCGCGTCGCCTCGGCGGAAGGGGTGCATTTGACGAACAGCTTCTCCCGCGTCATTGAAGTCTGCCAAGGTACGGCGCAAAACCTGTCCTCGATGTTGCAGGACATCCGCAAAGGCCGCCAGACGGAGATCGAATCGCTGTGCGGAGTCGTCGTGGAGTTGGGCCGTAGACATCGGTTGCCCACGCCGTGGAATGAACGGCTCTATCACTTGGTCAAGCGGTTGGAATCGATCGGACAACACCTGACAATCACGGACTTGCAAATGAAAAAAGACAGGCTCGAAAGCTAGCGAAATGGACACATCACGCATCCATTTAGCAAGAGGAGCCTGTCTTTTTTCGTATTTAAAAAGAATCGAGCATCATCGGCTGGCTCGCGGTCGACCACAGCGTACGCAGAATAGAGAGTGAATTTTCATCCTTTACAGTTAATTTCCCGAGAAATATAGCCTGGTCGATTGTCAGATAGCCGTAGAAGATCTGCGACCATGTGCCGATATCGGCAATGGCTTGCGGTTCGGAATCGGTTCGGCTGACACGCCCGGCACTCACTTCCCATGTTCCATCGTTCCACTCACAAACCTCATCGACCACTCCCAAGCGCACCGTTCCATTTGCCGCTTGCGGAGAGCGAATCCTCCAGGCCACGCTCACATCGACGATCCTTGCCATAAAGGTTGCCTCCACCCTCGACGTAGCCCGCGGGTTGTTTAAGACGGCGGGGAGGGGGAATGAGGGTTCCGTTGCCCATTCGACCGTCTCCAAGAGATTGTCGCGTTGCAACATTTGCAACAAGGCATATAGCCCGTCAGCTTCCAAGGTGATCAGTTCCTTGATCGTCTGCCGGCCATCCTCCGCCGGTTCCACCACCAGATAAGCTTGCGGTTGCTCTTGCAAATCCAACCAGAGATACGCTTTGCGCGGCTGTTCCGTATACGGGTGTCGCAAAACCCGCTCCCGCCAAAACGCTTCGCTCCGCTGTTGGTACCCGTTGTGGCGCAACGCATTTTTTTCATACAGCGCATTCAACAGGGGGACATCGACCGCCTCCGCCTTGCGTACGCACTCGACAGTCCCTCGCTCCGCCAACCTCTCCGCCAAGAAAGGCTCAGCCAGAGACAGCGTATGGGAACGCTGCTCAAACGCATGCTCCCAACCAAAATGACGGTAGAGCGGATAGACATACGGGTTGAGGCAGGACACGGGGACTTGACGGTCTCGCATCTCTTCCAACATCGCGCGCAGAACGCGGGAGATATACCCTTTGCGCCGTTCCTCCAACGGGACGGTCAGGGAAGCCACCCCACCCATCGGGACCCAGCGACCGTGCAGGCTTTGCTGAAAATTGTACAGGCGTCCGGTCGCCTTCATCTCGCCATCCACGAACAGGCACCGCGTTTCCGTCAGGTCGACCAAGTGCCGAAATCGAACAAGGTCAGCCGGATCGCTGTGGTAGGAGTCGCCGCGCAACCGGCAATATTCGGCCCATTCCTCTTCCCGGATCGGGCGTATTTCAATCGTCATCAAGCAGACCGCCTTTCCTGCAGAAAATAATAGGTGAAGATCGTAACTGGTTCCTATTGTAAAGAAATTTCCAGTTTCTGAACAGACACCCTTTGCAATATCGCACATATCGTGTAATATTACACCATAAGAGTAATTCTGGAGGCTCACACAACATGAACCAAAGCCAATTTGACAACATGATCTCCGAACGAGCCAAGCTGATCCGCGCCGAAGCGGACGCGACGCAAGACCGCTTCGCCGAGATGGTCGGCATTTCGAAAAAAACGCTGGTCGAAGTGGAGAAGGGGCGCAAGACGTTCGGCTTCTCCGTCGCGGTCACCGTCTGCGTGTTGTTTCGCCACGGGGAGGTCGTGCAGCATCTGTTCGGCGACGCCGCCTTGGAAGTGATCGACCTCTGCGCGATGCAGGGGCAGGTGCAGCCGAAGTTTCGCACGCTGGGCGGCATGGTGTTCTGGCAAGTCGTGCGCGAGGAACATGGCTACCGGATTCAACACAACCGCGTCACCGGCCACTACCGCATCCTCGACCCGGAGGACTACCTGATGTTCTACTCCTTCGACCTGCAAGCTGTCGAACACCGCTTCACCGAATTGATCCAAACGCAAAGGGGATGAGTTGAGATGCATTGGTTGCGCAACCCGCGTTACGATCTGGGCTGGCTGATCTTGCCGACGCTACTTGTTTTGGCGCTCTATCCGCTCGACTACGCACCGCAAGGGGTGATCGCCGCCGTCGGGCTGGGATCGTTGCTCCTGTCCGGCGTGCATATCGCCGCCAACTGGACGCTGCTCTACCGCGACCGCACCTTTTTCCGCCATGACAAGTTCCGCTACGTCCACATGGGCTGGCTGATCATGCTCGGATCGGTCGCGCTCTCCGCTTGGGATCTGTCGCTGTTCATGTCGCTCTACGTCTACTGGGGGCTGTGGCATTTCGCTCGCCAGCACTGGGGCATCGCGATGCTTTACAAGGCCAAGGAGAAAGGCCCTCGCGATCGCTTTGATTACCTGGCCGACAAAGTCTTGATCCACCTGCTCCTGTTCTTGCCGCTCCTGATGCAGTTCGCCCGCCCGGAAGCGTTCGGGTTCTACACGATCCACCTCTATCGCTTCGATCTGCCACAGGGCGTGGCTGATGTGTTATTCCCGGTCTGGGTGGCGGCGTTGGCGCTCTGGTTGCTGTATAGCCTGTGGCGCTGGCTGGTGCGGGGCACGCTGATCTTGCCGTTCTTTCTGACCGCGCTGACCTCTGTGGTCTCGTTCGCCTGCATCTACTTTTTCGTCGACAACTTCCTGCTGATGTACGCGATGATCTCGATTCCGCATTCGTTGCAGTATATCGGGTTGTCGCTTCACTACCACGACGGGAAGAATGCCCGCTTGAAAAAATGGACCCTGCCCAAGTCGAAGCGTTTCCGCTGGCATTTCTTTGGCTTCACCCTGTTCTACACGGTGGTCGCGATGGGGCTGGTCAAGCTCAACGAGCATCTGCACTCTCCTTGGGTCTACGGCTTGCTCGGTCTGACGATCTTCCACTTCTGGGTCGAACTGTTCTCTTGGCGGCCGAAGCACAACCCCGAACTGCGCCAATCGCTCGGCCTGTAAACGCAAAAAGATCTTGCCGACCTCGCGGGGATGCGAGTGGCAAGATCTTTTTTGGCAAAAGGGTTCGTGGTTAGACCTTGAAGCGTCCGACCAAGGTTTGGAGCGAATCGGCCATCTCGGACAGGTTGGTAGAGGAGGAGGAGATCTCCTCCATCGACGCGAGTTGCTCCTCCGTGGAAGCGGCGACATTCTGCGAACCGGCCGCCGTTTCGCGGGAGATCTGCGCCATGCCGCTGACCGAGGCGGTCACCTGTTGCGACGAAGCGGAAATCTGCTGCGCCGTCGCGGACAGGTCTTGGATCTGCGACGCGATATGCTGCATGCGGGTCAGGATCGATCCGAAGTTTTCCTCCGTTTCGGCACTGACGGTCAAGCCGGTCTCCACTTCTTCGCGCACGTGGCGCATCGATTCGGCGGAACGCTTCGTGTAGGTCTGAATCTCGCTGATCAGAGAAGTGACCTGTTCCGTGGAAGCGGACGTCTGCTCCGCTAGCTTGCGGACTTCGTCGGCGACGACGGCAAACCCGCGTCCCTGTTCGCCCGCCCGCGCCGCTTCGATCGCGGCGTTGAGCGCCAACAGGTTGGTCTGTCCGGCGATGCCGGAGATCACTTCGAGAATCTGCTCGATCTCTTCGGACAGGCGGATCAGCTGCTGAACGGAGCGGTCCGATTCTTCGACCGTCGTCGAGATCGATCGCATCTGGCGGGCGGTTTGTTGCACCGATTGGCCGCCTTTTTCCGCGTGCGCCATCGTGTCATCGGTCGCTTCGGAGATCTCGCCGGCGTTTTCGGCGATCCGTTGGATGCCAATCGACGTTTCTTCCAGCGCGTTGGCGCTTTCGTCCGCCGCTTGCGTTTGCGTTTGCGCCCCGCCGGATACCTGCTCGATCGTCGTTGCGATCTGTTCGCTGGCCAGTGTCGCTTGCTCGGCGGAAGCGGACAGCTCCACGGAAGCGGAGGCGACTTGCTCGGTCGTTTCGCCGACTTCGCGGATCAGGAGACGCAGTTTCTGCACCATTTTGTTGAAGGAAGCGGCGAGCTGGCCAAGTTCGTCACGGGACGTTACGTTCAACTCGCGGGTCAGATCGCCTTCGCCCTCGGCGATCTCCGTCAACTGGCGGTTGACAGTGCGCAACGGGCGGACGATGCCGCGGGTCAGAAGCCACGAGGTGACGATGCCAAGGGCGATCGCGACGAGGCCGATGCCCGATTTGACCGAGGCAACCCAGATCTCATAAGCGTTGATGTCGTCGTTCAGGGCGGTGACCAGTTCTTCTTGCAGTTGGGTATAGGTGAGCAAGCTGTCGATCACGCTATCGAAGGGGACCTGCACGTACAGTTGGCGAGCTTGGTCGTGGTCACCTCGTTGTTCCGCGTCGATCGCCGCCTGTTTGTTGCTTGTATAGGTCGACCATTCGGCTTGGAAAGTATTCAAGGCCTTTTTATTCGCATCGACGTTGGTCAGTCGCTTCAGTTCGTCAAACGTCTGCTTCACGAGAGCCAAATCATTCTGATACGCTTGAAGGTGTTGCCGTTTGCTTGTCTGCTCCGGGGTCATAATGAACCACGCACCGTCATCGTCCACCGAACGGACCTGGTAGTTCAGCGTTTGAACCAGTTTTAATTTGTCATCACGTCTTTGGATTTCGGCTATTTTGTCGCTGATGTTCGTTTGCAGGTATTGCGTGACACCGGCGTTGGCGACGAAGAGAAGCAAGACGCCTCCGAAGCCGAGCATTAATTTTTTCCCAATGTTCATGACGAGCAATATCCCCCTAGGCTGATTGTAATCATCCGTTGAATCGCTTTACCCCGATGTTTACAAATGATCAATGAATTTTTATTCGTTACTTTATGTGGATATAGTAACATGATTCAGGTGTCAAAGTCAGCCTTTTTTCGACACTTTTTGAAAAGAAAAAAACCTCCGCAACAGCAGAGGTTTTACTTACGGGTTGAGAGCCTTATTTCTGTTCGAGTTGCTTCTTGCCTTCCTCACAGAGGTTGGCATAATGTTGCTCGCCCCACTCGCGCAGCGCGTCGAGGACGGTGTTCAGGGTGAGGCCGCTATCGGTCAGCGTGTATTCGACGCGCGGCGGGATCTCCGGGAAGATCGTGCGCACGATGATGCCATGTTCTTCGAGTTCCTTCAGGCGGTCGGTCAACAGCTTCGAGGAGATCGGCAGGGCGGAAGCGATCTGGGAGAAACGCTTTTTGCCGTCGAACAGCTCTCGAATGATCAACACGGTCCATTTCTTGCCGATGACGCTAAGCGTGACTTCGATCGGGCAGATGCAGTTGTCGTCTTGGCTCATCACAGCTCGCCACCTTGTATGGATTGGTTGCCACTAGTATAACATGTGTGGCTCTAGTATTTCATATACGAAAGCAAATTTCTGTGAATTGGGTTACTTTACTTAATGAAGTGCGTTTGCTATCGTGGACGATGAATCAGAAGCAGAAAGGGGACCCCTTACGATGCAACCGAGTTTGTTCAGCGAGTTCACTTTAAAAGGAATGACCCTCAAAAATAGAATCATGATGTCGCCGATGTGTCAATACCAAGCGGCGGAGGACGGCAAAGTCAACGACTGGCATTTCGTGCATTACGGCACGCGGGCGATCGGCGGCGTCGGCTTGGTGATGCTGGAAGCGACGGCGGTCGAGGCGCGTGGTCGCATCTCGACCGCCGACCTCGGCATCTGGTCGGATGACCATCTGGAAGGCTTGAAGCGCGTGGTCGAGTTTGGGCATGCATACGGCGCGAAGATGGCAATCCAGATCGGTCATGCCGGCTTGAAGGCGGAGACGCCGGAGCCGAACGTCGCGCCGTCGGCGGTGACGCACTTCGACCGCTACCCGGTGCCGACCCCGTTGGCCCAAGAAGAGCTATCCGCGATCGTCGAGGCGTTTAGACAAGGGGCGAAGCGTGCTGTGGAAGCCGGGTTCGATGCGATCGAACTGCACGGAGCGCACGGTTACTTGATCAACCAGTTCCTCTCGCCGTTGACGAACAAGCGGGAGGATGAGTACGGTGGTTCGCCGGATAACCGATTGCGCTTTCCGCTGGAAGTGATTCGAGCGGTCAAAGCGGTGATCCCGCAAGAGATGCCGCTGCTGATTCGCGTGTCCGCTTCCGAGTATTCGGAGGACAGCTACTCGCTCGACGAAATGGTCGAGATGATCAAGCGGATGAAGGAGGCGGGCGTCGACATGGTCGACTGCTCCTCGGGCGGTACGTTGCCTGTCCCGCCGCCGGCGACCTACCCGGGCTATCAGGTGCAGTTCGCCGAAGCGATTCGCAAAGGGGCGGATATCCCGACGATCGCCGTGGGGATTCTCGGCACGCCGAGCCTCGCGGAGGAAGTGGTGCGCAACGGACGGGCCGATGTGGTGGCGATCGGTCGCGAATTGCTGCGCGATCCCCACTTCTCGAAGACGGCCGCCCTCGAACTGAAAGCGGACTTGGAGCTTCCGGGGTCCTATAAACGGGCTTGGCAGTAGCCTTCAGTCCCGGTTTCCTGCTTGAATGGGCAGGACTGTAGAACTATTTTTAATAAATCGAGCATAAATTTACCGATCCTGCCAGTTACATGGCAGGATTTTGTTTTGTCGAACAGAATATCAGGGTGAGTGGTGGAAAGTGGGGAGAAGTGGGGTACTTTTCCGCAAAGTGGGTGAAATGGGATGTTCATGGGTGAATTTTCACATAGCATTGACGACAAGGGACGCCTGATCATCCCGGCCAAGTTTCGCGATGAGCTGGGTGCTTCGTTTGTTATCACCCGTGGACTGGATCACTGCCTGTTCGTATACCCTCGTTCGGAGTGGGAGACGATAGAGGCAAAGTTGAAAACTCTTCCATTTACTCGCGCAGATGCTCGCGCTTTTTCACGCTTCTTCTTTTCGGGAGCGACGGAGTGCGATCTGGACAAGCAGGGACGGGTCAACATCCCGCCGACCTTGCGCGATTACGCCAAGATGAATAGGGAATGCGTGGTCATCGGGGTATCGGACCGCGTGGAAATCTGGGCGAAAGAAGAGTGGGATGCTTACTGCTTGAACTCCGCCGACTCGTTCGCGGAGATCGCGGAAAAACTCGTGGACCTCGACTTATAGGAGCTGTAGATCAATGACAACTGAGAACACCACCTTTCATCACATTTCCGTATTTGCTACCGAAGCGGTGGAGGCTCTGCAACCGGAGCCTGACCATATTTACGTCGATTGCACGCTGGGGGGTGCCGGTCACTCCTCGCGGATTCTCGCGGCCTCTTCGCCGAGCGGCCGCCTGATCGCCATCGACCAAGACACAACCGCCATTGAGAACGCCAAGCAGGTGCTCGCCCCCTATGAAGGTCGCTATACGCTCGTGCATTCCAATTTTCGCCGATTGAAAGATGTGATCGCCGAGCTGGGACTTTCCGGGGTGGATGGCGTGCTGTTTGACCTTGGCGTCTCGTCGCCGCAGTTGGACGAAGCGGAACGCGGATTTTCCTACCAACAGGACGCGCCGCTCGACATGCGGATGGACAACACGCAATCGTTCACCGCGCAAGATTTGGTGAACTCGTGGAGCCTGGACGATCTGGCACAGATCTTTTATGAGTATGGAGAAGAACGTTGGTCGAAACGAATTGCCGAATTCATCGTCAACGAGCGGGTCAAGTCCCCGATCGAGACGACCGGCCAACTGGTCGACATCATCAAGGCGGCGATCCCAGTCGCCGCACGCAGGGAAGGACCTCATCCGGCCAAGCGGACGTTCCAAGCGATCCGCATCGCGGTCAACGACGAGCTGAACGTCTTCGCCGAGGCGATTCAGCAAGCGATCGACGTGTTGAACCCCGGAGGTCGGGTAGCTGTCATCACTTTCCACTCCTTGGAGGATCGCATGGCGAAAAAAGCGTTGCAGGAAGCGGCCCGCGGTTGCATTTGCCCGCCGGAGCTGCCGATCTGCCAGTGTGACAACGAGCCGAAAGTCAAGCTCGTCACCCGCAAGCCGATCATGCCGTCCCAGCAGGAACTGGAAGTTAACCCGCGCGCCCGTTCAGCCAAGTTGCGCATCGCCGAGAAGTTGTAGAGTCGCTGAACTCTTTTTTACGGGAGAAGAGAAGGGAGAAATAACAGATGTCGATGTACCGGGATAACTTGGCGCGCAACCTGCCTCAGAAGCAGGAATCGGCGCAGCGCCAGACAAGCACCTCTACACACGTACAACCTCGTACCGAACAGTCCAAGGCAGCCGCTCGCGAGAAGTTGAAGTGGCTGGGCACGATCCTCGTCTGCATCGTGATCGCCTTGACGCTGGTCGGACGTTATGCCCATATGGTTTCGATGAACTACCAGATTCAAGAACAGAAAGATCAATTGCAAGCGATCAACGACGAGAAGTTGCGCCTCGAACAGGAGATGCTCGAATTGTCCTCCGCTGAACGGATCAAGAACGTGGCCGCCAACCAGTTGGGGATGAAAACGGTCGGACAAGATCAGATCGTGATCCTCCAAGGGAGCCAAGGGAGCGCCAACTGATGAACGATCGAGTCATGCGCCTTCGCTCTCGCTGGTTGCGTCTCGGGTTCTTGGTTCTGATGGTCTTGTTGCTGATGCGCTTGCTGTACATTCAAGTTGCGGAAGCCAATTCGCTGTCCGACGCCGCGCAGGACACGATCAAAGTGGAGCGGCCGATCGTCGGCACGCGCGGCACGATCTACGACCGCTCGGGGGAGAACAAGTTGGTCTTCACCGGGGTCGCGTATGACATCAACATTTCGCTCGATCGGTTTCGGGCAAAAGAGGCGAGGAAGAACGGGGACACGCCGGAGGCGTATGCCCGTTTTCTCGCCCCGTTGCTCGGAGCGACGGAAGACGAGCTGTTGTCCTATATGGACAACTACGATGACCCTTCGATGCAGGATGTGAAAGGCATCGGGCTGGGGCCGAAGTCCAAGAAACTCCCGGCCGAAGTGAACGACAAGATCAACGAGATGCACGAGCAGGATCGTTTCTTGGGTATCTCGACGATCCGCACCGACTTGCGCCAGTATCCGAACAACGACTTCGCCGCGCACGTGCTCGGGTTTTACGGGATGAACGCCCAGCGCAAGAGTGAAAGCGATCCGTTGGAAAGCGGTCTCGCCGGCATCGAAGCGGTGTATGACGACGTGCTGATGGGCAAGCCGGGGTTCGCCGAATACTACACGGACAACGCGGGCAACCCGTTGCCGACCTACGACGTCAAAGAGCTGGTGCCGCCGATCGACGGCAAAGACGTCGTGTTGACGCTCGATTCGGTGATTCAGCATTTTGTCGAGGACGAGTTGAACAACATCGTCACGACTTATGCGCCCAAGCACGCCTCGATCATCGTGGCCGACCCGAACAACGGCGAGATCCTCGCGCTGGGCAACCGTCCGGCGTATAACCCGAACGAGTACGCCAAAGCCGATTCGGAAGCGCTGTGGAACAACTGGGCGCTGCGCTCGTTCGAGCCGGGGTCGACGTTTAAAGTGTTCGTCTTATCGGCCGCTTTGGCCGAGAACAAGTTGAACCTGAACGACACGTTCGAGTCGGGCTCGATCGACGTGGGCGGCGAAACGTTCTCCGACTGGGAGACGACCGGGTGGGGACGGATCTCCTACCGCGAAGGCGTCTACCACTCCTCGAACGTCGGGTTCGTCAAGATCGGGCAGAAGCTCGGCAAAGACCTGCTGTACGATTACATCTACCGATTCGGGTTCGACAAGCCGACCGGCATCGACCTCCCGGCGGAAGGTGATTCGCAATTGTACGACTTGAAGACGATGCGCGAGTCCGACCTCGCATCCACGTCCTTCGGGCAAGGCATCTCCGTGACGCCGATGCAGCAGGTGATGGCGCTGTGCGCCGTCGCCAACGGCGGCACGCTGTACAAACCGCATCTGGTCAAGGAGTTCCGCGATCAGGAGACGGGGGAGACGGTCAAGGAGTTCAAGCCGCAAGCGGTCGGCAAGATCGCCGACGAAGAAACGCTTGGTGTCGTCCGCCAAGTGTTGGAGGAGACGGTCAACGCCGACAGCCTGCATCGCAACTACATCCAAGGGTACCACGTCGCCGGGAAAACCGGTACGGCGCAGGTGCCGAAGGGGAACGGGGAAGTCGGCTATGCGGACAACAAATACCGCCTGTCCTTCATGGGGTTCGCCCCCAGCAACAAGCCGCGCATCGTCGTCTATGTCACCGTCGACCAGCCGACGCAGAACGCACCGTTTCAATTCGGCTCCTACATCGCCGCTCCGTCGGCGAAAGTCGTGATGGAAAAGTCGCTCCGTTACTTGCAAGTGCCGGTCGATCCGAATGACCATGGTCCGGATCAGGTGCAGGTGATCCAAGCGGGTCAGGAAGTGGCGCACCCGGCACCGAAGAAGCAAGAGCCGGTCGTCTATGCGAAGATCCCCGACCTGATCGGAGCGACGTCTGAGCAAGCCAAGTCGCAAGCGGAGCAGAGCGGCTTCAAGCTGACGGTGATCGGAGATGGGCCACGGGTCACCAACCAGATGCCCGATGTCTCCTACGATCAACTGCCCAAGGGAACGGAGATCAAAGTCTACCTCGGCCCGGAAGGCAGTGCCGACGGCAAGGTCAAAATGCCGGACCTCTCCGGCCAATCGTTGCGGGAAGCGATGGAGACGTTGCAACTGTTGCATCTGAAGATCGAGCCCAAGGGCTCCGGCTATGTAAGCAAACAGGGCGTGCCGCCCGGTACCTTGGTGCCGTTCGGGACGGCGGTCCCGTTGGAACTGACCCCGCAGTCTTGAACTGCGGGGTTTTTGCGTCGGTTCTTGTACACCTTTTTTCTGCATAACGTTGGGTATGGTTGTACTTGCGTTATGTGCAAAAGGAGGCGTACAAACGTTGCGTGTGACAAATTCCCTGTTACGAAAACGGCTTATCATCGTCTTAGGTGCGTTGGCCTTTCTCTTTGTGGCTTTGATCGTCCGGCTCGCCTATCTGCAAATGGTGCAATCGCCTTGGTTGACCGCCCAAGCGGAAGATCTCTGGCGGCGCAACATCCCCGTCGAGGCCAAGCGCGGCATGATCTTGGACCGCAACGGCGAAGTGCTCGCCTACAATTCGTCGGCCCCGACGGTCGTCGTCTATCCGGCGCAGGTCAAAGACAAACCGGGCACGGCGCAAAAGCTCGCCAAGACGCTCGGCATGGCGGAAGACAAAGTGTTGAAGATGATCTCCAAGAAAACCCTGATCGTCTACCTGCAACCGGGCGGGCGCAAGATCAGCGATGAAAAAGCGCAGGAAGTCAGGCATCTGAGCCTGCCGGGCGTCTATGTGACCGAAGAGGGCAAGCGCCAATACCCGGACGGCGGGCTGGCGGCACACGTGCTCGGCTTCACCGGCGTCGACAACCAAGGGTTGACCGGGTTGGAGGCGTGGTATGATGAACAGTTAAAAGGGGAGCGGGGGCGCGTTTCCTTTTTCGCCGACGCTCGCCATAACGAAATGCCGCTGGAGAACGACGAATATGTCGCGCCCAAAGACGGGCTGAACATGGTGACGACGATCGACAAGGAAATCCAGACGTTCGTCGAACGGGAGATCCAAAACGTCGTCGCTCAGTACAAGCCGGACGGGGTGATGGCGATCGTCGCCGACCCGAAGACGGGCGAGATCCTCTCGCTGGCGAACTACCCGACTTACGAGCCGGGCAACTACCGCGAATACCCGCAGGAAGCGTACAACCGCGACCTCGCGATCTGGAAAAACTTCGAGCCGGGCTCCACGTTTAAGATCGTGACGCTGGCTGCCGCGCTGGAAGAGAAGAAAATCGATTTGGATGACCCGTTCTACGACCCGGGCTACTACACGGTGGCGGGACGCAAGATTCGCTGCTGGAAGTCGGGCGGTCACGGGGATGAGACGATGCGCGAAGTCGTCGAAAATTCCTGCAACCCCGGTTTCATGCTGATGGGCGAGAAACTGGGTAAGCAAAAGCTGTTCGAGTACATCTACAATTTCGGATTTGGCAAAAAGACGGGCATCGACCTGCCGGGTGAAGGCAAAGGCATCCTGTTCAAACCGCAACAGGTCGGCCCGCTGGAATTGGCGACCACCTCGTTCGGCCAAGGCGTCTCCGTCACCCCGATTCAGCAGGTGATGGCCGTATCCGCGATCGCCAACGGCGGGGAGCTGATGAAGCCGCACCTCGTCAAGGAGTGGCGTGACCCGGATACGAACGAAGTGGTCGAGAACGTCCAACCGGAACCGGTGCGCCGCGTCGTATCTGAAAGTACGGCGAAGCAAGTGCGCGAGACGCTCGAGTCGGTCGTCGCCAAGGGCTCCGGTCGCAACGCCTATCTCGACGGCTATCGCGTCGGCGGCAAGACCGGTACGGCGCAGGTCGCGGAGAACGGCGCCTACAAAAGCGGACACTATATCGTATCCTTTATTGGGATGGCCCCGGTTGACAACCCGCGCCTCGTCGCCTACATCGCGATCGACAACCCGCACGCCCCGCTGATCTTCGGCGGTGTGATTGCGGCGCCGGTCGTCGGAAACATCCTCGGGGATGCGCTGCATTATCTGGACGTTCCGACGAGCAAAAACGGCTTGAGCAAAGAATACCAAGTATACGACATCAAGCCGGTCGAAGTACCGAAGATTCACGGCCTGACGGTGGAGGAAGCGAAGCGGGAGATGATCCAAGCGGGATTGACCCTGAAAGTCGCCACCTCCGGTACGGGCAAGTACATCGTCGACCAGCAGCCGGCGGAAGGGACGAAAGTGCCGCCCGACTCGACGATCCGCCTGTACCTGGCCGAAACGCCGGACGGCAAACCGTTGCCGGATGATAAAAAGCAGACCCAGCCGAATCAATCGCCCCCACCTGCACCAAAAACACCCTAAATGCGGTGCGGCGCACCTTGTGAACGGCGGCACTTTGGTTGATAATGGGGTTTGAATGGAGATTTTGAACACGTTGAGGAGGAGCGCCTGTGCGATTGCAAGAGCTGATTGCCCCGATTTTCTTGAAACAGGTCATCGGAGATCCCGATGTACACATAGAGCATCTGACGGAGGATTCTCGGCAAGTCAAGCCGGGCTCCCTGTTTGTCGCCATGCGCGGCTATACGGTTGACGGGCACAAGTACGTACATCAGGCGGTGGAGGCGGGAGCCTCCGCCGTGCTGGTGGAACAAGCGATCGAGGGGATTCAGGCACCGCAGATCGTCGTCCGCAGCACGCGGGCGGCGATTGCGGTGCTTGCTTCCGTTTTCTATCGCCAGCCGACCAAGAGCATGAAGGTGATCGGCGTCACCGGCACGAACGGCAAGACGACGACCACTCACCTGATCGACGCGATTCTCAGCGATGCCGGACACAAGACCGGACTGATCGGCACGATCAAGACGCGGATCGGCGATGAGGAGTCGGAGAACGCCAACACGACGCCGGAAGCGGCAACGTTGCAGGACGTGTTCCACCGGATGCGAGAGATCGGCACCGAATATCCGGTGATGGAGGTGTCTTCGCACGCGGTGGAGATGCAACGGGTGGCCGGGGTTCATTTTCACACGGCGATCTACACCAACCTGTCGCAGGATCATCTCGATTATCACGGCTCGATGGAAGAGTACCGGCTGGCGAAAGCGAAATTTTTTGCCCGCTTAGGCAATACATACAGCGAGGTGCCGGAGGAGAACCAAGTGGCGATCCTCAACGCGGATGACGAACAGGTCGACTTTTTTCAACGGGCGACCACGGCGCAGGTGATCACCTATGGCATCGACAACCCGGCCGATGTGCGCGCCGTCGATGTCCGGGTGGAGGCGCGGGGCGTGTCGTTTACGGTGGAGAGCTTTGCCGGGACCGAGCGGTTCAACCTGCAAATGCACGGTAAATTCAACGTTTACAACGCATTGGCTGCGCTGGCCGCCTGCTTGCGTGAAGGGGTGTCGCTTGAGCAGATCAAATCGTCGCTCGAGCGAATTCCCGGTGTCAACGGACGTTTCGAGAGCGTCGATGCGGGACAGGATTTTACTGTGATCGTCGATTATTCGCATACGCCCGATTCGTTGGAAAACGCCTTGAAGACGGTCAACGAGTTTGCGACGGGCAGGGTGTATTGCATCGTCGGCTGCGGCGGCGACCGCGACCGCACCAAGCGGCCGCTGATGGCGGGCATCGCGGCGCAGTATGCCGACCTCGCGATCATTACGTCCGACAACCCGCGCACGGAAGATCCGGAGCGCATTCTCGACGACATGGAGGCCGGATTGGCCGATACGGCTCGGGAGCGCTACGTGCGGATCACCGACCGCACTTCGGCGATCCGCTATGCGGTGGAACTGGCCAAGGCGGACGATGTGATTCTGATCGCCGGCAAAGGGCATGAGACATATCAGATCATCGGCCGCACGAAGCATCATTTTGATGATCGGGAAGTGGCGGCCCAAGCGATTCGGGGTGAACTATGATCAGACGAACAGCAGGCGAAGTCGCGACGCTTTCCGGCGGGCGCTTGATCCAAGGCGCTTCCGATCAACAGGTGGTCGGCGTTGCGACCGATACGCGCAAAGACATGACGGGAAACTTGTTCGTGCCGATCGTCGGAGAGCGCTTCGACGGGCATGATTTTATCGCACAAGCACAGAAGCAGGGTGCCGTAGCGGCACTGTGGCAAACGGGTCGCCCGCGCCCTCAAACGGAGATGGCGCTGATCGAGGTTGACGATACGTTACAAGGGCTGCAGCGTCTGGCGCAGGGCTACCGCGAGCAATTGAACGTCACCGTCGTCGGCGTCACCGGCAGCAACGGCAAAACTTCGACGAAAGATATGATCACCTCCGTGCTGTCGGAGCGATTCAAGGTGCAGAAGACGCTCGGCAACCTGAACAACCACATCGGGCTGCCCTTGATGCTGTTGGCGTTGGAAGAGGACACGGAAGTCGCCGTGTTGGAGATGGGCATGAACCATGCGGGTGAGATTGAACGGCTCGCAAGGTTTGCCCACCCGTCGCTCGGCGTGATCACCAACATCGGGGAAGCGCACATCGAATTTTTGGGCAGCCGCAGCGGAATTGCCGATGCGAAATGCGAGTTGATCGAGCAGTTGCCCGCCGACGGCAAAGCGATCCTGTTCGGGGACGAACCGCTGTTGCGGGAACGGGCCGACAAGACGCAGGCGGAGGTATTGTGGTTCGGCTTGCAGGAGGGCAACGATGTGCGCGCCGTTTCCGCGGAGAATCTCGGTCTGCTCGGTTCGCGCTTTTCCTTGCCGGGGGATGAGACGGTCTACACCTTGCCCGTGATGGGGCAACATCAGCTCACCAACGCGCTGGCCGCCATCGCCGTCGGCTTGGAACTCGGGCTGACCCGTAAAGAGATCCGCGATGGGCTGGGGAAAGTCAAGCTGACCGCACGGCGGCTGGAAGTGAAAAAAGCCCGTGTCGGGGGCATGATCATCGACGATTCCTACAACGCGTCTCCCACCTCGATGAAGGCGGCGCTGAAAGTCTTGGCCGAAGTGCCGGGGGACTTGCGCGTGGCCGTGCTCGGCGGGATGTTGGAATTAGGGGCGGACACGGCACGTATGCATGAAGAAATCGGCGCTTTTGTCGCCCGTACGGGGATCGAACGTTTGGTCTGCATCGGCGAACTGGCACGTCTGATCGCAGACGGCGCTGTGGCCAACGGCTTCTCGCAAGCGCATCTTTTTGTCACCGATGACAAGGAACAAGCGTCTCACCATGTGGAAGCGTTGTTGCAAGAGGCCACGCAAACGGGCGCCGACTCGGCGACGGTGCTGGTCAAGGCATCGCTTGGCATCGGGCTGGACGTTGTGGTGAAACAGTTGATAGGACGCTGAAGTGAATAGGGAGGACCAACGTTTATGGATATGGAAACAATGCTGTGGACCACAGGGGTGGGCTTTGTCATCGCCTTGCTACTCGCCCCGCTGTTCATTCCGTTTTTGCGACGGTTGAAATTCGGGCAGTCGATCCGAGCGGAAGGACCGGAGGGACACAAGAAAAAGGCCGGCACCCCGACAATGGGCGGGATGATCTTCCTGCTGGCCGCGACGATCACCGCGCTGAAGTTCTCCGGCGGTTCCAAGGAGATGTATCTGTTGCTGTTCATCACCTTGGGCTACGGACTTGTCGGGTTTTGTGACGATTACATCAAAGTGGCGATGAAGCGCAACCTCGGCCTCACCGCCCGCCAAAAGCTGCTGGGCCAGTTGATTGTCGGTCTGATTCTCTATGTTGTCTTGTACTGGACCGGCATGGTCGATATGTCGATCACGATTCCGATCGTCGACTGGCACTGGAACCTCGGGTTCTTCTATCTGCCGTTCCTGATCCTGATGGTGATCGGCTATTCGAACGCCGTCAACCTGACGGACGGCCTTGACGGGCTGGCGGCCGGCACGACGGCGATCGCTTTCGCCTCCTACGCGGTGTTGGCGTGGTTTACGTCCAACCCGGACGTGGCGATCTTCTGTGCGGCGATGGTCGGCGCATTGCTCGGCTTTCTCGTCTTCAACATCAACCCGGCCAAAGTGTTCATGGGCGACGTCGGTTCGCTCGCGCTGGGCGGTGCGCTGGCCGGCGTGTCGATTTTGACC
Source organism: Bacilli bacterium (assembly GCA_035776695.1). GTDB lineage: Bacteria > Bacillota > Bacilli > Tumebacillales > Tumebacillaceae > Tumebacillus. Next base: position 24,007 of record DASTWJ010000021.1, read on the forward strand.
AAGACGGAGATCTGGCTGATTCTGATCGGCGGCGTGTTCGTGCTGGAGGCGCTGTCTGTCGTAATTCAGGTGTTCTCCTTCCAGACGTTCGGCAAGCGGGTGTTCAAGATGAGCCCCTTGCACCATCACTTCGAGCTGGTCGGCTGGTCCGAGTGGCGCGTGGTGACCACGTTCTGGTCGGTCGGTATATTGTTTGCGGTAGGGGCTTTGGCCCTGTATCTTACGTAACGGGAGCGAACGGAAATGGAGTTGTCAGGCAAGAAAGTGCTCGTGTTGGGACTGGCGCGCTCCGGCGCGGCGGTGGCTCGCCTGTTGCACCGACACGGCGCACAGGTGGTCGTAAACGATCAGAAGCCTTTGTCCGAATTGGGACAAGAGGCGACAGACTTGCAGGCGTTGGGGATCGAAGTGATCGGCGGCGGCCATCCGGAAGGCATCGTCCATTCCGGGCTTGATTTGGTCGTGAAAAATCCGGGCATTCCCTATACGGCAGCCCCGGTGGCGCAAGCGTTGGCGCTCGGGCTGCCCGTCTATGTGGAAGTCGAGTTGGCCTATCGCTTCGCCAAGGCGCCGATCATCGGCATCACCGGCAGCAACGGCAAGACGACGACGACCACGCTGGTCGGACGGATGCTCGACCGCGCCGGGTTGCATCCGGTCGTCGCGGGCAACATCGGTCACGCGCTGACCAACGTGGCGGAGGAGACGCCGGCCGATCATTGGCTGGTGGCCGAACTGTCGTCGTTTCAAATGCTCGGGATCGAGCAGTTTCGCCCGAAGGTCGGGGCGCTGTTGAATCTGTATGCCGCGCACCTCGACTATCACGGGTCGATGGAAGAGTATCGGAAAGCGAAAGTTCGTCTTTTTCAAAACCAGACGGAAGAGGACGTCGCCGTGCTGAATTGGGATCAGGAGATGGTGCGCGAAGTCGCTCGTACGACGAAAGCGCGCGTCTTCCCGTTCTCGGCGACGCAAGTATTAGAAGAGGGCGTTTTTGTCAAGGATGGAGTTATCCAAGCTATCATGCACGGCAACTCGATCTCTCTTCTTCCGGTCGCGGATGTGAAGCTCAAAGGGCAGCACAATATGGAAAATGTGTTGGCTGCCGCAGCGATCGCCTTGTCGGCCGGAGCGGCTCCCGAAGCGATCGCGGAGGCTGCGCGCACGTTTGAAGGCGTCGAGCACCGCACCGAATATGTGCGGACGATCGACGGTGTGGACTTTTACAATGATTCCAAAGCGACCAATGCGGAAGCGGCCAGCCGAGCGATCGGCGGGTTTGCCGGCAACGTCGTGCTGATCGCAGGCGGTCTCGACCGCGGCACGACCTTCCCGGAGCTGGTGCCTGTGTTTGATAAAAGCGTCAAGCATCTGGTCGCCATCGGGCAAGCGGCCGACAAACTGCTGGCGGTGGCGGCGCAGGCCGGCGTACCGGCGCAGAAGGCGGACACGCTGGAGCAGGCGGTACAAGCGGCTGCCGAAGCGGCTACGGCCGGCGATGTGGTGTTGCTTTCGCCCGCCTGCGCAAGTTGGGACATGTTCGGGTCGTTTGAAGAGAGAGGGAGCATGTTTAAAAAAGCTGTGCATACATTATAGCGATTGGACGAGACCGAGCACCGGGGGTGAATGTTGCCTTGCAAGGCAAGATCAAGACATATCCGGATACGCTGATCATCCTGTCCACGCTTTTGCTTCTCGGGATCGGCGTCGTGATCGTGTATAGTGCCAGCGCAGTACTCTCCGCTCAGAAGTTTGACGATTCGTTTTTCTACGCCAAGCGGCAGTTGATGTGGGCGGTACTCGGGGTCATCTCGATGTTCGTGATGATGAACTACGATTACCACAAGCTCAGAAAAGTCGCCAAGCCGCTGCTGATCATCTGCTTCCTCTTTCTCGTCGCCGTCGTGATTCCGGGCATCGGCTCGGTGCGGGGCGGCTCGCGAGCATGGCTTGGCATCGGATCGCTGGGGATTCAGCCGTCCGAGTTCGCCAAGTTGGGGATGATCATCTTTTTCGCCCATTGGTTATCAAAGCACCAGGAGCGAATGCAGGAGTTCAAGCGCGGTCTGTTGCCACCGCTCGCCATCGTCATCGCGGCCGTCGGCCTGATCATGTTGGAGCCTGACCTTGGACAATCCACCGTCCTGATGGGCACGGCGATCATCATGATCTTTGCCGCCGGTGCGCGCATCTCACATCTGCTCGGTCTGGCGAGCTTGGCGATTCCCGCGTTTGTCGGCTTGGTTGTCGTCGCGCCGTATCGCTTGAAGCGCATCTTTGCATTTCTCGATCCGTGGTCCTATCCGCTCGATGCGGGGTACCACATCATCCAGTCCCTGTACGCGATCGGGCCGGGCGGTCTGATGGGCTTGGGGCTGGGTCGCAGCCGGCAAAAGTTCCTCTACCTGCCGGAGCCGCAGACCGACTTCGTGTTCTCGATCTTGGCGGAGGAGCTCGGCTTTATCGGCGGGGCGACGGTGTTGCTTCTGTTCCTGTTGCTCGTCTGGCGGGGGCTGCGCACGGCGGTCACCGCGCCCGACGCGTTCGGCTCGCTGTTGGCGGTCGGGATCACCGGGATGATCGCGGTACAGGTGATCATCAACATCGGCGTCGTCACCGGCTCGATGCCGGTCACGGGGATCACGCTTCCCTTTATCTCCTACGGGGGATCGTCGCTGACGCTGATGCTGACAGGGGTCGGCATCCTGCTCAACATCTCAAGGCAAACAAGGTGACGGGGCATATCGTCTGTGGTACGATAGAGGCGAATTCATGAGGCCGGCTTTGTGGCAAGGCAGAAGCCTGAGCTCTTGCAAGCTCAGGTTTTTTGCTCTTTTTTGGGCGAATGTCACACCTTTTTTGTCCGCTCCATATGATGGGGGTACGAAGCGGAAACCGAGTGAAAATTGTTCAGTTTGGCTGGAGGTACGCGATGAACAGAGAACAAATCCAATCCCTATTTACCGGAGAAGATGTCGGAACGGTACTGTTCGACGAACCGCTTTCCAAGCACACGAGCTGGAAGATTGGCGGACCCGCCGACGTATTCCTGTTGCCTACCCGGTTGGAACACCTCGTGCGGATCATGGAGATCACCAAGGCGAATGGCATCCCGTGGTATGTGATCGGCAAAGGTTCCAACCTGTTGGTGCGCGACAACGGCTTGCGCGGTGTCGTCATCAAGCTGGCTGACAATTATGCCGACCTGTCGATCAACGGAGACACGTTGACCGCACAAGGCGGGCGCTCGTTCGTTTCCGCCGCCAAGCAAGCGATTCGTCAAGGGCTTAGCGGGCTGGAATTTGCGACCGGGATTCCCGGCACGGTCGGCGGTGCGGTGATGATGAACGCGGGGGCACACGGTGGTGAGGTGAAAGACGTCCTGATCGATTGTCATGTGCTGACCCCCGACGGGAACGTCAGGCACCTGCAACACGCCGATCTGAATTTCGCTTATCGGTATTCGCTGCTCAAGGATCAACCGGGCGTGGTGGTCGATGCGACCTTCCGCCTGCAACCCGGAGACAGCGTAGAGATGAGCGAACGGGTCAAATCTTGGGCGAAACGCCGCCAGACGACCCAACCGTTGGCGATGCCGAGCTGCGGCTCCGTGTTTCGCAACCCCGAGGGCTCTCATGCCGGGCTTCTGGTCGAGCAGGCGGGGCTGAAGGGCACGACGGTCGGCGGTGCGCAAATTTCCGAGCTCCACGGCAATTTCATTGTGAACATCGGGGGCGCCAAAGCGGCAGATGTGATCGCACTGATCGAACTCGTGCAACAGACCCTTTTACAAAAATACGGATACGACATGCACCCGGAAGTACGAATCGTTGGCGAGTAGTACATGACGGGGAGGTGACACGCGGTGGCGGAATGCTTAGCCATTCAGGGTGGGCATCGGCTGACGGGAACCCTGCGCGTCCACGGCGCGAAAAACGCGGCGTTGCCGCTGTTGGCGGCGACGGTGCTGGCGACCGGGGAGAGCGTGCTGGAAGACGTTCCCGATCTGCAGGACATTCGCGTGATGACAACCATTTTGCGGCAATTGGGTGCGAAGGTACGCGTGCAGGGCTCGACGATTCGCGTCGACGCTCTTTTGACCAGTACCGAAGTGCCGGAGCATCTGATGCGCCGGATGCGCTCATCGATTTTCCTGATGGGGCCGATTCTCGCCCGCTACGGGCAGGTGCGCGTGTCGACGCCGGGCGGCTGTACGATCGGCTCTCGACCGATCGACCTGCACCTGAAAGGCCTGCGCGCCTTGGGCGCTCAGATCGAAGAGAAGCACGGCTATATCGAATGCACCGCTTCCGAATTGCGCGGGGCGAACCTCTATCTCGACCTGCCGAGCGTCGGCGCGACGGAGAATCTGATCATGGCCGCCGTCTTTGCCAAAGGCACCACCGTGATTGACAACGCCGCACGCGAACCGGAAATCGTCGATCTCACCGACTTTCTGAACGCGATGGGCGCCAAGATCAAGGGCGCAGGCGAAAACCGAGTGATCATCGAAGGGGTCGACCGCTTGCAGGCGATCAACTATCGGGTGATTCCCGATCGGATCGTCACCGGCACGATGATGCTGGCGGCGGCGATCACCCAAGGGAACATCACCTTGACCAACACCAACGCCGATCATCTCGGCGCGGTGATCACCAAGCTGCGGGAGACGGGCGCTCATGTCTCGGTGAACCAAGATGTGATCAACGTGCGTGCCGATCGCAGACCGCTGGCGATCGACCGCATCCAGACCAGCTATTACCCCGGCTTTCCGACCGACTTGCAATCGCCGTTTATGGCGCTGCTGTCGATCGCCAAAGGGACGTCGGTGATCACCGAATCGGTGTTCGAAGGGCGGTTCAAGCATGTCAGCGAATTGAACCGGATGGGTGCGAAAGTCAAAACGGACCTGCGCACGGCGTTTATCGAAGGCGTGCCCGAGTTGACCGGAGCGGTCGTCGAAGCGTCCGACCTGCGGGCCGGCGCGGCGCTGATTCTGGCAGGTCTGGCCGGCAACGGCACGACCTATGTGGAACAGTTGCACCACATCGACCGCGGGTATGAGCGGGTCGAGGATCTGTTCGCTTCGCTTGGCGCGAAGATCAAGCGCGTCGAGCGGGAACGCTAAATCGAATCGACAACACAAAGAGACGATATGCCGAACGGGGCGTATCGTCTTTCTTATATTGAAAAACGACTTGAAAATGCTATAATAATCGTACAGAATAGTAGTTTTGTTCAAGCGTACCGACATGTACCATGCTAGGCTCCGTACAGTATATACAGAGCGGCATATCCTCAGTATATGTCGTTTGTTTTTTTATATCGGAATTTCTCGAAAAAGGAGACAGGTCATACATGCACGAAACGCCGCCGACCGTACTCGAAACGTATCAGGAACAACAAAAGCCGGAGAAGAAGCGCCGACCGAATTGGAAGGCGTTGCTTTTCGTGTTGATTTTCTTCGCAGCGGTGCTGCTCGCCGTCTTTCTCAAGTCACCGCTGTCCGCCCTCTCCTACATTGAGGTGAAAGGCAATCACCAAGTGCGCTACGACGAACTGCTCAGAGCCGCCGGTTTGCAAAAGGGCATGAGCTTCTGGAAGGTGGACACGGACGAAGCGGAAGCGCAGATTTTGAAAACCTTCCCGCTTGTCGAATCGGTCGATGTTCAAGTATCGTGGACAGGAGAAGCGGTGATCGCGATCGTCGAAAAGTCGATCACCGGTCTTGTGCTGACCGACAAGGGGTTTTACCGCCTGATGCAGGACGGCACCGTGCTCGATCGCTCCGAGTCGGGACAAGCGGAGCAACTGCCGGTCATCACGATGGAACGAGCACCGAAACTAACGCCGGGGCAAAAGACGACGTCGGCCGATCTCTTGGAACTGTTGAAGCAGATTCCGGAGGTCAAGCGAGAAGTTCTTGACCAAGTCTCCGAGATTCATATTACCGGGGACGAGCAGTGGCAGATCTATATGCGCGATCGGTTCGAAGTCCGTATTCCGGCGCGGCATTTTGCCGACAAGATGCAGGATTACGACCGCTTCCGCAACGCGCTGGGCAAGGACAAGGCGCCCGGCATCATCAACCTGCTCGAATCGAACTATTATGAACCGTTCGGGCAACAGGCCGAAACGGAACGGGAAGGGAGCGACGCCTAGATGAGCACCAAAGTGAATCCGCGCACGAAATTAACCATCTCTTTGACCGTGATCTCCGTCATCCTAGGCTTGATGCTCGCCATGCAATACAAACAGACGCGGGCGGCGGGCGACTTGCAGCCGACCATCCCGTTTGTCGACCCGAAAGCGAATTATACCGCCAAGCAATTGCAAGCGGTCAATCAGGAAACGAAACAACTCGAATCCGAGTTGGAGAAGTTGAACAAAGATCTGCACGAACTGGAAAAGCAAGCGGGCAGCACGATCGGGCGCGACTCCGGTCTGGCACCGGAGCTGCGCAACGAACTGACCAAATACCGGATCATGGCCGGGGTGTTGCCGGTCAAGGGACCGGGCATCTCGTTCACGATCGCCGACAGTGAAGTGACCGACTTGACCCGCCCGGAGGACTACATCGTTCACGATGACGACTTGAAGATGGTGGTCAACGAACTGACCCTCTCGGGAGCGGAAGCGATCGCCATCAACGGGGAGCGTATCACGAGCACGACGGGCATCATCTGCCTGGGGCCGGTCACGCGGGTCAACGGCATCCGCATCACGCCGCCGTACAAGTTCGAAGCGGTCGGCAATGTGCGCAACATGACGCAAGCGATGGAATTTCAAGGCGGCGTGTTCGACGTGTTGACCCGTCCGGGCAAACAGTTGAGCGTCTCGAAGATCACCAATTCTCCGTCTGTGATCATTCCGGGCTACTCCGGCGATTTCAACGGCCTGAAATAGGAAGGAGACCGCTATGGAAAAGAAATTCAAATGGAGCCTCTTTCTGGTCAGCGTCCTGTTGGGCTGCATGTTGACGGTGCAATTCTCCACCGTTCGCAACCAGTCGAAATTGCAAGCGACCAAATCGACGGACGCCGTGCAGTTGTCGGCCGATCTGATTCAGGCGAAAGAACGCCGCCTGTTCCTCTACAGCGAGATCGCCAACTTGAATAACCAGATCGAGAACTATAAGAACAAAAAAGGCGACACCGAAGAACTGCTCAAAGAGATGGCTGACGAGTTGGAGAAAGTCAAAATGCAAGCGGGTGCCTCCGACGTACAGGGAAACGGGTTGATCATCAAGATCACCGAAGAGCCGGGCGCCGCCGAGATCTTCTCGCCGGAAGAGCAGGAGATCAACGGCCTGCTGCTCGGACACGCCTTGTATTCGACCGTCAATTATTTGAGCGGCAACGGCGCGCAGGCGATCTCGATCAACGGGCATCGCATCACCTCGCTGTCCTCGATTCGTTCGGTCTCGGCGACCAACTTGCAAGTCAACATGCGGATGATCTACACCGACAAGATTGAGATCCGCGCGATCGGCAACATCGAACAGATGAAGGTCGGCATCCTCGGCAACGAACTGCCTGTCGACTATGCCGGGATCGGGAAGCATTTGGAAATGGTGGAAGTGAAGGACGGATCGCTGCTCGTCCCGAAATATGATGAGACGGTCAGCTATGAGTATGCCAAACCAGAAGGAGACAATGGATTATGATATGGATTCCCATGATCGGCCTCGCCTTGGGCGTTTTTATCGGCCTCGCGTTTGACCTTCGGATTTCCTTGCAATACAGCTCCTACCTGTCGATCGCCATTCTGGCGGCGCTGGACACGGTGTTTGGCGGCATCCGAGCGAGTCTGGAGAAATCGTTCGACAGCTCCGTCTTCATCAGCGGGTTTTTCTTCAACACGCTGCTGGCGGCCCTGCTGGCTTTCATCGGTGTCCAACTGGGCGTCGACCTGTATCTGGCGGCCGTTTTCGCCTTTGGGGTCCGGTTGTTTAACAACATCGCCACCATCCGTCGGCTGATGGTCAACCGCTCGCGCACACAGGCTGGAAAATAGTGCTGGCAAAGCCCTTGATAGCCCAACTTTTTTTAAAGAAAGTTGTTCCGAAAAAAAGGGAATCGACACATTGCGTTGAATTTAGAAACTGATACGAGGAAGAGAGTTTTTTCCTAGGAAAGTTGTGCAAGTGCAATAGGGAGGTGCCACCGCTTGACAAACGGCGATATCATCGTCAGCTTAGACATCGGAACATCCAAAGTAAGAGCCATCATTGGTGAAGTGAATGGCACAGGCATCCAAATTATCGGCGTCGGTTCTGCTGACGGTGACGGAATTCGAAAAGGTGCTATCGTTGATATAGATAAGACCGTACAGTCGATCCGCTCTGCGATCGACCATGCCGAACGAATGGTGGGCATCCAGATCACATCCGCCTACGTCGGCATCTCGGGCAATCATATCTCCCTTCAGAATAGCCAAGGCGTTGTTGCCGTCAATTCACCGAATCGCGAAATTTCGGAAGAAGACATCGATCGCGTGTTGCAGGCGGCGCGAGTCATCGCCCTGCCGCCGGAGCGTGAGATCATCGACGTCGTGCCGAAGGGCTATGTCGTCGACGGGTTGAAAGACATCACCGACCCGCGCGGGATGATCGGGGTGCGGCTGGAAGTCGACGCCTACATCATCACCGGTTCACGCACGGTGATTCACAACTTGGTGCGTTGCATTGAGCGTGCCGGCTTGCAGATCGCAGGCTTGGTGCTGAACCCGCTCGCGGCCGCTTCGGTCGCGCTGTCGGACGATGAACGAAACTTGGGCGTATGCCTGGTTGACATGGGAGCCGGCCAAACTACGGTCTCCCTGTTTAAAGAAGGCATCTTGGAAGCGACGACCGTTTTGCCGGTCGGCGGTGATCATGTCACCAACGACATCTCGATCGGTCTCAAGACTCAATCGGACGTCGCGGAAAAGATCAAACTGCGCCACGGTTGTTCGCTGGTCAGCGAGTCGAACCCGGAAGAAACGTTCAAGGTGGCTCGCGTCGGCAGCAACGTGGAAAAGGAATTCAATCAAGTAGACCTCGCTTACATCATCGAGCCGCGGTTGCAGGAGATCTTCCTGATGATTCGCCAATCGGTTGAGAAGATGGGATACAGTGAAGTGCCGAGCGGCTATGTACTGACCGGCGGTGCGGCGACGATTCAGCAACTCGACAAGTTGGGGGAAGTGGAACTCGATGCGAGCGTTCGCGTCGCGATTCCGGAGTACCTCGGTGTACGGGATACTTCGTTCATCAACGGGGTGGGGATCATTCGCTACATTTCGCGTCATTATTCCCACAAGCCGGAACCGACCCAAGCACCGCGTCGCAAAACCAGCGGCGGCAACGGCAGCAACGGCGGGGGCCTCGTGGATCGCATCAAGAACTGGTTCAGCGAGTTTGTCTGATTCATCGCAGCAGAATAGGTACAACATGGTTTGAGTAGTGAGGAGGAAGAAAGTATTATGTTGGAGTTTGATCTTGATATAGAGGCCCTCGCGCAGATTAAGGTCATCGGTTGCGGCGGCGGCGGTTGCAACGCTGTCAATCGCATGATCGAATCCGGCATCAAAGGCGTCGAGTTTATCGTCGTCAACACCGATGCCCAAGCGCTGCACCTGTCGAAAGCCGAACACCGCCTGCAAATCGGCGAGAAGCTGACCCGCGGTCTCGGCGCCGGCGCCAACCCGGAGATCGGCAAGAAAGCGGCGGAAGAATCCCGCGAACTGATCATGAACGCGCTGCGTGGGGCGGACATGGTCTTCGTCACCGCAGGCATGGGCGGCGGCACCGGTACCGGTGCGGCTCCCGTCGTCGCGGAGATCGCGAAGGAACTGGGCGCGCTGACCGTCGGCGTTGTCACCAAGCCGTTCACCTTTGAAGGCCGTCGCCGCATGAACCAAGCGGAAGCGGGCATCAATGCGCTGAAGGAAAAGGTCGACACGCTGATCATCATCCCAAACGACCGCCTGTTGCAAATCGTCGACAAGAACACCCCGATGCTGGAAGCGTTCCGCGAAGCGGACAACGTGTTGCGTCAAGGTGTCCAAGGCATTTCCGACCTGATCGCCGTACCGGGCTTGATCAACGTCGACTTTGCCGACGTCAAGACGATCATGACCGAGCGCGGGTCCGCCCTGATGGGCATCGGTGTGGCATCCGGTGAGAACCGGGCGGCGGAAGCGGCGAAGAAAGCGATTCTCTCTCCGCTGTTGCAAACGCCGATCGACGGCGCACGCGGTGTGCTGATGCATATTGCCGGTGGGACGAACATCTCGCTGTTTGAAGTGAACGAAGCGGCCGACATCGTCGCGTCTGCAGCCGACCCGGAGGTCAACATGATCTTCGGTGCGGTGATCAACCCGGATCTCAAAGACGAAGTGATCGTCACCGTCATCGCGACCGGTTTTGAGCAGCGCGAAGAAGATCCGAAGCCGAAAGCTCAGACGCTGAACAAGACGGACATCAAGCCGTTTGCAGGCGGCGGCAGCAGCTCGAACTCCGGTTCCGGTAGCTCCAACATGGACAACCTGGACATCCCGGCGTTCCTGCGTCGTAACCGCTAAGATACGCGTCGTAGAGGGAACTTCCTAGTAGGAGGTTCCCTTTTTCATGCTCAATGGAAGGCGGATGATCGAGTAAATCTACCCTAGTGATGAGTGTGAGAGAGGCTAGTCGCTAAAACGACAGAATTCGACTCAAATTGCTAGAATACAAGCTTTGAACGATTCTAGGGTTCGTGGTATGATAACTCTTGTCGCCGCGAGAGACACACGAAAACGAAGCGGATGACGAAAGGAAGCCCGGCTAAGTTCGCTCCCATCCGTGGTCGCAACGCCGGACGAATCATCTATGATTCGAGCCATTAGCTCAGTTGGTAGAGCACCTGACTTTTAATCAGGGTGTCGAAGGTTCAAGTCCTTCATGGCTCACCAAAATTGGATAGCGGTAGCCCGGCTAAATGCGCTCCCATCCGTGGTCGCAACGCCGGACGAAGCAT
>DASTWJ010000022.1:0-6707 GCA_035776695.1 Bacilli bacterium
CACGGGAAACGATTGAGCGGTTGGCTGGGCACTTTACCAATCTTTTGCAACAGGTCGTCGACGATGCGGAAATCCGGTTGGCGAAGTTGGATATGCTTTCGGCCGAGGAGCGCCGCCAGATTTTGGTGGACTTTAACGACACGACCACCCGGCCGCAAAACCTCAAGACTGTCATCGAGCGGTTTGAGGAGCAGGTCGCCAAAACGCCTGATCGCGTGGCGCTGGTGTTTGAAAACGAGGAGTTGACCTATCGGGAATTCAACCGCCGAGCGAACCAAGTGGCGCACGACCTGCGACAGAGAGGGATTGGTGAAAACACGGTCGTCGGGCTGATGGCGCAGCGTTCCTTTGAAATGATGGTGGGGCTGTACGGCATTTTAAAAGCGGGAGCCGCTTATGTGCCGATCGATCCGGAATATCCGGAAGATCGCATCCGGTATCTGTTGGATGATTCGCAAACCCCACTTGTCCTCACGCAGCGGCACTTGCAAACAAACGTCACGCATGAGGAAAAAGAGATCGTCGCGATTGAAGACCTGCTCGAACGGAGTGCATGGAGCGGAGAAAATCTCGGTTTGACCTACGATCCTGCTCGGATCATGTACCTGCTGTACACGTCAGGCTCGACAGGTAAGCCCAAAGGGGTCCAAGTGCGGGCGAACGCGTTTGCCAACCTCATCGATTGGTTTACCAGCGACCAGTACGAGATTACCGATCAGGACAACATTTTGTTGATTGCCCCGATCAGCTTTGACCTGGCGCAGAAAAATCTCTATGCAAGCTTGGTGAAGGGCGGGACGTTGTGCCTGTTTACGCCGGGTCTATACGATTACAACCTGATGTTGCAGACGATCAAGCAGCAACGGATCACCTTTGTCAACTGCACGCCAAGTGCGTTCCAGCCACTTGTTGATTTTGATCCAGAATTCAAATCGTTACAAACCTTGCGATGCGTGTATTTCGGCGGGGAACCGCTAAACCCGGCGTTCCTCAAGCCGTGGGCCCGATCGGGCGCTTGCAACGCGCAGATCGTCAACGCCTACGGGCCGACCGAATGCACCGCCGTCGTCACGTCCTACAAGCTCGACCCTCAAGAAGTCGAGCAACTCAAGTCGGTGCCGATCGGCAAACCGATTCGCAACGCAAACGTGTACGTGCTGGATCAAAACAAACAGCTCTTGCCAGTCGGAACGGTGGGAGAGATCTACATTGGAGGCGTTGGCGTCTCGGCCGGTTACTTCAACCGTCCGGAACTGACGGCGGAGCGATTTGTGACGGTGCAACCGGATGGGGAGGAGCCGCAGCTGTTGTACCGCACCGGTGATGTCGGGAAGTGGCTGTCCGATGGCAACCTCGAATTCTTGGGTCGCGTCGATCATCAGGTGAAAATTCGCGGCTTCCGGATCGAGCTGGGCGAGATCGAAGCCGAACTGTTGACACATGAACACGTAAAAGAAGCGATCGTATCGGCCAAAGGGGACGAAAACGACAGCTATCTGTGCGCGTATCTCGTTGCGGATCGTGAGCTCTCGGGAGCGGATCTGAAAGCCTACTTGTCCGAAAACCTTCCGGACTACATGATCCCGCCTTATTTCGTTCAACTGGACAAACTGCCGCTGACGCCAAACGGCAAGATCGACCGCCATGCGTTGCCGGAGCCTGACAAAGCAGCGCACACAGAAGTGGAATACGTCGCACCGAGCGATGAGATCGAAGCCAAACTGGTGGACATCTTCCAACAGGTGCTGAACGTGCAAGGCATCGGCACCCACCATGATTTCTTCGAACTGGGCGGTCATTCTCTGAAGGCGACAGTCCTCCTCTCCAAGATCCATAAGGAACTGCAGGCGCAATTGTCCCTGCGCGAGGTCTTCCAAAACGCTACGGTCAAGGAGTTGGCCAAGCGGACTCGCAAAGCGGAAGCCAGCATCTACGAGGCGATTCGACCTGTGGAAGAAAAAGAGTTCTACCCGGCGTCCTCCGCTCAAAAACGCTTGTACATGTTGGAGCAGATTCAAGAGGCAGGCACGAGCTACAACATGCCGGGCGCGATGTTGGTAGAGGGTGCGTTGGACACGGAGCGTTTGGAGGCGGCTTTCCAACAGCTGGTTCGACGCCATCAGACGTTGCGGACTTCGTTTGAAATGGTGGGCGCAGAGATTGTACAGCGCGTGCATCCGAACGTTGACCTAACGATCCGCGTACAGGAAGGAGCACAAGAGCGGGAGGATGAATGGATCGCCGAGTTTGTGCGCCCGTTCGATCTGAGCCAAGCACCGCTGTTGCGCGTGGGTCTGATCCGTTATGCGGAGGACAGGCATCTGCTGCTCTTCGATATGCACCACATCATTTCGGACGGCGTTTCGATGGCTCTTTTGATCGAAGAATTCGTTCGCCTCTACGGAGGAGATCAACTGTCGCCGCTTCGGATTCAATATACAGACTACTCCGTCTGGCAACAGGAGTGGCTGGCAAGTCAGGCGATCCAAGCGGAGGAGAAGTACTGGCTGGACACGTTCGCGGGTGAAATCCCGGTGCTCAACCTGATGACAGACTACCCGCGCTCGACAGAGTTGAGTATGGAAGGCAGTCGCATCCACTTCGAGTTGGGTCGAGAACTGACAGGCAAGCTCAACGCCTTGGCCAAAGAAACGGGCACCACGCTCTACATGGTGTTGTTGGCAGCGTACAACGCCCTGTTGTCGAGATACACCGGTCAGGATGATATCGTAGTCGGCTCGCCGATTGCCGGCCGACCGCATGTCGATTTGCAGGACATCATCGGGATGTTCGTCAATACGCTGGCGATGCGAAATTATCCGACCGGGGAGCAGACGTTCGCAGAATTTTTGCAGAGCGTCAAAGAAAACGCGCTTCAAGCGTATGAACACCAAGGCTATCCGTTTGAACAACTCGTTGAAAAGCTGGAGATCCCGCGGGATCTGAGCCGCAACCCGCTGTTTGACACCATGTTCGTGCTGCAAAACACAGAGCGTGGACAATTGGATGTCAGCGGTCTGCGCTTTACGCCCTGCTCGTCCGATCATGGGGTGACCAAGTTTGATTTGACGGTCACCGCTCAAGAGGTGGCCGATCGCATCGAATTCGATTTGGAGTATCGCACCAAGCTGTTCAAACAGGAAACGATCGAACGGATGGCGGGGCATCTGGTCAACATCCTACAGCAAGTTGCAGACGATGCGGATGTGAAGCTGACGGAACTGGACTTGCTTTCCGATGCGGAGCGACAGCAGATCCTCCATGACTTTAACCGCACGGCGACCGAGTACCCCGGCGACAAACCGATCCATGTCTTGTTTGAAGAACAGGCGGAACGCTGGCCTGACCAGCCGGCCGTGGCCTTTGGAGATCGGCAGTTGACCTACCGCGAGCTGAATTCCAGAGCCAATCGACTTGCCGCCTTGCTGAGAGCGAAAGGCGTTCAGGCGGATCAGGTCGTCGGGGTCATCGCGCCGCGATCGATCGAGTTGACCGTCGGAATCCTCGGCGTTCTCAAAGCGGGTGGAGCCTACCTGCCGATCGATCCGAAGCTGCCGGAAGAGCGGATTGCCTACATGCTGGAAGACAGCGGCAGCCGCGTGCTGCTAACGCTTGACCACCTCCAAGACACGCTCTCATTTAACGGTGATGTGATCGCTCTTGACGGGCTTGGGGAGGACGGGATGGAACACGGCAACTTGGAGACGTTGACCAAGCCGACAGACTTGGTCTATGTCATCTATACATCCGGTTCGACCGGTAAGCCCAAAGGGGTTATGATCGAGCAAAAGTCGCTGGTGAACTTTGTCTACACGATGTACGACGGCTTTGGCAGAGAGATCGGCCCGGGTGACAAAGGTCTCAGCGTAGCCACCATCATTTTCGATGCGAACGTGTATGAGTTCTTCTTGCCCTTGACCTTCGGGGCTTGCCTGGTTCTGTATGAGAACGTTGATTTCGTCGATCCGAAAGAACTCGGTCAAACGATCGCCGAGCAGGAGATCACCCTCGCGTACATTCCGCCTTCCTTGTTGAAGGAAGTGAACGAGACGCTTCGCTCGTCTGACCGACAAGTGGTGCTCGACAAGCTGATGGTCGGGGTGGAGCCGATCAAAGACCAAGTGTTCGAGGATTACTTGGCGCTCAACAACTCCATGAAGATCCTGAACGCCTACGGTCCGACCGAAGCGACCGTCGTGGCGACCTACTATCCGTACCAAAGCGGCACGGTGGCGGGCAAAAATGTGTCGATCGGCAAACCGGTGGCCAACACCCGCATTCTGATCCTGAATGCCGACCGACTCGTACCTGTCGGAGTGGTCGGGGAATTGTGCATCGCAGGCGATGGGTTGGCGCGAGGCTACTTGAACCGCCCGGACCTGACGGCGGAAAAGTTCGTATCGAGCCCTTATGGCGATGAACGGATGTACAAGACGGGCGACTTGGCGCGATGGCTGCCAGATGGCAACATCGAATTTTTGGGCCGCTCGGATTTTCAAGTGAAGATGCGCGGCTATCGGATCGAACTCGGCGAGATCGAATCGAGCCTGGAAGATCTGGCCGGTATTCGGAAGGCTGTGGTCGTCGCGTGGACAGATGAGACGCGGGGGATGTACTTGGCGGCCTATGTCAGCCATGTGGAAGATCAGCAGCCGTACACGGTCGAAGCGTTGCGGGAACATTTGGCCCAGCGCTTGCCGACCTATATGATTCCGTTGCATTTTCTCGTGATGGATCAGATTCCGTTGACACCTAACGGCAAGGTGGATCGCAAGAACCTGCCGCGTCCGACGGTCGTTGCGGATGTGGGGACAGGGCGCAAGCGAGCGTACAACGAAGTCGAAGCGAAATTGGCACCGTTGTGGTTTGAATTGTTGGGACAAGAACCGTCCGACCATGACGATTTCTTCGAATCCGGCGGTCATTCGCTGCTGGTGATGCGTTTGGTGACTCGCATTCAAGAGACGTTCAACGTGAAGATATCGGCTCGAGATGTTTTTGCCAACTCGTCGTTTGAATCCCTGTCGCGCTTGCTTGGCACGGCGGTGCAAACGGATGACCGATCCCAGCATCTGTTGCCGATTCAAAAGGCCGAGCAGGGGACGGTTGAATTCCCGCTATCCTATGCGCAGCAGAGAATGTGGTTCTTGGATCAACTCAACCCGGGCTCAAGCAACTACAACATCGTCGGAGCTTATAAAATCACGGGCGCGATCGATCCTGCTCGCTTGGAAACCGTCTTTTGCGAGATCGCACGCCGCCACGCGATTTTGCGTACGACGTTTGGCGTGCGAGAAGGTGTACCGTATCAACTCGTCGGTGCTGAGCCGCGAATCGGGTTTCGCAGCATCGAGATGCCGGCCGAGCAAGACGTGAACTCGCTGATTATGGAAGAGGCGAGAGTCGGGTTTGACCTGGCACAAGGTCCGCTGTTGCGCCTGCTCTTCATCAGAAACGAAGATCCTCAGGCCGGACACGTGCTGGTCGTCAACATGCACCATATCGTATCGGACGGATGGTCGATGAACGTGCTGGTGGGCGAATTCGGGGAACTGTGGAGACTGAGCGGGGAGCAGGGCGGAGATCTGACGCAGCTTCCGCAACCGGATTTGCAGTATGGAGATTATTCGCTCTGGCAGCGCGACCTGTTCAACACGGGGTATTTCACCGAACAAGTCGCCTATTGGCAGCAGCATTTGGGCGGTCACAAAGGCGTCTTGGAATTGCCGACAGACAAACCGCGCTCCACGTCTGGCGTCGGCCGGGCGGGAGAAGTAGAGGTCCGCATTTCGGAAAGTGAATTGAGCCAACTGAAGCAATTGGCTCAGACGAACGGCTGTACCCTCTACATGGTGCTGTTTGCGGCCTATGCGATCGTCTTGCAGCGGTATTCGGGGGAAGACGATATCGTCATCGGTACGGCGGTGGCCAACCGGAGCCGTTCCGAACTGGAGGGGTTGATCGGTTTCTTTGCCAACACGCTGGGCATTCGCATCGATCTCTCCGAAGATGTCTCGTTGACCGAGTATCTGGAGCGCGTACAAAAAGCCGTCCTGGATGGGTTTGCAAATGAAGATGTGCCGTTTGACGTGGTGGTGGATGAAGTCAATGTGCCGCGAGTGCCCGGGGTGCATCCGTTGTTCCAAGCGATGTTCATCCTGCAGACCGCATCCCCGACTGACATCTCGGTACAAGGTCTTGAGATCACGCCCGTTCATTTGCCCATGGAAGAAGCCAAGTTCGACCTTTTCTTGAATCTTGAAGAGGTACAAGGAGAATTGGTCGGGCATCTCAAGTTCAATCAAGACCTCTTCCATGAGGGACGCATCCGCAAGCTGGGCGACTATCTCACCTCCTTGCTGGGTGCTTGGGTGAAGAACCCGGATAAGAAACTGTCCGAGTTGAAAGCAACGATTCAAGGGGAACGTCAGGCAAAGCCTGTATTGTCGCCACAAGAACTGCGTGACTTAATGGCCAAATTAAAATAAGGGAAGGAGCAGATAGCTTGAGTGTCCACTCCGATCAAATCGCAGCAGCTTATCAAGAGATCAGAAGACTTTTAGCGGATAAACTTTCCTTGCACGAATCCGAGGTACCGGAAGAGCTGATCGAACAGACCTATGAAGCGTTGATGCTCGAACAGGAGATGGCTTCTACTGAGGAGACGACTCTTGAGCAATTCGAATCGCAAGTTCTCGCAAATCCAG
>DASTWJ010000023.1:0-40703 GCA_035776695.1 Bacilli bacterium
ACCACGCCCTGCTGCACCGCCGCCCCCTGACCTCGGGCGTAAGACTGGGACACGGTGACTTCATGCAGCGTCTCCTGCGTATTGAAAGCGAGCAGCGCCCGCTCGTTGACTTTGGCCGGCACACTGAGTGCCATCGTCGCATAGGCGTTGCCATCCGTGCGCCGCCCACCCGTATTCACATTCATCAAGCCTGTGGCGCCGCGTGTAGAGAGCTGTTGCAAGTGCGGCATCGCTTTGAGATCGTCATAGCCAAGGCGGTTGATCGTGACGAGAAGCACTTGCTTCTGCGCCGACTCGCTCGCCGCCGCCATCGCCTGCCCCGCACTTCCCATCACCACCCCGACCACCAGCATCACACACGCCATCATCCCCAACCAAGTTGTGACACGCCGTCTCACCTTGGCGGCACCTCCTCCGTACAAGACAGTCTATGTGCCTAGTGTGCCCAGAAACTTCTATACAAATGCCTCTTTCCAAAGACAGACTCCAACTCCAAACTTCATCAAAAGCATACGATTGACAAAGTAATATTGACACCATAATATCGACTATATATAATTCATAATTAGCGAATCAAATATTAAGGGGGACTATCCATTATGAAATCCAAAAAATTTCTGATCGGGAGTGTTATTCTTTCATTATCTCTGCTCCCAACAGTAGCCAATGCTTGGTCCGGGACGGTCGATTATTGGTCCGATATCTCCGGCCTCAGCTATACGTGGGGCTCCAACTTACAAGGCTCTTCCTTAAGCAAAACAGCTTTTCAACAAGCTGTCTCAGATTGGAACTCAACACCTACCCGAGTTTATTTCACGTATAACTCCAGTTCGTTCACCGAGTTCAACACAGAATGCATCACCGATTCATCTGAATACGGTTACACGCAAGTCTATTCTTTAGATTTGGACCCGCAATATTTCAAATCGTTTCTGAATGTATGCAAAAGCGACTTTTCCCAAACTAATATTGCAAGAAGCGTTGCCAATCACGAACTCGGGCATGGACTCACTTTGTATGACGATAACTTTACGTCACCAACGGCTATTATGAACCAAAACCGAAATCGAACCAATGTGTACGTGCCCGGTAGTGACGACATTCTGGGCATCAACACGAAATACCCCATCAATTAAGGAGGGAAACTCCCATGAAAAAAGCGTTCCTCGCTTCTACGCTTGTGTTAACACCCGCACTCTTGTTCGGTTGCTCCAGCTCGAACGTAGCAGTCGAAAAAACCTCTGCTGGTCAGAAGCTGACAGTAACCTCTCACGCCGACATTCCGGTATATGCTGACCTTGCAAAACTGACGTCCGATGCTGACGCTGTCGTGATCGGCACGGTGTCGAACATCGAAGGAAGTCGCAACTTAGCGCGTGACCCGAATAACCCTGCAAAAGAAGATCCCAATATCCTGATTGAAGGTGTTGACTACAGAGTCCATGTACAGGAATACATAAAAGGGGCGGGTACCAAATCCCTTTTGATCACCGAAACCAAGCAAAAAAGGATGGGGAAAGACGCCCCCATGGTGTCTGAAGAGGGCTACATGGAGTTAGAAAGTGGCTCAACTTATGTGTTCTTTGTCAAAAAGTCACCGACCAGCGGTCGCTATTATGGTGTCGGACAGCCTTTCATCTTCGAAGTGACAGAAGGACAAGTCCAAGCCAAAGGAAAGAATCCCGAATGGACAAAACCCTTCAAACCTAAAGACCTTACTACTTTTATAGAAGATGTGAAATCTCACTCCTAGAAAAAAGGACCGCCTAACACCGTTGAGAAAAATCTGGTGTAAGGCGGTCCTTTTTTCACGATTCATCCGAAGATCGTATGCAACTCCAACTCAAACCCGTTCTCGTTCCCCACTAGCACACGATCCTCTTTTTCATAAACCGCGGCTTCACCGAAGCGGCTTTCCTGAATCGCGTACACTTCCACCGTTTCGTTGTACGGGTCGACGATCCAGTATTCCTTGACTTCGGCCTTGCGATAGAGGCGTAGCTTGGTCGTGCGGTCTTTATTCGCCGTGGCGGGAGACAAGACTTCCACGATCAAATCAGGACTTCCGTTGCATCCCTGCTCATCGACCTTGGTCAGATCGCACACCACGACCAAATCGGGTTGGACGATATTTCGCACCTCGTCCTCGCTTTTGTTCTCCGCCAACAACCGCACAGCGAACGGCGCGACTAACACTTCGCACTCCTTGCCTTTCAACTGCTGGTAGAACTCGCCGAACAAACGGCCGACGATCCGCTGGTGCTGCGTGGATTGAGCAGGTGTCATGTTATAGGCCGTCCCCTCAATCAACTCCCACTTCTCCGCTTCCGTTCTCTCCAGCAGGTCCGCATAGTTGCGAGGCGGAAGATCATTCAGGCGATGCAGATTGTCCATCGACGCACTCCCCTTTTCCGATCAGGTCTGTTGCGTCTATTGTAGCCGATATCGCTTGCGTTTTACAGATGTTCATCGATCAACCGCATCTTCAGATCGTACAACTTCCGGCTCAAATCCACCGGATACGCCTCCGGATTCAACAGCCGCAGATACTCCGGCCAGAACAATGGCAGTTGCGAGCGGTGATGCGCTTGGATCGCTTGCAGGCTCGGGAGCTCGTAGACCAACTCCCCTTTTTCAAAAATAGGTTCGAGGAGAGGAACCGCGTCGTAGTCGGAAACGTACTTGGAGATATAGGTGTGCACCGGGTCGAACATCTTGATCCGCTTGCCTCGCTGCACGTCCGTCTCGTCGAGCAGGGCGATGTAGTCCCCTTCCGACTTGCCCGTCTTGCGGTTGATGATCCGATAGACCTGCTTCACCCCCGGCGTGGTGATCTTCTCCGGGTTGCCCGAGATCTTGATCGTCGGTTCATACTGCCCGTTCACTTCGCGGGCGACGAGCTTGTAGACGCCGCCGAGCGCCGGTTGGTCATAGGCGGTAATCAGCTTCGTCCCCACGCCCCAGATGTCAATCCGCGAACCTTGGGCTTTCAGGTTGAGGATCGTTTTCTCATCGAGATCGCTCGAAGCGACGATCTGCACATAGTCGAGTTCCGCGTCGTCGAGCATTTGCCGCGCTTGTTTGGACAGGTAGCAGAGGTCGCCGCTGTCCAAGCGGATGCCGTTCATCTTCTTGCCCTGCGCCTCCAAGTGCTTCGCCACTTTGATCGCGTTGGGGATGCCGCTTTTCAGCGTGTCGTAGGTATCGACGAGCAGTGTCACCTGATCGGGCAACGCCTTGGCGTAATGCTCGAACGCCTGCTCCTCGCTGTCATGGTCTTGCACCCAAGCATGGGCGTGGGTGCCTTTGGTCGGGATGCCGAACAGGTGGCCGGCCAGCAGGTTCGAGGTCGCGTCAAACCCGCCGATCACCGCCGCCCGTGCGCCCCAGACGGCCGCGTCCGCTTCTTGGGCGCGACGAGTGCCGAATTCGAGCAACACGTCGTCGGGCGCGACTTGGCGAATCCGCGCCGCCTTGGTGGCGATCAGGGTCTGGAAGTTGAGGAAGTTGAGCAGCGCCGTCTCGATCAACTGGGCTTCGAAGACGCGGGCCTCGACCCGTAACAGCGGCTCTTTTGCAAAAACGATCGTGCCCTCCGGAACCGCATACAGGTTGCCGGTGAAGCGAAACTCACGCAACGCGTCAAAAAAGGCGGGGTCGTAGCGCTCCTCCTGCTCCGCGAGGTACGCGATCATCTCCTCGCTAAACTTCAACTTCTGCAAATACCGCACGATCCGCTCCAACCCGGCTGCCACCGCGTAACCGTTGCCAAAAGGGGTTTTGCGGAAAAAGACGTCAAACACCGCCATTTTGTCCTGCGTGCCGTTTATCCAGTGGGCGTACATCATGTTCAGTTCGTATTTGTCGGTGTGCAGCGCCAGATTTTCGTAGTGCATGGGCCTGCTCCTTTCCGGTTTGGGACTGGCTGTAAGACAGGGTACGTCCTGTCGTCGTCATCTTTGGTAAACTGATAGAAAGATGCATAGAAAAGGTGGGTTTGTCTAACAGAATCCCCTTTTCCATGTGATTTTGTTCAAATCAGTCATAGTCAGGCAATTTTATTTTTTATAATAACTTCTTCCTATTCGGTCAATACTGCTCCTGTAAGATATGAGTATCGGGAGCGAAAGGAGTTGCACGGTGAGAAAACGAGTGAGCGGTTGGATGCGACAGGGGGATATTTCTGCGTTCTTTTTGGTCAATCATGGTTGTAAGAGTTCTTGGGCCGACCGTCTGATGCCGTGGGTGACGCATCTGGGCGGGGCGGTCTGGTGCGTGATCCTGTCTTTGGCCTGCCTGTTGCAGCGCGACCTGCGCGACGTCGGGATCGACCTCGCCCTGTCGCTGATCTGTTCCACCCTCATCGTCACCCTGTGCAAAAAGCTCTTGCCCCGCCGCCGTCCCTATCTGAAGCTGCTCAAGGTGCGAACCGTCGGCGCGTTGTGGAAAGACGCCTCGTTCCCCTCCGGCCACTCGGCCGCGGCGTTCGCCAAAGCCACCGTGCTTGCGGCGTTTTTGCCCGGCTGGGGGACGCTCCTGTACCTGCTGGCGACGGTGGTCGCGTTGTCTCGTGTCTATCTGGGGCAGCATTACCCGTCCGACATCGTTGCCGGGGCGGGGCTTGGCATCACCACCGCCAGCCTGTTGATCTGACCGAGGGAGGTCGAACCATGCGGCATGTGCTGCTGTTGTCCGAATCGATTGGCACCGGTCACGAACGCGCAGCTTCGGCGATCGAAGAAGCGTTGCTTGCTGCCGACCCGCACGTGCGGGTGACCCGGTTGAACCTGCTCGATACGTTTCGCCCCCGCACCGCGAAAGTGACGCGGGGGCTCTATGTGCAAGCCTTGGCCCGCACGCCGAAGCTGTGGGGCCGCTGGTACGAATGGCAGCGGGGGAAGCAATGGAACGGCCTCTCCCGCCTCGTCGTCCACCATGTGTTGAACAAAGACGTCGGCGCCTACGTCCGCCACCTGGCGCCCGACGCGGTCGTCTGCACCCACCCGCTGCCCGCCTGCCTGATCGCCCAGCTGAAAAGCGAAGGGTTGGACACGCGGCTGTGCACCGTCGTTACCGACTATGACCTGCACGGGTATTGGGTGCATCCGCACACCGACCTGTATTGCGTGCCGTTGCCGCAGATGCGGGAAGAGATTCGGGTACGGCAGGGGCATGAGGCGGATGTGGAAGTCACGGGCATCCCGATTTCGCCTCGTTTTCCCGAGCAATTGCGGGAGACATGGTTGCAACCGCCGTTGGTGCGAGTGGGCGGGAAGATCTCGTTGTTTGAAAAAAGTTCGTGTCCCAAGCGGGTGTTGATCAGCGGCGGCGGCTTGGGTGTCGGCGTGTTGCCGATGGTGCGGGAGATCGCGGAGAGTGCGAGCTTTCGGGCCGGTGAGATCGAAATTACGGTGGTCTGTGGTCGCAATCGCGACTTGTATCGAGAGTTGTGCGGTGTATACGGTAACACTCGTCGTCTCCGCGTCCTCGGCTACACCCACCAGATGCACCGGCTGATGGCCGAGCACGACCTGCTGGTGACCAAACCGGGTGGGATGACCGTCTCCGAAGCGTTGGCGATGCGCCTGCCGATGGTGCTCTACACCCCGATCCAAGGCCAAGAGCACCGCAACGGGCAGCTGATGCAAGAGCGCGGCGTCGCCTACATCGCCAGCGACCCGCAGGAAGGGGTGCGACTTGTCCACAACCTGCTTCGCCACGATGGAGAACGCTTGCGGATGATCCGCAACATGGACGGTCTGTGCCACCCGCGAGCGGCGCTGTTTGTCGCAGATGCGGTGCTTGTGCGAAGTGACTCACCAGTCAAAAACCTTGTCAAAATCCAAGCCCTGTGACTTCTCCACAGGGCTTTTTGCTATCCCCATCGCTTTTTGTCGAAAAGTCACAAATCAATCGCTTGCAACATTTAATTTTAATCGCCCTCGTTGTCTAAAAATTCAACTTCTCCACACTATCCACATAGATATCCACAGCTATAAAGCGTGCAGTTTCAACACTTCCCACTAGTTATCCCCCATTATCCACAAATCTTTTTCGTCAGGTTACATAATAGGGTGTGGCAATTTGTCGAACGAAAAAAGCACAGTTTTCAACAGATTAGGGGGTTATGCACATTTGGGTGTGCATAACTCTGTGGTTTTGTGTACAACTCTGGGGATAACCTCAAATATACACCTTTTTTTATCCGGTCGGTCATGAAAAAATGTCGAATGCCATGCCTATGTAGTGTCGGACTGTCGAATTTCCTGCATCGGATATCCACATGTGGTGTTCGGGAGATGTGGAAAACACCAGAATGGCGATTGATTGCGCTGAGAATTTATGCGATTTAATCGCAGGTGCGAACGGTTCCAGCTTAGGTTCGGCTTAAAAGTGACGTTTGAATAGGAACAAGCACCGCTTTGACTGAGCTGTGCGGTGCATGTGAGCGCTTATCGACCTTCATACCGTGTGACGAGATCATAGGGACGCACACGGAACAATTCGCAGGGTGCGTAGCGGTCCTGTTCCCGACACCGCATGGCGTCCTCCGATACCCAACGCCCGACGAGCCGCGCCTTGTTTTTGATCTGGTTCGGCAGCAGGTAGTCGTGGCAAAAGGCGTTGAAGTTGTCGAGGTGTTCGGGTAGGATCTTATAGATTTTGCGACGGTAGATCATGTGGTGGTGCCTCCTTGGGATATAAAAATGAGGGCGGTAAGATACCGCCCCACGGAATAAGTGCTAGTCGATTTTGGCGAAGATCAGTCTGCGCAGGTCTTGGAAGTCTTGAGGAAGTTCTTCCGGTGGGAGAGCAAGCAAGTCTTTTACGATGGCCCGTAGTTTTTCTTTGCCGTGCAGTTCGTTCCCGTGGCGGTCATGGACGATGAAAGCGTAATCGACGAGGAGATTTAGGAGCTTTTTACCGGCCATGAGTTCGAGCCATTGCCCGGCTCCGTACTTGCAAGTTTCCTCCTCGCCCAAGAGCAATCGTACTTGCTCGTCGAATAAGTGCATGAGGTTGTCTTGCTCTAAAAACGCCACGTCGTCCTGCAATTTTTGTGCACAGGCATTTGTTCGAAGCTCCACGATCTTTTGTTGCGCCTGTTCTTTTGTTTCCAAGCCCTGCGGTCCGCTGAGTTTCCTGATCCAAGTGGTCTGTAGCTCTCGACGCATCAGGATGATGACTCGGTTCACCGCCTCAAAATAAATGCGTTGCTGTGCTTCTTGCTCCAAACGTTGAATAAAGTCCGATTGCGGCTTTGACATATACTTCGACTTCACCACAAAGTCAGGTAGGAGAAAATAGTTCTCCAACTCTTTCCTCCGCCATATAAGCAGATTCTTGTGATCCGGATTCGGGAAACTCGCCCAATGCTTCTCTACTTCCTCCGCCGTGTGCCCGTCGCGGTCAATGAGAAAATAATACTTGGGATGGTGCGGGTGCAACGCATCCGCGACATTGGACAAAGAATAGGAAGCGCCCATCCCTTCTACCCGAATCCGATCTTCCAGCAACAATTTGAGCACGGGGCGGTCGATCGAATCGATCTCACCTTCGACGAACAGAGTATGAGCTACATCTTGGCGTACATCATTGGCTTGGACATCTTGACGAATAACCTTCACTCGCGCCGCCCCCTACTCTTTTGCAATCATGATCCGGCGGTCTTCCTCCACCGAATCAAAAATGTCTTCGGAATGGGTCGCGATGATGTATTGATTCTCAGGTGCCATTTTCATCAAGTGGCGAATGAACTTGCGGTGCCACTCGGCGTTGAGGTGGAGTTCGGGTTCGTCGATCAAGACGAGGCCGGGGTTCTCACGAGTGTGTTTCCAGATCAGGAAGAGAGTTGAAATGATCTCTTTTTGACCGGAGCTAAGTCCGTCAAATGAATAGGTGTCTGAGCCAACAAGGGGGGTGACTCGAAATTCCAAAGATCCATCCTCATTCTGTCGAAGCTTTTCAATTGTGCCCCCTGCAAATTCCTTCATCAACTCGTTGAGCTTTGACATTTGCTCTATAGACTCTTCTTTACTACCTAGGTTTTCAAAGAGCCCCCCTTGACTCATCAACGCACGCATAATCTCCATTTTAAAAACACTACCAATACTTTCTGACCCCTTACCATCCTTACTATCTTGATTGATCAATTCCCCCGTTGATAGGCTACCTTCCTGAACTTTTCGATAGGCATGAAAGTAAAGGTGCTTTCTAAGAATTAACGGCTCATAGTTTTCCCCAAAAATCGAGGCTAGTAATTTTTCTACCTGTTTTCGTATTTTTTTAGTTTCAAGGTTCCCCGTTGTTTCATTGTTACTACCCAATAACGGGGAAAGTTGACTATTGACTCGCTTTGTGGAACTCATTTCTTCCAATCTTTTCACAGAACAATTCAGATCTTTCCGCATATCATCGAACTTTATGTGAATTCCTGATATTGGTGATAGAGTCAGTTCCACTTCAAATGAAATGTCATCAAGATAGAATTCACCTTTAATAAGAGCCCTTTCCGTTCCAGCACGAACCAACAGTTCCAAAATACCCTTATTTTCCAATAGCTCCCTACCGATACTTTCAAATACCGCTGATCCATGTAGAGCTGAAAAAAATAACAACGAACATGCTTCTAAAATTGAAGTTTTCCCAATCCCATTTTTACTCCCAATCACCATCACATCTGGATCATTTGGCAACGTAGGCATAGGGAAAAATAGTTCCAATTCATCAATTGCTTTATAATTTTCGATCTTCAGTCTTCGTAGGTAGATATTTATTTTCTCTGGCGTAGTATCTTCCATACAAAATACCTCCATTTCTATCACTCATTAATTGCAATGCTCTACCCTGTTTCCTATCTATTATAAGATTTTCCAACTTACCAAGTCCACAAACAAAAAGGAACGGCAATCATACTCCGCTCCTCTTTCAACACTTATTATTTACCACAACGTCTTCGTATCTGCCCACTTGGTGAGCGACAAGGACGCAATCGCATTCAAATCGAGATCATGAAACTTCCCTTGGTCATACTTCGGAAAAGCCGCTGCGGCGATCATCGCGGCGTTGTCGGTGCAGAGGTCGAGGGAGGGGAAGTGGACTTGGAAGCCTTCTTCTCCCGCCCGGTCACGAAGCCGTGCTCGCAGGCCCTTGTTGGCGGCGACGCCGCCGGCGACGACGACGTTGCGGACGCCCGTTTTGCGGACGGCGCGTATCGTCTTCTCCACCAGCACATCGACCACGGCCGCTTGGAACGAAGCCGACACATCGGCCGGGTTGACCTCCTCGCCGCGCTGCTCGGCGTTGTGCAACGCGTTGATCACCGCCGACTTCAAGCCGGAAAACGAAAAGTCCATCGACTCCTCATCGATCCACGCCCGCGGGAACGGGAACGCTTCGGGGTTCCCCTCCTGCGCCAATTGGTCGATCACCGGCCCGCCGGGGTAACCGAGCCCCATCGCACGAGCGATTTTGTCATACGCTTCCCCCGCCGCATCATCGCGGGTGCGTCCCAAGAACGCGAACTGCCCATGCGACGGCATATGCACGATCTCCGTATGCCCGCCGGACACCACCAGCGCCAACAGCGGCGGCTCTTCCCCGCCGCTCAGGAAATTCGCATAAATATGCCCGGCGATATGCTGCACCCCGATCAACGGAATACCCTTCGCCCAGCTCAACGCCTTCGCATACGACACCCCGACGAGCAACGCCCCGACCAAGCCCGGCCCGTACGTCACCGCGATCGCGGATATCTGCTCCCAGCCGACCTGCGCCTGCGCCATCGCTTCCTCGACCACGCCGGTCACACTTTCCACATGGCGACGCGACGCCACCTCGGGAACCACGCCGCCGAAACGCTTATGTACTTCCACCTGCGACGATATCACATTGGACAGCACTTCCTTGCCGTCCTTGATCACCGCCGCCGACGTCTCATCACAACTCGACTCGATGCCGAGCACAAACACCGGCCGCCCCGAATCCAGATCGGCCTGATACCTCGCCTGAATACGTTGCCTATACGACATCACACTTACTCCAATCCACGCGCCGGCTCCATGCGCGGCAACTCCGCCCACATGATCAGCGCGTCCTCATTATTATCCGTATAATACCCTTTGCGCACCCCGTGCGATTCGAAGCCCAACTTCTCGTACAACTTTTGCGCCGGCGTATTCGACACCCGAACCTCGAGCGTCATCCGATCCGCCCCGTGCGCCATCGCCAACGCGATCATCTCCCGCATCAGCATCTCGCCATACTTTCTCCCCCGACAGTCCGGCAAAATCGCGATATTCGTGATGTGCGCCTCATCCAGT
The DNA here is from genome assembly GCA_035776695.1 of Bacilli bacterium. GTDB lineage: Bacteria > Bacillota > Bacilli > Tumebacillales > Tumebacillaceae > Tumebacillus. The sequence continues at coordinate 10,323 of DASTWJ010000023.1, forward strand.
ATCACCCACATCCCCGCATACCCGATCACATCCTCACCGGACAGCGCCACCAAATATTTCGCAAAATGATTCTGCGTCAACTCCAGCGTAAACGCATCCCGCGACCACGGCACCGTAAACGATGCTTGCTCCACCACCATGATCCGGTCCAAATCCTCCAACGACATCGCACGAAAAAAGAGCGTGTCCGTCATCACCCTTCGCTCCCCGGCGAAGCCTGAGCGGACTCCGTCGCTTGTGCCTGCCGTTGCTGAGCCAACCACTTCTGCTCCGCCTCATGCAACTGCAGATACTCCGGCTCCAGCGTATGCGGATCATCCGACTCCCCGGCTTCGATCCGCGGAATCCCGACCTCCAACAAAAACGCCGCCCGCGTCACATCCTGCCCAAAGCTCGCGAAGCGAGCCTTCTCGCCCAGCCGCTCGACGAGCTCCTCGCGATGATTCTGCGCACCGTCGCCGAGGAAGAGCACCTGTGCGGGCTTCGACTTGTCCAAGCGGCGCACCACCATCCGCGACTGCACCTGCTTCACAATCGAATCCACCGTCTCCAACCGGTCCTCCGTCAACTTCACAAACAACCCGTTTTGCGTCTCATAAAACGCCGTATACGCCTGCTTGCGACGGGCATCGATCATCGGCACCACCAGCGCATCGCCGACCTGTCCCTGATACGCGATCGCATCCAGCGACGACACCCCGAGCAACGGAATGCCCAGCGCAAACGCCAGCGCCTTCGCCGCCGTGACCGCGATGCGGACACCGGTATACGAACCGGGGCCTCGTCCCACGATGATGCCCTGCAACTGATCGGGCGTCACGTCCAGACTCGCCAACAGCGACTCCAACAGCGGCATCAACTTCACCGAATGATTCTTCGACACATACGTACTCGCTTCCCCGAGCAACATCCCACGCTCACCCACCGCAATCGTGAGCGACTGCGTCGCCGTATCTAACGCGACATAGGGCACGATTCACTCAACTCCTTCAACAGAACTTCCGAGCGAGCACCGCTCGCCTGCAGCGAGACGACTCGCCCGCCGCCATCCGCCAACCGAATCGTTACCCCGACCCGATCCTCCGGCAACAACTCCTCCAACCACTCCGCCCACTCAACGACGGTGACTCCGTCCCCGTAGAAATACTCCTCGAAACCGAGGTCTTCATCCAGAGCACCGGCTCCAAGGCGGTAAATATCCATATGATAGAGCGGAATGCGCCCTTCCTCATACTCCTTGATAATCGTAAACGTCGGCGACGACACGGGCTCCTCAACCCCGAGCCCGTGGGCAAGCCCTTGCGTAAACGTCGTCTTCCCGGCCCCGAGATCCCCCGTCATCGTCAACAGATCCCCCGGCCGCACCAGCCGCCCCAAACAAGCGGCGAGCGACTGCGTCGCCTCTACAGAATCACACGTATATGTAAGCACCAGAACCACTCCACCAAAAAGGAATCACTACACTCACCTAGAAACTACCCAACAACCGACCTACAGTCAAGGGGAGCGGAAGGATATACCTCCCCTGCAGCGGTTTAGAAACCACAGGGCCACCGCCCAAATCCAATATCACCCAAAATGATTGAACCCTCTCGACAGGAGTTCAACTCGCTCTTCCCCTCGAACGAGCTCAACTCCTGCACCGACCTCCACACGGCCAATCACCGAGATCACGAGCCCTTGCTCTGCAAACAGCCCTCTCACCACATCCACTTTTCCCGAATCGACCGTCCCTACCAACTGATAGTCTTCCCCACCGAACAAAGCCCACTCCATTGCATCCACATGTTTCACCTCGGCATAACGGCTAACCGCCTCATGCATCGGCACAGATGCTCCATCAACCACCAACTTCACGCCGCTCATCTTCGCAATCTCATTCAACTCACTGGCTAGCCCATCGGACACATCATTCGCAGACGTACAACCCTCCGACTCCACCAGCAACCGACCAGCCGCCACCTGCGGCTCCGGTCTCTGATGGAAACGCAATAACGCTTGCGCTTCGTCTATCGGCAAGCCCAACTCGTCCAATTCTTTCTCCTGCACAACCGAAAGCCCCGCCGCCGATCCTCCGACAAACCCGGTCACAAAAACCTGATCCCCCGGCTTCGCCCCAGACCTGACCAGAGCTTTCCCCTGCTCAACCTCCCCCAGCACCGTCACCGAAATCACAAACGGCCCCGTCGTCTTCACCACATCTCCCCCAACAACCGTCACCCCATACGCCCGACAAACATCCCCGATCCCCTCATACAACTCCTCCAACCGTTCCACATCCAACTCCACCGGCACCGCCAACGACACCACCGCATGCTTCGGCCTGCCCCCCATCGCCGCCACATCACTGATCGACACCGCAATCGACTTCCATCCCAACAACCGATCCGATATCGTATCCTCCCGAAAATGCACCCCTTCCACTAACATATCTGTCGTCGTCACCACTTCCATCCCATCCGCGTACGCTAAAACAGCCGCATCATCCCCAATACCTACCACCACACTCGGGTCAACCGGCCCCAACTTCGCCGCCAACCGATCGATCAACCCGAACTCTCCGATCTCACCAATCTTCATCAAAAATCACCCGTCCTTATCGAAACTCTGTTCCTATTATACCTTACCCCCGACGCCTTTTTTCAAAATTGCACAAAAAACCCATTTTAATTTCCCCCGATTTGTCGTATCCTTATGGTAGGTCTAACTTTAAAATTGAGGTGAGCTTTGTTGGGCAGTATATGGATGTTTCTTGCGGAATTGTTTTTCATGGGTGTGATTTTCCTTGGAGTAGGCACGTTGGTCCGCTTCCTGTTAGCGCCAACACTCGTGCCCGAAACCACCGACTCCGCCGATGAGCAGTACCTTCCGCTGGTACGGAAACACCAAGACAGCACATCAACTCCGTAGTCGCATTCGATCTGAACTTGTTCTGTTCCATAAGAAAAGAGCAGCGATGCCCACGCATCCCTGCTCTTTTCTCGTTTTATCGACGCCCCCACAGCCCCTACAACACAATCCCCCGCTGCTCCAACGTCTCCCGGCTGAAACGGCGAATCTCCTCAACCACCCGATACGCCCGCTCCACCTCCCCTGCATCCCGCAAGAGCAGCGCAATCCGATACATCGTCTCATCCCAAGCCCCCACTTCCCCCAGCGACTTGAAACAATCGGCCGCCATCTGCAACCGGCGCAACGCCTCCTCCTCTTGCCCCCGATGGAGCGCCACGTCCCCCAAGACCCGGTTGATCCAACCTTGGTCCACATGCAGTTCCGGCAAAAGATTCCGTGCCAAGCGACACGTCTCCTCCGCCGCATCCACCTGCTCCCGCGCCCATTGCCACTTTGCATACACCACCAGCGCCCGGCCTTCCTCCTCGCGGTCCCCACGCTCGCGAAATCGAGTCAGCGCCTCGGTCAGAAGCCGCTCCGCCTCCTCCAAGCGACCTCCCGCCAGATACAAGGCGGCCGTCTCGACCTTCTGCCGCAACGACAACAACACCTCATCCAGCGTCTCAAACAACGCCGCCGCCTTCTCCGAAAAGTCGGTCGCCTTGTCCAAGTGATCGGCCATCCGATAAGCCGATCCCATCCCCTTGTACACATGCGCCATCTCCGTCAGATTGCGTACCCGATCGAACAGCGCCGTCGCCGCCTCAAAATGAGCCAGTGCCTCAAACACCTGCCCCGTCTTGGTCAGCACCTCGCCCAGATGGTAGTGGAGCGTGCCTTCCAACTCGACATCCCGCTCCTCCATCTTGTCCGCTTCCTCCAACGCCCGCTGCCAGTGGTAGATCGCCAACTGATACCGCTTCGACAGAAACTCGATCCGTCCGAGCTGCTTCATCGCCTGCGCGATCGTGCCGTGGTCCTGGCGCAGCGTGCCCTGCTCCTGCACCTCGGCGAACAACTTGCTCGCCGCCGCCAACTGATCGGTCTGCACATAACACTCGCCCAACTCATACATGATGTCGGTTTCCGAGATCTGCGCCCGCGGCGTCTCCAACAACTCCTGCAACAGCGGAATCGCCGACGCATACTCCTGCGCCCGAATCATCGCCCGCGCCATCTTGTACGTCGACACGTACTCCAAGTTGAGGTTGACGTCGACCAACAGCTTGTCGAGCGCCACATCCAGCCGATCGGCCAGCGCGAACAACACCTTGTACGACGGCCGTGCCCGATCCGACTCGATCTGCGAGATCATGCTCGGGGTACACAGCCCTTCCGCCAGTTCGATCTGGGTCAGGCCTTTTTTCATTCGCAACTCTCGAATGCGCTGCCCGAGGGAAAACATGAGAAGATCACCTGCCCCTTTCTACGTTTGGGTTTAGATGAATTATACAATAGTGAAATTCGCAAGTCTATAATGAGTTTAGTAATACTATATATTTAAATGGTTTTGTCGAATCGCGCAACATTTTTGAGATTCGACAAATCCATTGAAGTCTTGGCTAGACAACATTTCACAGGAAAAAAGGGCAGAAAAAAACCCCTCCTGCAAGCGAGCAAGAGGGGTTGCGGGCAGACGCATTCCGTCCGACGGAATCGCGACGTCCGCGATCGGAAAGTAGTGGTGTGATTCCGTCAACTCCTATGGTACTGCCGAATCACAACCGCGTCAATAGTTATCAGAAAATTTATGTTTATTACGTACAAGTTACAGTTAAGTTGCAGTCCATTTACAGAACCGTAGCCGGCTCCTCCGACAAGTTGCGGCGGGTCAAGGCGATACGGTTCTTTTTCACATCGACGGACAGCACTTTCACCTCGACCACGTCGCCGACCGACACAACCTCCATCGGGTTGCGCACGAAGCGATCGGCCAGCTCGGAGATGTGGACGAGCCCGTCCTGCTTCACGCCGATGTCGACAAACGCGCCGAAGTCGACGACGTTGCGCACCGTGCCTTTGAGCCTCATCCCCGGCTCCAAGTCTTCGATCTTCAGCACATCGGTGCGAAACAGCGGCGGGTCCAACTCGTCACGCGGGTCGCGTCCCGGCTTTTGCAACGCTTCGACGATGTCTTTGAGCGTCGGCACGCCGATGTCCAAGTCGGCCGCCTGCTGCTCCAAGTTCAAAGCGGACAAGCTTTGTCGAAACTCCTCGCGGCGCGACGCCTTGACGATGTCCTCCACCTTGAACCCCATCGACGCCAGCAACTTTTTCGCCGCCGGATAGGACTCGGGGTGAATCGGCGTGTTGTCAAACGGCTGCTCGGCGTCGGCGATCCGCAGAAACCCGACCGCTTGCTGGTACGTTTTCGGACCGAGACGCGGGACTTTGCCCAATTGCGCACGCGACGTGAACTTGCCGGTCTCCTCGCGGTACTTGACCACGTTCTTCGCCACGGTGGCGGACAGGCCGGAGATGTAGGCGAGCAGCGACGGCGACGCCGTGTTCAAGTCGACGCCGACCGAGTTGACCGCCGATTCGACCACAGCGGTCAACTGCTCCTCCAATTTTTTCTGCGACACGTCGTGCTGGTACTGCCCGACGCCGATCGACTTCGGATCGATCTTGACCAACTCGGCCAGCGGGTCTTGCAACCGCCTCCCGATCGACACCGCCGACCGCTCAGCGACGTCGAGGTTCGGGAACTCTTCCCCCGCCAGCTTCGACGCCGAATAGACGGACGCCCCCGCCTCGTTGACGATCAGGTAGACCAACTCGCGCGACTGCTCGCCGATAAATTCGGCGACAAACTGCTCCGTCTCCCGCGAGGCCGTCCCGTTGCCGATCGTGATCACGTCGACGCCATGCTTGTCGACCAGCCCTTGTAGAATCCGCTTCGCCCCCTGCACATCGTGGCGCGGGGCGGTCGGGTAGGTGACGGCGATGTCGAGCACGCGGCCCGTCTCATCGAGCACCGCCACTTTGCACCCGGTGCGAAAAGCGGGGTCGATCGCCAGCACCGTTTTGCCCTTGACCGGCGGTTGCAACAGCAGTTGCTTCAAGTTCTGGGCGAACACATGAATCGCCTGTTCCTCCGCCTTCTCCGTCAACGCCGCCCGCACTTCCCGCTCGATCGACGGTTCGATCAGGCGCTTGTACCCGTCTTCCAAGGCAGCCCGCAGATGCTCATGCGCCACCGTCGGTTTGCGCGACAGATGTTGACGCTCCAAGCCTTGCAGGATCTCGCCAACCGGCGCGACGATGGCGATCTTCAGCGCCTCTTCCTTCTCCCCGCGGTTCATCGCCAAGACGCGATGCGGGACGACCTTGCTCACAGGTTCTTCATACTCCGCGTACATGCCGTACACATCGCGCTCTTGGTCGCCTTTGCCGGTGGCGGTGCTCTTGATCGTGCCCTTTTTCATCGTCAGGTCGCGCACATACTGCCGCGTTTTCGCATCATCCGCCACCCACTCTGCAAAAATATCCAGTGCGCCGGCCAGCGCCTCCTCCGCGGACACGACCCCTTTTTCCGCATCTATGTACTTCGCCGCCTCTTGCAGCACGTCGCCCGTCGGTTTGTCAGTCAACCAGAGCGCGAGCGGTTCGAGACCTTTCTCCTTCGCCACGCCGGCGCGGGTCTTGCGCTTCGGGCGGTAGGGGCGGTAAATGTCATCCAGTTCGGTCAGCGTCTTCGCCGCCTCGATCGCCGTCGCCAGTTCCGGCGTCATCTTCTCCTGCTCGGCGATCAGGCGGTGTACCTCCTCCTTGCGCGCGGCGAGGTTGCGCAGGCTTTGCAGCCGCTCCTGAATCGTCCGCACCACGTTCTCGTCGAGCTCCCCCGTCATCTCCTTGCGGTACCGGGCGATAAAAGGGATCGTGTTCCCTTCATCCAGCAGGTCGGCCACCGCCTTCACCTGTCCGGGGCGCACCTGCAGCTCATCGGCGATCTGACGGGAAAACGTTTGAATCAGCTCACTCAACGTAGGTCCTCCTTCATCTCGTTTACGGTTTCTTGTTTCAGAATACCACATTGTACACATACTACATCACATCACAACGCGAAGGCGCGGGTGAAGGCGAATGTCTTATTTGGTCTTGTTCGGGCTCTCCTGGGCGGCATTCTATTTGTTAATCGATACGAAACGCTTGCAGGAGCTGTACCCGAGTGCGCTCCTGTCCAGCTTTATGGGCATCTTCACCGACTTGATCATGGTCAAATACAATCTCTGGAAATACGACAGCGACTTTTTCGGGTCGCTCGAAGTGCCGATGCTGCTCGACCTGTCGATCTATCCGGTCGTGGCGATGCTGTACATTCAATTTTTTCCGGAAAAGAAGTCGTGGGCCAAACGCATTTTCTATACGGCGTGCTGGGTGCTCTTCTCGATCTCTCTCGAATGGATCTTCCTGCAACGCGGCGAGATGGAGCATCACATGTGGTGGAGGCTGTGGTATTCGTTTGGAGCCGATTGGATCATCTACGGCATCCTCTACACCATGTACCGCGTGTTGAAAAGCGGCATGCCCCAAGAACAACGCGAGGAGGAAACCCCTCTTCACGGGAGGTCCTGACCGTTGCAAATCTACCTCTTGAGCGCCATCGGGTTGCTGACGTTTTGGCTGTTTTGCGACAAGAGCAGGTGGCGGGAACTGTACCCCTCCGCTATGTTCATGACCTATGTGCGGTTTGTGGAGCAATACATTCTGGTTGAAATCCTGCATGTCTGGACATATGACAACTTGACGAATCCCTTTTCGAGCTACATGAACACCCCGGTGATCGTCGACCTGTTTTTTTACTCCTCCATGGGCTATCTGTTCGTGCAAAAATGGCCGTTGCGACGACCCGCTCGCCTGTTCTATGTAGTCGGGTGGGCGTTGTTGTTCACCATCGACGAATACATCGCCGTCCTACACGGCACGATCAAGTTCAAAGCGCCGTGGGGGGTGTTTGAGTCGTTCATGCTGTTCGTCACGGCGCTGGTGTTGCTGGTGATCCAGTATGAGTTCTACTCGCGCAAGTTCAAAATCAACCGGACGACCGACCCAAAAACTCCCTGATGCCAAGCGACGTCGCAGGCACAGGGAGTTTTTTCACAAGGACGATCGTTTGCGGCGGCGTCCGGCGAACATAAAGCGGAACACCTCTTCTTTGGTCGGCAGGGCGGGGATCGCGCCCATGCCCATGACGGTCAGCGCCCCGACGGCGTTGCCGTACTTGGCCATCTCCTCGATCTCTTCGTGCATCGACAGCGAGAGATCGAGCGAACGGCCTTGTACGCGGTCGGACAGTTGGCGCAGGAAACCGGCGACGAATCCGTCGCCCGCGCCTGTCGCGTCAACCGCTTCGACCCGCCATGTCGGGATCTGACCGCGGTGCTTGTCGGTCAGGTAGTAGACGCCTTTTTCCGCGAGGGTGACGAAGACGATCTTCGGCCCGAGGGCGAGCAGTTCGGCGGCACCTCGTTCGAGGTCGTCGGTGTCGGTGAGAAAGCGCAGTTCCTCTTCGCTGACTTTGAGCACATCGGACAGCGAGGCGGTCTCGCGGATCTTCGCTTTGCCCTCCTCTTCGCGCCCGCGCCAAATGCCGAGGCGGAAGTTGACGTCGAAGGAGGTGATCACGTTGTGTTCGCGAGCGATCTTCAGCGCCTTGACCGTCGCGGCGAACGCTTCGGGGAGCAGTTGCGTGACCGAGCCGATGTGGACGATCTGCGCTTGGCGGATCAAGTCTTCGCGGATGTCGTCTTCGTGGAGCAGCATGTCGGCGGAGGGGTCGCGGTAGAAATGAAACTCACGCTCCCCGTCGGCGGCGACGGCGATAAAGGCGAGGCCGGTCTTGGCTTCCTTGGTTTGGACGCAGCCCGCGGTGTCGACGTTGTAGCTCTTGAGCGTCGAGATCAGGAAGTCGCCGAACGGGTCCTGCCCGAACTTGCCGAGAAACGCCGCCCGTCCCCCGAGCTTGGCGACTCCGACCGCCACATTGGCAGGAGCACCGCCCGCCGCCTTCTGGAAAGACGGCACCCGCTCCAAGCCGACCCCGCGCTCGCCCGGCGTGAAATCGACGATCATCTCGCCGATGGATAGAACATCGAACAAGGGGAATTCCTCCTTTTTATGTAAAAAACGTGCTGGCTATTAGAGAGTAGTATAGCATGTATAGCCCAGCCATGCTCCCAGCAGACCCAACAGGGCGGATGCAATGACATAGAGTAACGCGAGTGCCTGCCTTTGCTTCTGCATCAGCTGCACCGTCTCCACCCCAAACGTGGAGAACGTCGTAAACCCGCCAAGCAAACCGGTTCCGAGGAGGGGGTACACCCATGCGGGCGCTTGCTGGTGGGTATACGCAAACACCAGCCCCAAGCAAAACGACCCGACCAGATTGATCAAAAAAGTTCCCAACGGAAACGCCTTCCGCCACTTCTTCGCCACCTGCCTCCCGATCTCAAAGCGCAGCAGAGCCCCCACCGCTCCGCCGAGCATCACCAACGGCCATTCGGTCATCGTGCCTGCACCACCTTTTGCGCGAGAGAGTAACCGACCCACGCCAAGATCACGCCGCCGATCAAATTGCCGAGCATGTAAATAAGAGCCTGTCCCACATAGCCCTCCTGCAACAGCCGAACCGACTCCACGCAAAAGGTCGAGAACGTCGTAAAACCACCCAACATCCCCGTCCCGATCCCGACGCGCAGCCCTTCCGGCACGCGACCCGAACCGGCGGCATAGGTCAGAAAGAAGCCGAGCACCAAGCACCCGAGCAGGTTGGTCGCCAAGGTCGTCCAGTGGTCGTAAGGCACCCCTACGCCCAACCCGTATCGCAACAGCGCTCCTATACCTCCGCCGATCATCACCGCCAGATAACTCATGCGCTCCGCTCCTTCCAACGTTCACGCCAGACAACCAGCCCGTACAAGATCGGGTACATCGCCACGATGAGCACTTGTGTCAGAAGCAGTTCCTTTCCGTCCAAGTTCCCCGGGACCGTCCCTTTCCACGTGAGGAAGAACACGCCCAGTGCAGAAAAAATCGGCGTCAACGCATAGAGAAAGGCAATCACGCGAAACACTCGCAGATACACTGCCTTTTGCCGACCTTGCCCCTCGCGACGCAGACGCACCTGATACCGCCAGAAAAACAGCCAACTCAAAAAGAGAGGGAACGTCCCTTGCATCACCGCATTTCCCACTTGCCGGATCAGAAACTCTTCTAACGGCTTACTCGATTGTGACACGCTCAATACCACCGCGCTAATCAAAGGATTGACCACCGGCCCGATCCCGATAAAGAAAAACAGTACGCCCAAAACCAACAGCAGATACATCGTGTTCAACCTGACCTCAGCCTCCGCGCCCCCTTTTTGACGACGCTCCCGTTCCCTCAAGGCATTCCAAACCCCAAACACGACGATCGGCAGCAACGGAAACACCAACTGCCCCAAAAATTCCAACGCCACCTCCGAAAAAGAACGCCCTGATAGAAACGCCGCATAAAAGCTCGTTCCACCCCAAGTCAATACATATAAGCCCCCGAGGAGCCAACAAACAAACGTGATCAGATTCATTAAAATCACCTCTCCTCATCAATTCGGGCTTGCCTGCGTCGCTTCCTTCCTTTTGTTCCACTTCTCCCCATCTAACGCCACTCACTTCCCATCTACCACCGTCATTCTTTCCCTCTATCACCGACAACTGTTCCGCCATACGCACACACATGCAAAAAGACACCCTCTCACTCCTCCCAAGGGTGCCTCACCTCTCACCTCTCACCTACTCTTCCTGCTCGCTCTTCTCTACCTCAACCTCTCCCGCCTCCTGCCGACCGCTCCTCATCAGCAAGGGAGGTCGCAACCACAGTGGCGCATGGGCCGGATAGCCATGCAGCGCCCACATGCCGTAATACATCCTGTAGGGGTCTTTCGCAAGCACCGCACTCTCCCGTGCCGCTGCCGCTTCCGAACGGGTTGTCGCATCCACCAATGCCTTTAGCTCAATCTTCGTTTCCCCGCGTTCCTCCGTCCGCACGATCCACGCCTCGATCTCATACGCCCCCGGCGGCACCTGATTCCCTTGTGCATCCACCTGCGGCCACTCCGCCTTGAACACCCGCGAATCGCCCGGCGCGACCAACAACGTCGTCATCACCTGCGCAAACAGCCGCCCGTCGCTCCACTGCCACACTTTTTCCCCATTCCGTTTGATCACCACATCAAACCGCTGGGCATTCGTAAACAGCAACTCCCGCATCTGCGCCGACTCATTGCAAAACGTCAGCGTCATCCGCACCTGCTCCCCCGGTCGATACGCCTCTTGATCCGTGCGCACGATCAGCATCTGTTGTCCCCCGTTTCCTGAGTTGTACGTGTTCTACATCCTACGCACACCCCGCCCTGTTTAGCACAGACAGACGCCTGTCGGTGTGGAGAGGATGGTAACTTGCCTCCAGAGACATATCTCCAATTTACAAAGAGCAACAGTATGATGTACAATAAAAGTACAGATACTTCGAACAGGCTGAGGTAGCATCCCCATTGGATGTGCTGGGCATCGTGCCCCCTCAGCCCCTTTTCTTTTTATAAAGGGATCCGTCGCCCTTTGTGGAAACGCTTTGATCCCAAATCCGGCAATTCTGCCGTCGTATGGCGACTTGCGAATCTTCTCACGCACAAACAGATACCACTCATCCTTACCCGTTGAAAAATACTGCTGAATCGGTCCTGCACAAAAATCCGCCAACTGCAACCCTACCGACCCCTCCGACGTTGCAAAAAAAGGCGTTTCCGAGAAATGCACAAATCCGGTAAAAAAAGTCCCCGTTCGCAAGGCCCGCACATACGCCTCCGCCAATTTCTCGTCCAGATTCGCTTCCTTATTGTTTTTCCGGCTGTCGATAACAAAGATCACCGTTCCCGCCTCAACTCCCAGATCATTCAACCACTTGTGAATTCGTTCCATCAGCAAAAAGAGCGCTTGTTGATACAGCTCGAAATGATCGTTGATGTACTCCTTTTTGTACGATTCCTCCTTGTCCAATACAGAGGCGATTACCGTTTCCCCTCGATGCTGAATGAGACCGAACACACTTTTCCGATATTGCGAAAATTGCTCAAACGTAAAACCAAACCGTGAATACTTAGCGCCCCACTTTACTTCATCATGCGGATGCAAATCAAACTCGGCTTTGATCTGATGCAATTCACGTTCTAGCGAGAGAATGTGCTCAATTTTAACGACCAGACCAGCTAATGTAAAATATCCCTCAGGGGTTTTTCCTTTATGAAAACCCGGCGTTCCCGCTTCGTCGATAAACACGAAATACATGAGAAAAACCTCCTAAGAAAAGAATGATCCCTTTCTTAGAAAATTGTAAAATACAGTTGGATATTTCACAACTGAATAATAGAATTTCGACAAATCAAAAAGAGAGCCACTCTACCGAGCAACTCTCCTTGAATACTTTCTTTTGTTCCTAAACTCATCCCTATTGTATCGTCCTGCCAATCCTCGGCCCTTCCACATACCGATAAACCAACCGGGTGCAGAGGCAGCCGACCATCCACAGAATCCCGGCCGTCAAGCCGCCCAAGGTGGAGGACAGCGGGTGCTCGCCGAGCACCACAGGACTCAGCGGCGCGATCACCAGCAGGGACAGCGAGATCCCGAGGCCGAGAATCTTCGCCCACCAGTTCTTTTGCGTGATCCATGCAATGTACGCCAGCGAGGTGTACAGCAGGATCGCCGCCATCACCTGACCGCTCGGCAAGCTGGACGATGTCACTTCCAGCAGTTTGTCCACGGTCTCTTCTACCGGGTTCGGTGCGAATGTTTTAAAAGCGACCTGCATCAGCAACGTCCCCAACACCAACCCGGCGAACAGCCGCATCTTCGCCCGCTTTCTCAGGTGGAACAACAGCACGAACGAGACGAACAGATACCCCGCCACTACGACCGGTAGCGAGAACGCCAGATCGACCACCGTCGCCGTCCAACTCCACCCGGGGTGCAACGTCGAGTTGACCCACTCGCGAATCCCTACATCGAACCGTTGCAACATGTCGACGACGACATCACCGCCGAAGATCGCGATCATCAGAGAGGTCAGCGTCCCGATCACCAGGAACAGCAGACCGCGAAGACTTCCTTTTCGCACGGGTGTCAGGAAGTCGTTTTTGAAAAAATGCATCAGCCCCGTCATCCGGCTGCGCAACCACGTTCCGTACTTCGAGCGGATGTACCACCAACCGGCCGCCAAACCGACGAGCACCAGCAAGCCGATCAGAAACTTCGTCTCCAAACCTTCCGGGATGTGCACCACGCCGACTTTGCGCACGAGCAGCACCAGCCCGAAGTAGCGAACCCCCCGCCCGATCAGCGCCCCGATCAGGAGCTTGCGGCGGGAGACCTGAAACACGCCCGATGCGATCGTGAACAACTTGAACGGCAACGGGATCATCCCGGCGATGACGATCGCCCATACCCCAAACTTTTCAAACATTTTGTGAACTTTGGTGAGCGTTTCTTCCTTCATCAATTTACGCAATATCGGGTAGCCCGCCTTGACACCGATCAAATGACCGAACATGGAACCGGCCATCGAACCGAACAACGCGAGGGCGCCGTACAAGAATCCTAAACTCGGGTCCGCTCCGACGAGCGGAATCAAAATCAAATCAGGTGCAACCGGCAGAAACGAGGCTTCGGCGAGTGAGACGATCAGCAAACCGATCCACCCGTACTGCATCAACACATCCATGATCCAGTGGAACAATTGGCAACCCTCCTCTCACGTATGACGAACCGTGTATGAACTAGTGTATGCAAATTCACCTGATCTTACTTGGACAGGTATCCAATTCGACAAAAAAACAGATACTCTTACATATCTATTGTACCACTTTCTGCCCGTTTTCTGATACACTTTAGGCAGGTTGGAAAAACTTTTTCTTCGTTAGGATGAATTCTGATGAGCAAAAACATCAAGAAAATAGACGTCTGCATCGGCAATCTCGACAAAGGCACCGACTGGGTGATCGAACAGGTCAAATCCGAGTTCCCCCATGTCAACGGCCAGCGCTGGGGCTGCCTCGGCAACTGTGCCAACTGCTACCGCCGCCCGTTCGTGTTGGCGAACGACCGCTATGTGATCGAGACGGAGACCAAGGAAGAGCTCTTGGCGCAACTGCGCGCCGACATGAGCCCTCCGCCGGACGCCCAATCGTAGACCTGTAACCCCCATTGTATGCAAAAACCACCCTGTACCGCTCATTTCGCAGCGGTGCAGGGTGGTTTTTTAGCGATTAGATCGCCAGTTCCTCAATCGCCGTTTCGACGATGCGAGCGCCTTCCTTGGCGACGATCGTACCTTGGGTGAAGCCAAATACGTTCTTGGCGATCACCAGATCCATCACGGTGTTGACCTCGTCCAAGGTCAGGTCGGCGCGGGGCTCCGGCACGACCAGTTTGACTTTCTTGTTGTTCACGGTCAGGAAGATCAGTTCGAGTTCGCGTTTCATCTTCGTTCACCTCCGAGTGGTATGGGACTTGCTTACGCCAAGGTGCGGAACAGGTCGTTGCGGTCGATGCGCTCGACGTGGTGCAACGTCCAAGCGGACAGGCTCGCCAACGCCTCCCCGACGGCGAAAAAGTCGTCGTCCGTCACCGTCGGCAACACGCGGGAGTAGGTCTTGTCCTTGTAGTCGACCTCGCCCGTCTCGTCTACGCCCGCTTGCAAGCGCAGAGCCATGCTGGAAAATCCTTGATTGGTTTCGATCATCCGAAATCCCTCCTGTGCCGGTTGGCTGTTTTCGTGAGCGCTTGTCTCGTGCCGCTCACACCCGTACCAATGCACGGCAGGCACCAAATCGGGGACAAGCCCTGACCAAAAGAAAAACTCCCAAAGCCGAAGCCTTGGGAGTTTGGGTCGTGTCTTCGATTAGCAGCCGCCAGCAGCAACGCCGCCGCCATAATAGCCCGGTACGAGCAAGAAGAACAGAACGAAGATGATCAGGAACACGACCGCCCAACGAGTGTAACCGCCGAATACGCCGTACATGAAACAGTTCCCCTTTCGTGTGATTGTAGTGTCGTGTAACTCGTGTGTGAGGTGTCCGAGTTACAATACCAGTACATGCACAAAAGGGATTTTTCGAAAGGGACAAACGCCCGCTCTTGGCGAAAATGGACAGGTGCCCGGTCTGTAAGTGACCGCTCGTCAAAAGGCGGCGAACCCTCTCCTCCACCAACCTACTCGGACTCACTTTCGGATCCCCTGCCCGCTTTCACAGTTGGATACAAGTACCAGAAAAGACCGACCGGGACGCATCCCGATCGGCCTTTTCAGTTCCGTGTCAGCTGTGATTAGCAGCCGCCGCCGGCCGCGCCGTAAACGCCCGGCACCAGCAGGAAGAACAGGACGAAGATGATCAGAAACACAACCGCCCAACGCGTATAACCACCGAATACACCGTACATGAAGCAAACCCCCTTTTGGATGTCTGTTCGTTGCAGGGTGACTGCCCCTGCTCACATCAACAGTACATGCAACCAGAGGGCGTTTCGGAATGGACAAACGCCCGTGTTTGGGAAAAATGGGTGACTGTCCCTCTTCTTGTGCACCAGTCACGGTCAGGGTTGTCGGAGGTAGGCCAGCGCCCCTTCGACGAGCAACTGCGTGCCGACGGCGAGCACCTCTTCGTCGATGTCGAAGCCGGGGTGGTGCAAGTTGTACCCTTCCTGCAACGGCTGCGGGTGCTTGCAACCGATCCACGAGAAGCAACCGGGGATCTTTTGCAGAAAATAGGCAAAATCTTCGCCGCCCATCGACGGAGGTACGTCGAGGACGTGCTGGCGACCGAGCAGATCGGTGGCGACTTGGCGCATCAGGTCGACGCCGACGCGCGGGTTGACCAGCGCGGGGTAGCCGAAGTCGTAGGCGAACTCATAAGACGCGCCGTAGCCGCTCGTCACGCCGTGGATGATCGCCTCCATCCGCTTCGGGAGCTCTTCCCGCAGGAGTCCGTCGAAGGTGCGCACCGTGCCCGTCATCTCCACGAGGTCGGCAATCACATTGGTGCCGTAGCCGCCTTGGATTGTCCCGATGGTGAGCACCGCCGCTTGGAGCGGGTCAACGGCTCGCGAGACGATGCCTTGGAGTGCGGAGATTACTTGCGCGGCGATCTGCACGGCATCGACGGCGAGATGCGGGTACGCGCCGTGACCGCCAACGCCGCGGATCTTCAATTGAAACTCATCAACCGCCGCCATCGCGGGGCCTTCCGTCAGCCCGACATAGCCGACGGGAAGCGTGGGGGACAGGTGCTGTCCGAGGATGAAGTCCACGCCGTCCAGCGCCCCCTCCGCGATCATCGGCGCCGCGCCGCCCGGCCCTTCTTCCGCCGGCTGGAACAAAAAGACGACGTTGCCGGTAAGTTCTTCGCGCAACTCGCTGATCACCGTGGCGGCTCCGAGCACCATCGTGGTGTGCGCGTCGTGTCCGCATGCGTGCATCACGCCTTCGACGGTGGAGGCGTAGAGGCAGGACTTCGCATCCTGAATGGGAAGTGCGTCCATGTCGGCACGCAGCGCCACCGTGCGACCGGGGCGTGCGCCGTATAACTTGGCGACGACGCCCGTTTGGGCGATGCCTGTATGGACTTCCAACCCGAGCTTCATTAGCCACTCTGCAACCACTTGGCTCGTGCGGTATTCTTGGAAAGCCAGCTCAGGGTGGCGGTGGAAATCTCGTCGCTGTTCGATGAGTTGCGGGTGCAAGGCGCGCACCCTCTGAGCGATTCTATCTCGCATATTCTTTTGACCTCCTCCGTTCGTGCCTCTAGCTATTGCCTTTATTCTACAGGAGGAGTGGCTGCTGATAAAAGAAGCAAGTCACACCGACTCATCCTCACATGGGATGAAACAGCGCGAGCTTGCTTCCTTCCGTTCTTATTCATGGAATCAGTGCTGCAGGTTGCCTTGCTCATCTTCCTGCTGGTAGCCGTCATAGGCGACCAGCACCACGCAAAGTCCATCCAGTTGATCTACTACTGTTGCTGGATGGACTTATAACTTGTAGAAATTCCTGTAATAGGCTGGGCAAAAATTTCCGATTACACTCGATCATTGGAGTGCATCGCACTCCCCTCGGCAACCTGTCCCGCAGGAAGAGCCCCAAGACTCGTTAGAAGTTACAGGTAATACTGTTACTGACGAAAAACAACCAAGTCTACTCCGTGCCTATTATTGTTGGAATGACCTCCTCCTGCAACGTTATTTTTAGTTGCCGAATATCTTTTTGCAATGAGAAATTTGCTGTTAAGTTTCCATCAAAAAAGTACTCAAATCTAGGTACAAGGTACCCATTTTTAAGGTCACCAGCGTACGGGTTACTTTCGAGTAATTCAATATACGGTTCGTTATCCAAAATAATGCAGGGAACTTCAGAATAGCCCATCTTTTTTAGTGCAAATAATCTATGATGACCATTTAGCAATATGAGATACCTACCATATCTAACAACCTCGATATATGGACTTTTCAAACCTATATCGATTGATAAATTTATTAGATTTTCTCCTTTTACCTTCCTCACTTCAATATTTTTGAACGTCAAGTTTCTATCCCGCGTTGTCGCTGTCAAAACTAAGTTTTTGCCACTTTCCTCTGTAAACCTGTACCCATTTCCATCCTCTATATTATCTTCCCACAAAGCATTTAGGTCAGATTTCTCGTTCAGTTTCTCTGTGAATTTTTGACATCCATCCAAGGCAACAAACGGTCTCAATGGAATGATTTTATCGTAATTACTTAACCATGCTTGCTCATATTCTTCACCTTCATAATATTTAGCGACATCAGAATCAAAATAGTTATCTTTCTCATGGGAATTCATAGCAGAAATCGAACACTCCCCGTTATCAAAATTATTAAAATTATTTTCCAGTGTTAATTTCATATCTTTCCAAATCCTCTTGAAGTCACTAAAAGGTATATCCACCAATTCTTTTGCATGAAATCCCCTGAGTTGACCTTCTGATAAAAAGGGCAGGAGAACAACACCAATGCTTGGCTTACTCTGCTGGCACACTATACTCACTATACTCACTCCAATCATACTTTTTGTGGATTTTCTTTGTGGTAATATTACTTTTACGGAATTCATCACCGACTTGAAGGGTAATGACATTTATGTCCGATCTTTTCAAACCAAACCGATTAGGATAATAATAGGAAAACGCCTTTCCTTCACATAACTCCAGTAATGCGCTAGAAACCCCAATTAAGTTTGGATAATTCATATCAAAATCAGTAATCAATTCAGAAAATTGAATTTCTCTGTATTCATCTTCACTATCAAAGCACTTTGCAACTTGACTGATCAATGAGACTATCGGCTGAATAGATTTTGTTTTACTAAGAGACTTCGCAAACACTATGCCCCTTGTCGAAAGTCTTGTTATATTTCCATGTAAGTCAATAAACCCCTTAGAAATAAGACTTTCTAAAGACTGTCTTGATATCCCAAGGCTATTTATCAACCTTTCATCCGACAAATAATTAGAGTTAGATAAATAACTCAATATTTTGCACTCTTCATCTGAGAGACTCGCGAAATCAATCACATCGGGGGTTATTTCGTCTAAGTAGCAGAACACCCTTATTGCAACATCTATTTTCCCGATAATAACGAATGCTTGATTAGACTTTTCCGTTTTAAACAACAACGTTTTCATTACTTGTTTTAGCATCGGGATAATTTCTTCGATATCAGATTTGGATTGCAGCTCTAGTTGTGAAACTAACTTACCGATAATGAAATCAGCAGCATTATTCAGCAAATTCCAATTTCCTTCTTTTATGCAATTCTCTACCTTCTCAAAGAATTTTTTTCTATTTTGATCAAACAAAGAGTTCAAAGTATCTCTGGAAGAAAAATACTCCACTTCAATCCCCCCTATATGCTGAAAATCTCCAAATTTTCGTTCTCTGGATCTTTACCGAAGAACTCTTCCACAACATTAGTATCACCATCAATTTTCATAACAATAGGTGACGTAGCAAACGAATTATTTTTACTTGCTGTATTGGATGCCTGTACAAAAAAACCATTATTACAAATAACACTCGATACCAAGTGATTGTCCCTAAGATTGCTGGCCTTAGAGTGGAATTTTTGTGTGATTGTGCTATCTGGAGTCATTGAGCAGACAAGGATTACCTCTAAGTCTAAATCTATTATATTTCCATCTTGGTATTTCAAATAATCCTTACAAATCAAAAATAGTATCCTACCAAAAGGACTTTCTATTACATTATTGTACGGAGAGGTGAAGATATCCTCCACCGCACCAATTTTTGGCGCGTCAGCAGAAATAGTTTCTAAACCTTTTTCTCCGGACACGAAATTTACTGGCTGGTTTTTTATAGTATGGCATAGCACATCATACTCTGGTATTCCTAATTCAAAATTGACCTCTGGAACAAAACACTTTGCCATATTTACTGATTCACTAGATTGATGAGAGCAATGGAGATAACCTACGACCACCACTATTGGATGTTCATATTTTCTTAGATAATAATTTAGAAGCCTTATAAACCTTTCTTCTAGTTTTCCCGGAAAAATAAGTTCAGGAAAAACCAGAATATTCACTTTACGTTCGAATGCCTGATGTAGGTACTTACAGATATCTCTATCTAACTTTCGAATATCCGTGGCATCAGTAATGCGAAATTTCACACCTAAACCCGTATTGCCGTGAACTTCATAAACAGGATCAATCGTGGCCTGTGCTATTCCTATTTTAAGAGAATCACGTATAGACCAATCTAATCTAAGAATATCCGGCAGCTCATTAACAATAATATTTTCGTTTACTATTACATGCAAATGATTTAGCCCACTTGTTATATCTTTGGGCCATAGTCGGCTTCTTTCCCTCATTCTTTTCTGATATTTTCCTAGGTCACGCTTATTTCGATTTTTTAAAACAACCGTACCGAATTCAGAACTATGACAAATCTGGAGCTTACTGTTGCCATTGGCACACACATAGCGAAAACTAATATCATCTACTGCGAGTAAGAATGCATATGAGAACATCAATATATCTGAGTCCCCGCTAACAGAGTTGGTGATTATTTCTGCAATATTATCAACACTCGATTTCATTAAAGTTTCAGAGGAGTCCTCGACCCAAATTCCTAATTCTCGAACAAGTTCACTTATTCTCTCCTCTTCATCAAGCCTATGTCTTAGTAGTGCATCCTCATATCTCAGGCACAACTTATAAAGCTGAGCAAATACAGAAAAGACAGATCTTCCCTCAACAAAACACATCTTTAACTCCTCAAGTTCTAACTGTTCCATAACACCCTCCGCCTATTCTACTGGATACTTCTAATATTACATTGATTTTCATCCTTTATCCAGTTTTTTACGAAATTTTATGAAGGATAAGTTATGGTCAATTTCCCATTTGTTTTATTGAAGCTATATAACCACAAGCTAACTAGCTCATTCTCTAGCCCTTATAATAGTTAATACATGAAACAAGACAGGCGTTGTCTCCACTCAGTGCATGAGAGAACACCTGTCTTTGTTCCTTTAACTCTTACTGCTACGGGTTGCCTTGCGCATCTTCCTGCCGATAGCCGTCATACGCGATCAGCACCACGCCAAGTTCCTTTTCCATCCGATTGATCTCCTGCTGTTGCTGGTCGGACAGATTGGCGAGTTGGCCTTGGCTTTGGTTTTCCATGCGGGTTCACCTCCCAAGCGGTTCTCCGCTTAGGGTGTCCGCTTCGCCGCCTCCACAAACGAAGCAAACAGGTTCAGGAACACCGGCTCTCGTCGCCACATGTTTTCCGGGTGCCACTGCACGCCGACGAGAAACGGTTCGTCGCGATCCAACCGCTCGATCGCCTCGACCACGCCGTCATCCGCCACCGCCGACACGATCAGCCCCGGTGCAGGCGTGCGAACCGCTTGGTGGTGGTAGGTGTTGACGCGGATGCGCTCCTGCTCCCCGAGAGCCGCGTGCAGCTTCGTCCCCGGTTTGATCGTCACATGATGCCCGCCGTACCAGCGCCGCGCCTTTTGCGAATGCTGGATCAACTCGCCCTCTTTTTGCGAGGGGAGGTCTTGGTAGATATCGCCGCCAAGCAGGATGTTGATCACCTGCACACCGCGGCAGATGCCGAGCACGGGCTTGCCTTGGCGTTGCATCTCTTCGAATAAGATTGTCTCCAACCAATCCCGCTCCGGGCAGACTTCGCCGTTGCCTTGCACCGGTTGCTCCCCGAACAGCGTCGGGTCCATGTCGACGCCACCCGCCAGCAACAGCCCATCCAACCGCGCCGCCAACGCCCGCACCGCTTCCTCGTCTTCCAGATACGGCACCACCAGCGGCACCGCCCCGACTTTGGCGAGGGCGTTGGTGTAGCCCTCCCCCACGAACACCCCTTCCACCTCGCGGGTCAACGGGTGCAGATAGCCGGTCACTCCGATGATCGGACGCATAGATCAGTTCCTCCTCTATTCGGTCAGTCAACTTCTCCAAGGTATATGAAGAAAGTTCACGTTTCGTGACCGCCTCTTCCCCTGTACAAAAAGAAAAGCCGCCATCCCCTATTGGGGACAGCGACTCTATTGGACAAAAACTTATTCCGCCCAAGAATCGAGGTACTTCACTTGTGCCTCGGTCAGTTCGTCGATCTTCACGCCCCAGGTTTGCAGGCGCAGTTTCGCGACGTATTGGTCCATCTCTTCCGGCACGGAGTAGACGTGCGGTTCGAGGTTTTGGCCGTTTTCGGCGATGTAGCGCAGACCCAGCGCTTGGAGCGCGAAGGTCATGTCCATCACTTCCGCCGGGTGACCGTCGCCCGCTGCGAGGTTCACGAGGCGGCCTTCCGCCAGCAGGAACACGCGGCGGCCGTCTTCAAAAGCGTACTCCATGATGTTGTTGCGCACGGTGCGGGTGCTTTTCGCCATCGCTTCGAGGTCGGTCTTGGAGACTTCGACGTCGAAGTGGCCGGCGTTGGACAGGATCGCGCCGTCCTTCATCACGGCAAACGCTTCCTTGGTGATGCAGTCGCGGTTGCCCGTCACGGTGACGTAGAAGTCGCCGTACTTCGCCGCTTCGACGATCGGCATCACTTCGAATCCGTCCATGATCGCTTCGACCGCCTTGATCGGGTCGACTTCGGTCACGATGACGCGAGCGCCGAGGCCCTTCGCACGCATCGCGACGCCTTTGCCGCACCAGCCGTAGCCGACGACGACCGCCGTTTTGCCGGAGACGACGAGGTTGGTGGTGCGCATGATGCCGTCCCATACGGATTGGCCGGTACCGTAGCGGTTGTCAAACAGGTACTTACAGAACGCGTCGTTGACCGCCACCATCGGGAATTGCAGCTTGCCTTCCTTGTCCAGCGCTTTCAGGCGCAGGATGCCGGTGGTGGTTTCTTCGCAACCGCCGACGATGTTCTTCACGAGGTCGGCGCGGTTCGGATCAGAATGAAGGGTCGATACGAGGTCGCCGCCGTCGTCGATGATCACGTCCGGGAAGAAGTCGAGCGCCTTGTTGATGTGGTTGTGGTACTCTTCGGTGGAGCAGCCGTGGATCGCGTAGGCGGTGATGCCGGAGTCGACCAGCGCGGCCACCACGTCGTCTTGCGTGGAGAGAACGTTGGACGCGCAGACGCAGACGTCAGCACCGCCCGCTTGGATCACGCGTGCGAGGTAGGCGGTCTTCGCCTCCAAGTGCAGGCAGATGACGACCTTTTTGCCTTTAAAAGGTTGCTCTTGTTCGAACTGCTCTTTGAGCGTGTTCATCAGCGGCATGTGTTGCGCCACCCAGTCGATTTTCAGATGACCGGCCGGAGCCAGGTTGATGTCTTTGATGATCGAAGCTTGCATTGCGGTTGTGGACATGGGATCACCTCTATGTAAAATTGTGTTGTTCATGCGGTGGGCTTGGGGAAATGCCCAAGCCCTTCCATTGTACTATATTCCTCATCAAAGGCAAAGGCAAAACTCAAGATACGCTTACGATTTTAATAAACGCTTCTACCGCTTCAACAACTCCACCTGCCCGCTCGCCAACGACAGCTCCTCCTGTGCCTCACGCAAGGCGCATTCGGCCAGCGTCTCACCCGTTTCCTGCCCGCCGCCGACACCACCCCCGCACAAAAGGGCTGGTTGTGTGTTACACTGGCTACATCTAACATCCACTTGTCCGTTTTCATCAAATCACCTCACTGCTTACATACGCGAATCCGCAACACATTTCTACCGAAAGAAGGTTGTCAATGATGAGCGATTTGGTAAAAAAGCTTCGTATTCCCGCAGAAGGTCGCGCCCTGATTCTCAACGCCCCGGAAGGCTACCTCGCCGACACGCTCGGCCCGTTGCCGGAAGGAGTCGAGTTGTCGATAGCCTGGAACAAGGAAACGGGTTCCTACGACTTCGTGCAAGTCTTCGTCCACAGCATCGCCGATCTCGCCGAGTGGGCGCCAAAAGTCACCCAAGCGGTCAAATACGACGCCCTGCTCTGGGTCTGCTACCCGAAGAAGAGCGGCAAGATCAAGACGGACATCACCCGCGATGTCGGCTGGGAACCGATGACCGACTTGGAGTACGTGCTCGTCTCCCTCGTCTCCGTGGACACAACATGGTCGGCCGCTCGCGTTCGCCCCGCCGCCGTCTCCGCACGCGGCAAGCAAGCGAAAACAAAAGCTTGAAAAACCTTCACGTCGACCGCCGCTACTAAGCCGTACTCGTGAAACGACAAAAGGCTACTGCTTCTTCCCTCGCAGTAGCCTTTCCTTTTTCTCACCTTGCTTCCCGTTCTTCTTTTTGCACCAGCAACTTTTCAAATTCGACAGCCGGAAGCGGACGACTCAACAGATACCCCTGTACTTCCTGACATCCCATTTTCTCCAGGATTCCCAACTGCTCTTCCGTCTCAACGCCTTCGGCGATGACCTCCAGTTTTAAATTTTTGGCCATCGTAATGATGGAAGCCACGATCGCAGCATCACCAGGGTCCACAT
The DNA here is from genome assembly GCA_035776695.1 of Bacilli bacterium. Lineage (GTDB taxonomy): Bacteria > Bacillota > Bacilli > Tumebacillales > Tumebacillaceae > Tumebacillus. The sequence goes on from DASTWJ010000023.1 coordinate 34,271, forward strand.
CCAGATCTTTCACAAAGGAACGGTCAATCTTCAATACGTCTACGGGCAATCTTTTGAGATAACTTAGTGAACTGTATCCCGTACCAAAATCGTCAAGCGAGATGTTGACACCGATTTGCTTTAACTGCTGAAAAATGAAAATGATCAGCTCCACATCGTTCATCAGCAGACTTTCCGTCACTTCCAACTCCAACAGATTCGGATCGATTTCGGTCTCCTCGATGATCTGTTTCACGGTTTCCAAAAAGTTCTCTTTTTCCAGATGACGCATGGAAACATTGACAGACACCCTTATATTCGTATGCCCTAGCCCATGCCAAAGCTTTGATTGGCGGCAGGCTTCTCTCAACACCCACTCGCCAATCGGTACGATGAGTCCGGTTTGCTCGGCCAACGGGATGAAATCAGAAGGAGGTATCATCCCAAACTCTTGGTGTTCCCAGCGAACTAGCGCCTCCATCCCGACGATGTTTCGGGTATTGATCTCAAATTTGGGTTGAAAATGAAGCCGCAACTCGTTCCGCAAGATCGCCTTGCGTAGCATCGTTTCAACACCAACTGGATTCCCAACGGCAGGAAAGGGCTTGTTCGTGTGAAAACGATACCCATCCCCTCCCTTTTCCTTGATTTGAAACATTGCAAGATCCGCATTTTTATAAAGGCTTTCAAAGTCTTTACCGTCTTGCGGGTATATGGCAATGCCCATACTAAGAGAGGTATAAACTTCAAGTCCTCTCAGAAGAAAAGGTTCCGAGACCTCATCCCGTATTCGTTTCACAGATTCGACAACTTGATGCCCATCCTCAAGCTCTGTTGTAACAATGCAGAATTCATCGCCCCCCAATCGAGCAACCATATAGTCATTGGGTACGGCCTCCATTAGACGGACAGCCACGTCCTGAAGGAGTATATCCCCACATGCATGCCCCAAGGCATCATTTAACGTGTGAAATCGATCCAAGTCGAGCAGCAGAAAACCCACCTGTTTGTTTTGACGCGCCGCTTTCGCCAGCGCAAAAGAAATCGAATTTCGAACCAACCGCCGATTGGGCAAATTCGTCAACGGATCATGGTAGGCCATCTTCCGCATCTTTTCTTCCGCTTGCTTAATTTCCGTAATCTCTTGTATCAATTGCTGATAGCGAACTAACTCTCCTCGTTCGTTATGAACGGGAGAGGTAAAATCTCGAACCCACTTCGTTTCACCGGATGCCGTGACAATCCGGTATTCGAGACTGATTCCCCGTCCTGCCTTCAATTCTGACATTTTGGCCAAAATATAGGGGGCATCTTCCACATGAATCAGGGATGTCCACAATTGAGAGTCGCGATAAAAGTCGATCGGTAGATACCCAAACAACTTCTCAACAGATGATGATACATCCCGAAACTGTTTGGATGATTCCTCATACGTCCAAATTGCCAAATTGAAATTTGAGAATATATGCCGCAATTGATCACGAGACGCTTGAAGTTCCTGTTCCATGCGCTTTTGCCCGGTACTATCGGTAGCCAGAAGGGTAAAGCCCAGTTCAGGTCTGCTCGGATTGAGTGGAAATGCTTTCGCTTTCCACTCAATCCGAGCGCCGTCTTTATGCAAAATCGCTGTTTCAAATTCTACAACCTGAGAGTTGGCACGACTTACCGCGTTGCGCGTGCGTGCGATCTCTTCCGGGGCGATTAGTTCTGCCAAGTGTAGGGCTTGAAGCTCCCGAAGTGCGTATCCTGTCATTTGACACCCGATTGCATTGACCGCCTTCACCCTTCCATCCACAATCTCGAAAACCGCATGCGGATTCCGTTCGACAAACTCATGGAACCGAGTAGCCATCCTTCGTACTTTTAACAGGAAGCCAGCAATTGTCGCACTTGCAAGCATCACGAAACTCAGAATTTCCATGCTCTCCCCCACTGCCATATCTATCCCCCCATCCTTCATCCGGCCGACAGTCAGGCGATCGGCAACATTACGGTAACGGTTGTCCCCACTCCGATTTCACTTGTCAGTCGCATATCCCCTTTATGATTGATCAGGATCTTACGACAAACTGCCAAGCCGATTCCTGTACCTATTGCCTTTGTCGTATAAAAGGGCTCTTCCATCAGATGCAGATCGGATGGCGCGATGCCGCAACCTTGGTCTTTGATCTTGATCATGACCTGTCCTTGCTTATCGCGCGCCTGCTCGATGAGGATTTTCCCTCCTTGTTCCATCGCTTCGATCGCATTATACAGCAGATTGCAAAACAGTTGTTTGATCTGCTCGTCATCTCCTTTGATGGTAGGTACTTGTGATTCGAATACCGTCTGGATATGCACGTTGTGCAAGACGGCCACCTCATCGACTTTTGCGATGGCGGCTTCCAGCAACGCCCCGACCTCCTGTTCTTTGTAGAACGATTGATAAGGAGTGGCCAGCAACGTGTAGCCGTCCAACAACCGCTCGATCTGTTTGACTTCCTTAACCATCACGGATAAATAGTTCCGTCTGATCGGGTCTTGTTCTTCCTTCCGCAACCATTGACTAAAACCTTTGATCGCGGTGAGCGGATTTCGAAGATCGTTCGCAATGCTGGCGGCAAATCCACCGGCCAGTTCCAACTTGTCCGATTTTCGCAACGCTTCATATGCTTGCACTTGATGCGAAATATCTCGCCCGATCAGAATATAGTAGAGGGTATCTCCATGCCCCTCCCGAAACGGCGATGCTTTCACTTCCACGTGGATCCAACTTCCGTCACCATGTCGAAAGCGGAACCTGATCAAGACCGCTTCCTGAGTTCGATACATGTGTTGGAAGTGGGCACTTACCATCGCCATATCCTCCGAATGAATCCATTCAACCGCCGCTTGCCCAAGTAGCTTGTCTTCCGTCACTCCGAGCACCTGCTGGTGGGAGGGCGAAACGTACGTAACAACCCCGTTACGGTCAATGATCGTGATCAGATCGGACACGTTTTCGACGATCAAGCGATGTTGGCGCTCTCGGTCTCGTACCTGCTCTGCCGCCTGGGCACGTTCGGTGACATCCACACAAGACCCGATTAAAGCAACGACTTCCTCCCCTTTAAAAATCGGTCGCACGGTCACCTGACTGTGAATCCCGTTCCAAACGAACTCCGCATGTTCCATACTTACGCTCGACCAGGCCAGATTCAAAAACTCATGGATTTGCTTGGCCAACGTTTTCGGTATTATTCTCCAGAAGTCACCTCCCAGAATTTGACCCCGCGTAAGACCGTATCGACTCAACAGATCCCCTTCCACGACCGTATAAGTAAACGTATCTTCGTGCTTTACAACTCGAAAGATCAATCCATGCATCATGGAAACCATTTCCTCAAACTCTATTCGCGTTTCGCTCAACTCCGACTCCACTTGTTTTCGTTCCGTGACATTTTGAATCGTGCCGAAAAGGCGGATCTCTCGCACCCATTCATCAAAAAAAACTTCCGTCTCTTGCTGCAGATAACAGATACCGCCTTTGGGCAAGACAATGCGATATTCGATGCCGCTAGGATGACCGGAGAAAGCTTGATCGAATGCAAGGCTGACTTCCTCTCGGTCCTCAGGATGAACGATCCGCAAATACTCCTCCAAGGTGTTTCCGATCTCATCGGCCGTTCTTCCTATAATGTGTAAAAACTCAGTGGAAAAGCGAAATCGATTCGAAATCGCTTCCAATTCCCAATGGCCGATCTTGGCAATCTTGTTCGCTCTCGATAAGCGCTCCCTGTTCCGTTTCAATTCCTCGTCTATTCGCTTTTGCAATGTGATGTCTCGTCCCACTGCGAACAACCCGACAATACCTTCACTCGACAAAATCGGCATAGTGCGAATATTGAGCGTGATTTCATGCCCATCCTTATGCCACATGTTCACTTCTTCATCTTGCGGCGTTCCTTTCATCGTGTTGTGAAAGCGACGCATCGTGTTCGGCGTTTCTTCTTTTGTAACCAGATGAAAATACGTCCGATCGACCAAGTCGTCCGACTCATACCCGGTAATTCGGGTCATGGCCGCGTTGATTTTTATAACTCGTCCTTTGCGGTCGCACAACATGACCATCTCAGAATTGTGATCAAATAATGAGTTGTATCGCATCTCACTTTGCAAGGCCAGCCGGATCGCATTTTTTTGATCCTTCATGGCCGAAATCAAAACTACGAGCAAGAATAAGAAGCAAATGCTCGCGACGAAAAAAGGAACGATGGAGAAGAGTTGTGTTTCCACTCCACCACCTGCATCAATGGAAGAAACGGAAATACTTGTTGTGATGAGCAATTGAAATCCTACAACAGCCAGCGCAACAAGGAGAGTACCCCCTATCTTTAGGTATCGAGAACGGATCGTCTGTAGCCTCATGAAAAACAAGGACAAGCCGAACCACGCCATCACAAAAGCATACAGAATGGATACGGCCGTATTCACGAGATCCAGTTCTATCGAAGCAAACGGATGGTAGGCCGCTATACTTAGAAAATGGGTTAGGTATAGATCGATCGTAAATAATACGCTCCCTCGCAATAACCGTAACCATTTCGTATCATGCGGTGTGATCATGACCCATACGATCAGGAGTGAGACGAGACTGCCCACACCTAAGGAAGCCAAAATCCATCCTGCGTTTTCGATCGGTCTCATCTTATTCGTTGTATCAACCAAGATTAAAAGGTGCGATGACCAGATGCCTAGTCCCATTGCGATTGCACCAGCCATCCCCCATAACTTTTTCATTTTCCCTTGGGTTTTGGATGCTCTCTTTACCACTTCCATCGTTGTGTAAGCAGCCACAACCGTAATGAGAAACACAAACAGGATCGTCGGTGTCAAGTCCTGATAGTTCTCCACTTCATTACCCCTCCTTGCCACTTTCCGCTGTTTCACCCGTCCCGAATTCAAGCAAGATTTGCGTCCCCTTTGAACAAGTATGGATCACCATCCGTTCAGCCGACTTCGTCATGATAGAAAACCCTTTACCAAGCGACAATTTGCTGCTATACCCGGAGACGAGAACTGTTTTGGGCAGTTCATGCAGCGGAATCCCGGAACCTTGATCCGCAAAAAGAACTTGCACACTCCCGACCTGTTGGAAGACGCTAACGACCCCGTCTTGCGCGTGTTTCAACAGATTGGTCGCCCCCTCACTGACGGCCAATTGAATTCGTATCAGATCTGAGCCTGAAACATAAGGTGCCATGCATTTGGATACAAATTTTCTGGTCGCGGCTACATCTGTCGCTTTTTGTACCTGGATCGAACCGACAAAACCGCCCAATTGTTCTGAAATTTCCCGTTCCTGCAAACAGACGAGTACCTTTTCCTGTGTGACCGTTTTGATGACATCACGATAGGAATCTAAGATCTTGCGATTCAATCGACTTCTGAACTCAATGAGAGAGGTGACGTCATTTCCGATTACAGAGACGTGATCGTGTTGTACCTGAAAGTGCATATCAAACGTCTTGCCTTCCTGTTCGATCAGTTCATGAAACGATCTTCCGGACTGCAAGGCTTTTTCGGCCAAAAATGTAACCTTGTCCGTAGGAGCTTCCGTATCCGTTACCCATTGCAAACGACCCTTCGAGTAGCTTCCGTAAATCAAATGCCCCAAAAACGAACTCGCTTCGTTCGCCGCTTCGGAACTCGCCACGATTTCTTCCTTCGGACGAACCTCCAAAGCCACGGAATTGTCATCGTAGATCTCTTTTATTTCCGTCAACAACTCCAAGTCGATCAATTGCACCAAGCTCGGATCGAGGATCGTTCCGCTCACACCGTGCAGCAATTGATCCACGGTTTGCAGATCCCTTTGACGCATGAACAGATGATCCAGATGATTGGCGAGCCCTAGAATCCTCGCCTCAAACGGGATGGCTTCTCCCTGTTTGCGATTGGGAAACCCTTTTCCGTCCCACCTTTCGTGATGGTCGTGAATCCATTTCGCAAATCGCTCATCTTGATAGATGGAAGCAATCAATTTGGCCCCTTTTTCACAATGACTTTGGTACGCTTGCTCCTCCGATAAGGTCAAAGCGCCACGTCGGTTGAACACATGTAGCGGCAACACGACCTTCCCGATGTCGTGAATGATCGCCAATTGGATTAGATTGTTCCGCTGCTTCTTCGGGTAATTGACTTTCTCCAAAAGAAGTTCGCAAATCGCCCCTACTCGATTTCCGTGTCCGATTTGCCCCGTCATGATCTTCTGTTCCAAAAGCTTTACGATTTCCCGCGTCATGTTTCTGCGGTAGGATGATTCTTTGGCGTATTCGTGACTGATGACGATGACCACCACCAGAAAAACGCCTAAGAAGCCGATCGCAGATAGCAAATTGGTGCTTTCGTATTTGGTCAGATAGGGAATGACCAACATGCTGATTACCGTTGGAACGATCAGTTCTTTGAGTTTAAGAAGAAAATCATCAAACAA
>DASTWJ010000024.1:0-12105 GCA_035776695.1 Bacilli bacterium
CTCATGCATCGGGCTCACACCTACTTTCCTTATGCAAACTCCTTTTATTGTAGACTTGTTCGCAGGAGGGGTCAACGGTTCCTTGCAGGGGAAATGTCGGAAAAGTTGTGGTGGTCATGGTCAAGGTGGCGTAAAATAAAAGAGATTGAACTTTGATGTCTGAGGAGGTCGATTTCCATGACCATTTTGTATACAGGGGGACAGATCTACACGATGGACAGCGCCACCCCCTACGCCACGGCGCTGGCGATTCGCGACGGCAAGATTCTCGCCGTCGGCGGCACGGATGACATCCGCTTGCAATTCGGGCGGGTCGGCGTGCAGGAAATCGATCTGGCGGGCGCGACCGTGTTGCCCGGCCTGATCGACAACCACTTGCATCTCTCAAACCACGGAATCAAATTGACCACGCTCGATTTTTCCAACGTCAAGGATTCTCGCTTGCTGCTCAAACTGCTGGCGGAGAAAGCGGCCGCCACGCCGGACGGCGAATGGATTCAAGGGGTCGGCTGGAGCGAGAACAACTTCCCCGACCGCCACATCCCGACGCTCGCCGAACTGGACGCCGCCGCCCCGAACAACCCCGTCCTGCTCTGGCGCATCTGCAACCACGCCTACCTGAGCAACTCGCACGGGTTCGAACGGGCGGGCATCACCGCCTCGACCGCCGATCCGGCCGACGGGCGCTACGGGCGCGACGCACAAGGGCAGTTGAACGGCATGATCTACGAAAACGCCGCCCAGCCGCTGAAGGACACGATCCCCAAGCGCACCTACGCCGAGCTGAAAGACTCGTTGCGCCGCGGCATGCAAGACGCCCTGCGCTGTGGATTGACCGGCGTGCATACGGAGGACCTGCGCTATCTGAACGGCTTTGACAACACGTGGAACCTGTTTCGCGAGTTGGTCGTCGAAGAGGACCTGCGCCTGCGCTCGAACCTGCTGATCTACTACCCGAACCTCCAAGAGCTGATCGACGCGGGCCTGACCACCGGCGACGGCGACGAGTGGGTGTCGATCGGGGCGATGAAGATCTTCTCCGACGGCGCGATGGGCGGACGCACCGCCCTGATGTCCCGCGACTTCGCCGACGACCCCGGCAACCGCGGCACGGCGATCCACTCGCAGGAAGAACTGAACGACCTCGCCGCCCGCGCCCGTGCGCACGGCATGCCGATCGCCGTCCACGCCATCGGCGACGCGGCGGCCGACATGGTGCTGGAAGCGATGGAGAAAAACCCGAACCCAAAGCATCGCCACCGCCTGATCCACGCCCAAGTCTTGCGACCGGAGCAGATCACACGGATGCAGAAGTTCGGCGACCGCCTCGCCCTCGACATCCAGCCGCGCTTCCTCGCCGGCGACTACCCGTGGGTCTTGGAGCGGATCGCGCCCGAGTTGCAACCGCTCTCCTACGCGTGGAAATCGCTGCTCGACGCCGGCCTGCTCTGCGGCGGCGGTTCGGATGCGCCGATCGAGCCGCTCGAACCGTTGCTCGGCCTGCACGCCGCCGTCACCCGCAAACTCCCGGATCAAGACCACGCCGGCTACCAGCCGGAGCAGAAGCTGACGATGGAGGAAGCGGTGCGCCTGTTCACCGTCGGCGGCACCTACGCCACGCAGGAAGAGGACGTGAAAGGCACGATCACCCCCGGCAAGTACGCCGACCTGACGATCCTCGACCGCAACATCTTCCAAGAAGACCCCGACGCGCTGTTGAAGACGAACGTCTTGCGCACCGTGATCGGCGGCAAGACCGTTTTTGCAAAATAAAAGCCTGTCCTTGCGGAGGCCGATTGCCTGACACATGAAAAAGACTGAGGAGCCTCGACTCCTCAGTCTTTTTGCGTGTGGTTGTAGTTGTCGTAATCGTAATCCCACGGCTTCTTCTCCACATCGATGCGGGAAGCGAACTCCTTGCTCTCGATGCGGCGCTGGCGACGGCGTGCGGCGCGTTCGGTCGCCGTGGTGTGAAACCGCTTCTCCTCCTCCGTCTGCGGCACCACTTCCGGCACCAAGATCGGGCGTCCGGTTTCGTCGACGGCGACGAAGGTCAGAAACGAAGTCGCCGTGACCCGGCGCTTGCCGGTGGTCAATTCCTCGGCGACGACGCGGACGAACACTTCCATCGAGGTTTTGTGCGTCCAGGTCACGAACGATTCGAGGCAGATCGCGTCGCCTTCCTTGATCGGTTCCAGAAAGTCGACCGAGTCGGTCGAAGCGGTGACCACCTGATGGCGGCAATGGCGCATCGCCGAGATCGCCGCGATGTCGTCGATGTAAGCCATCACCTTGCCGCCGAAGATGTTGCCGTGATGGTTGGTGTCGGGCGGCAGGACGATGCTCGCTTTGACGGCGCGGGACTCGCGCATGTACTTTTTCGGGAGATGTTCTTGGGAATGGGATGTCATGGATGAGAGCTTCCTTTCTGTGCGATAGACTCCTGTTGCTTCCATTATATCCGTTGGTTCCCTCGTTGCGTCGGTTTTGACCAAAGCCTTACTGTTGCAAAAGTTCGATCATCGCGGCATTGCCGCTTCGGGTCGCCACATAAAGTGGAGTATGACCCTCCTCGTCCTGCTTGTTGACATCGGCTCCGGCCGCAAGCAGCAGGCGGGTCGCTTCCAAGGCATCCTGCATCACGGCGAAGTGTAGAGCAGTCCGCTGGTGCAAGGTGTCCGGCTCGTCGACCGGCGCACCCGCGTCAAGCAGTGCTTGCACCGTCCCGGAGTGGTTCTGCCACGCCGCTAACATCAAGGCGTTCAGACCGCGCTTGTTCTTTACCGTCACATTCGCTTGCTCCGTGGCGAGCAGGTCTTGCAGAATCTCCGTCTCGCCAAAGTAAGCGGCGACCGTCACCGCCGTGTCGCCGTCGCTGTCCGCCAAATTGACGTCCGCACCGCTGCCCAGAAGCAACTGCACGATCTCGCGGTTGCCGATGGCGATCGCCGTGGTCAGCGCCGTGTCGTTGTGGTCGTCTTGCAGGTTGACATCGATTCCGTCGGCGATCAACTGCCGCGCCAACTCGTTGTCATGCTGTTCAATCGCGCCGATCAGCGGCGAGAACTTGGTGATCAGCACCGTGTGCGTCGCAGCGTCCCATTTGACGTTGGCGTTTAACGCCTCCGCCACGAAGCGCACCGGGACCATCGTATGAGAGTGCATGAGGAGCGGCGCCTGTTCCAGCTCGATCCGCTGGTTGTTGCGGTAGGCGAGGTCCGACCCGATCGTCAGCTTGACCGTGATCGTGTCTTTGACCGCCGTCACCGTCCGGGTGTCGCCATCCCATGTGATCTTCGCGCCGAGCTCTTCAAAGATCGCTCGCAGCGGCACCAGCGTTTTGCTGTGGACAATCGTCGCGGGTTGTTCGAACTGCATCACTTTGCCGTCGATCACAACGCCCACATCGTTCCCTGTCGCAGACGCCGCGCCGCCTGCCGTCATCAGCAGCAAAAGGATGACGGCAGCGGACATCCATTTTTTCATGCACATCGTCTCCTTTTTTGAGAAATTTTAAAAAAAAGATCATTTCAGTCCTATACTACTAAAAGATTGATCATTCGACAAGAATTGCTAGTCGCCTTTGCACCGACGGCGGGAGGAAACCACTCGCCCATCCAGAAATGCTTGGGGTGGAACTAAAGGAGGGTCTCTGTGATGACAGTTGGATATAAAGTGGGATTCTATAACGGACAATGGATGTCGCCGGATGAACCGGCCGTGCCGATCGAAGAGCGCGGGCACCAGTTTGGCGACGGCGTCTATGAAGTGATTCGCGTGTACCAAGGGGCGCCGTTCCTGTTGCAGGAACACCTCGAGCGCTTGGCGAAAAGCGCGGCGGCGATTCGCTTGCAGCCGAGCTTGTCCCCTGCGGAGTTGGAGCTGATCATCCGCACGGGGATCAAAAAGTCGCAGTTGCAAGAGGCAGAAGTCTACCTGCAGCTCACCCGCGGCGTCGCCCCGCGCCTGCATCCGTTCCCGGATGTCGAAACGGCCGTCGCGATGACGGTCAAGCCGGCACGGCGAATCGCGGAGGAGACGCGCACGAACGGGGTCGCCGTCACCGTGATGGACGATGAGCGCTGGGCGAACTGCCACATCAAGTCGCTCAACCTGCTCCCGAACGTGCTGGCGAAGCAGGCGGCGATCGACAACGGTTTCTATGAAGCGGTCTTCGTCAAGGACGGACAGATCACCGAAGGCTCGTCGTCGAACCTGTTCGCGGTCAAAGACGGCGTGCTGTACACCGCACCGGCCGACCGCAAGATCCTGCATGGCATCACCCGCGCTTCGTTGCTCGACCTCGCACCGGAACTGGGTGTGGAGGTGCGAGAAGAGGCGTTTACAGCGGACTTTTTGCAAGGGGCGGACGAAGCGTTCCTCACCTCCACTTCGATGGAACTGATGCCGGTGGTTCGCGTCGACGAGCAATTGATCGGTGCAGGCAAGCCGGGCGACGTGACGTTGCGCCTGCTGGCGGCTTATCGCAAGCTGTACGAACAAGCGGAAGTCTAAGCCGTTGCACGACCAACTTACACAAAACTCCTGCCACGCAAGCATCCGCTTCGTTGCAGGAGTTTTTTCATTCGGACGTCGAAGGCGTGGGCCCTTCTCGTCCCAGCGAGAGACGCCCCAAGCGTTTGAGCCAGTCGGCATAGCGGTTTCGTTTGACCGCCCGCTTGATCTCGTCTTGATCGGGGAGCAGGGAACGCGAAGGCTTGGGCACCTCGACGAGTTCTCTCATGTTTTGGAAGAGCAGCCGTTTCGTCTCCCGTTCCTTTTGGCAAACGGTACACACCTCAAGGTGTGCCTCCAGATCGGCCGATGATACGCCGGACCAGATCGCGTTTGTCACCTCGATGCAGTTCACGGACTCTCACCTCTCTCTTCGTAACGTATGACGCACGAGAAGAGAGGTTGGTTACAAAAAGCACAAATAGACCTTCTTGTTGGGAAGGTCTGTTCGGTTCGCCGTGCTTACACGGCTACTTTTCTTGAAATCAGATGATCGATCGCCGACAAGGGCGAGTCGGCGGTGAAGACGTAGTCTTTCCAACGCCACTGGTCCGGGCGGTTCGAGTTGCGGTAGAGCTTGCCGCGGAAGTCGCCCACGCGCACCATGCCGCGGCCGTGGCAAACCCACTCGACGCTCTCGGGGTCGGCTTGCTCCGGCTTGTCGACGAGTTGTGCGGCCAACTCCCGTTTCGCCGTTTCCAAAGAATCGGCTTTGACCACCAACCCGCGAAACTTCCACAAGGTCGCATCGGCCATGTTCCGATACAAGCCGCCGCGCATGCCTTCGATCATAATCCAGCGCTTCCGGCCGACTTTCATCCAAGAATCGATCATCTCCAACGGTACTGTCGATTGGCTCACAAGATCCTGCCCCTTTCTCCACGCGCTTGACGTTCTTACAGTCGCTCATTGAATTCCCTGTAAACTTATTGTAAAGCGACGATTATCGAACCTCAACCCCTTGAAAGCCCTTACAGGCAGGTTGTGTGCAACAACTCTCTCCTGAGGAATTGGTGAACAGAAATTATAAAAGGCAACCGCGCTTTGGGAGCGCGATTGCCTCACTTTGCCGTCTAATCCAAGTCGAACAACAGCTCATGGATCACCAAGTCCTGCAGAATCTCCAGCGACCGTTCGGTGCGCGGGAACTCGTAGTCGTAACATTCCAGCAGGCGAATGAACAGGATCACCCGTTGATCATCGGTGCGAGCCAGAAGCGTGGCCGCCGACTGCCTGTTTTTGGTCAGCAGAACATGCATCACCAGGTACATGTCGTAGAGCGCCGAGTTCTCCATCAGATCGACAGCGGCCATCTGCTCTTCGACCACCTTGTTCGCCTCCTCGAAGCGCCCGAGCAGCAGCAACACTTTGGCATAATCCTTGTAATCGGCCAGTTGGTTGTAGGGAAGCTTATTCTCGCTGATCGCCAAGCACTGTTCTTTGTAAGACAAGGAACGCTCCAAGCGACCCAGACGGAATTCCACCTCGGACATGTTGTAGAGTAGGTTGCGAATCTCCGCCTCTTTGCCGAGAGCCCGGTACCCCTCCAACGCGCGGGCGAACAGCTCGGAGCCACGTTTGTAATTCTGGTGCAAGAGCACCGTATGTACACCCTTCGTTTCAAGAACTTGCGCTTGTCGCAACAGCGGAAACCGCTCGAACTGGCTCTCCAACTGCTCCACAACCTGCTCATAGTCCTCATGCCGCTCCGTTCGAAACAATGTGCGCAACATCTGTACGAAAGCCAACCCCGCCAAGTCGCCATCCTCATGATCGTGCCACAACGAGAAAAGCTCAACGAACTCCTCATACTGATGCGGAGTGGCGTAGTACTTGCGACGGTAATAGTAAAGCAGTAACAAGGCGTATCCGATCTCCGTTTTGCCGAGCGCGATCTCGCGCAACCGCTCCGCCTCGCGCATCTCTTCGTCCGTAATACGCTCTTTGCTGAGCTGCTCGTCCAGTTTTTGCTTGATGTCGACGTCCTTTTGCTTCAAGCGCTCCACCGACACGCCAAACGCGTCCGCAAGCTTGCGCACCTCCTCCGCCGTCGCATAACGTCCGTTGGTGATCCGAGCGATTGTCATCCGTCCGATCCCGCTTTTCTCCTCCAACGATTTGCCCGTGATGTTGAAATGATCCATCACTTCTTTCAACCGCTTGCCAAACCATCCGTTATATTCCGTTTCCATGCCCCTATACCTCTCTGTACATTCGTTCGTTAATACTTCTTACGTCCCATCATACCACAAATTTTTACATATACGGGTAGGAATCGAACGCAGGCCATTCCTGCTTCGGTTCGCGAATAGACCCTCTATAAAGATTGATTCCTGAGAAGAAATGTAATACACTATAACAGTCCAATAATTGCATTAATACTTACTCCCCTCGAAAACTTCGTTTAAAAAGGAGAGACGGCAAATGAAAATATCCACCTTGCTCAAATTGACCGGTACGATCACGATCTTGCTGTCCGCCTTGACAGTAGGCTCCCTGTTCCTGCTTGAACAGAGCTTCAACGACCAAATCGACACCCGAGAACGGCAAATCGAGTTCAAGCAACTGGGTCTCGACCTGGAAAACGCTTCGAACTATCTGACCAACGAAGCGCGCGCCTATGTCCAGTTCGGAGACAAGTCCCATTACGACAACTATTGGAAAGAAGTCAACGAGACGAAAACGCGCGACCGCGTCGTTAAGCGCCTCAAGGAGTTGCACGCACCGCAAGCCGAACTCGACCTGATCGAAACGGCCAAGCAGAATTCGGACGCGCTCGTCAAGACGGAAGAAGCGGCGATGAATGCCGTGGAAGCGGGCGACTTTGACAAGGCACGTCAACTGATGTTCGATGAGAACTACGAATCGAACAAGGACATCATCACCGCTCCGGTTAAAAAGTTCCAACAGCTGATGAACGACCGGGCCCAGAAGGAAACGGAAGCGGCCATCGCCAAAACGCAGACGCTGATGGTCTACATCCACACCTTCGTCGCCATCACCCTGCTCAGCACGATGGTCACCTTCTTCCTGCTGTTCCGCAAGTTGAAGCCGCTGACCCGTCTGACCCAAGTCGCCGACTCCGTCGCACGAGGCGACCTGTCCGTCGACAACATCAACGTTCGCGACAAGCAAAAGGACGAGATCGCCACTCTTTCCCGCTCCGTCAACGGCATGGTCGACAACTTGCGCGGCCTGATCTACCAAGTGAACGACACCGCGATGCAAGTCGCCTCCTCCTCCGAGGAACTGCTGGCGAGCGCCGAGTCCACCGCGCAGTCGACCGAGCAGATCACCTCGACGATCCAAGAGATGGCGAGCGGAGCCGAAACGCAAGTCCACAGCGCCGAAGAGAGCCTCGTCTCGATGAACGAGATGGCGGTCGGCATCCAACGCATCGCCGAAACATCCTCCACCGTCTCCGAAACGTCGCTGGAAACGGCGGAACAGGCGGAGCGCGGCAACCAGTCGATCCAACGCGCCGTGATCCAGATGGGCTCGATCCGCGATGCGTCCGACAGCACCGCATCGGTCATTCGCTTGCTCGACGAGCGCTCCAAGGAAATCGGCCAGATCGTCGAAGCGATCACCGGCATCGCCAACCAGACCAACCTGCTGGCGCTCAACGCTGCGATCGAGGCGGCACGCGCCGGGGAACACGGGCGCGGCTTCGCCGTCGTCGCCGACGAAGTGCGCAAGTTGGCCGAGCAGTCCGAACAGTCGGCCGCTCAGATCTCCACGCTGATCCTCGAGATCCAGCAGGAGACCAGCCAAGCCGTGATCTCGATGGACAGAAGCTCCGAAGAGGTCGACGCCGGCCTGACCCTCGTCAACGAAGCGGGCGAAGCGTTCCAGATGATCGTCGCCGCCGCCCAAGTCGTCGCCGACCAGATCCAAGACATCTCCGCTTCTTCGCAACAGATGTCGGCCGGTTCTCAGCAAGTCACGGCGACGGTGGAAGAACTCACCCGCATCGCCCGTAACTCGGCCGGTCATTCGCAACAGGTGGCTGCTTCCACCGAGGAGCAACTCGCTCTGATGGAGGAAATCAACGCGTCCTGCAGCCAGCTCGCCGATATGGCGCAAGAGTTGCAAGACAGCGTCGGTCGCTTCCAAATTTAGAAAAAGAGATCGTGGCACGAACACCTCTGCCACATAACAACAGACCCCCTTGCCGCTGAGGCAAGGGGGTCTGTTGTTACACGTATAAGAGAAAGGACTACGCCGAACGCTTCTGCATCTGTTCGCTGATAAACGCACGCCATTCCCGCTTTTCCCGATACACCAGCGGGTAGAAGATGATGCCGACCACCAGCATCGCGATGCCGAGCAGGAACGTTTCGATGTCGGCCGTCCCCGCCTTGATCATCCAGATCGAGTAGGCGGTCGCCAAGGCGGCGATCACGCCGTCGACCACGCGGTTGCGTGCTTGGCCGAGGTACGTCTCGCCCGACAGCACCAGCTTCAACTGGTAGAGCGAGGCGATGATGTACGGCACGAGGTACGCCAGCGTCGCGATCAGGATGACAAATGAGAACGCGCTGGACACCGACTTCAAGATCGTCGAGAAAATGAACAGCTGCGACATGAGGTTCGTGATCCACAACGCGGTCGTCGGCGCGCCTTTTTTGTTCTCCTTCAGGAACTGCTTCAGGAAAATGCCTTGCTTCGCCGCTTGGTACGGCACTTCCGAGGACAGCATGATCCAGCCGATCGTCGAGCCGAGCAGCGAGATCAGACCGAGCGCCGCCATGATGTACGCGCCCGTGTCGCCGACGACCGCCGACAGCGCATCGACCAGCGGCTTGTCCGCTGCGATCAGACGGTCTTGGTTCAGCACGCCCATCACCAGCGCCGTGATGCCCATGTAGATCACCAGCGCGATCAGCAAACCGATGATCGTCGCCCGCTTGACGTCCTGTTGCTTTCTGGCTCGCGAGGAGAAGACGACGGCCGACTCCACGCCGACAAACGCCCACAGCGTCGAGATCGCCGCACCGTTGATCTGGCCGAGCAGCCCGATCGTCGCCCCGCCGTCAGCGGTGCGCGGTGCGACCAGCGGCACCAAGTTGCTTTTCTCAAAAGCAAACAGCGCCACGATGAGGAAGAACGCGAAGCCGAGCACCTTGGTCGTCGTCGCCACGAGGTTTGTTTTGCCCGCGCCTTCCACCCCGCGCAGGATCAGGGCATGCATCGCCCACAACAGCGCCGAGCAGACGAGGAACGTCAGCGAGTTGCCGACTTTCAAATCGAACGAGCCGACCTGCATCCACACCGCTTCGCTGGACAGAATCGGGAAGAACGTCGACAGGTAGGAAGCGAACGTCGTGATGATCGCCACGTTCCCTGCGAAGTTCGCCACCCAATAGCCCCATGACACCAAGTACCCGGACAGGCGGGAGCGTTCGCTCCCCGGCTTGAACAGCGCCATCGCATACAGTTGCGGACCGCCGGACAGCGACGGTTTGCGAGTCGCCAAGTTGCCGAACACCAGCGCGATCAGCAGTACGCCCACACCGGTCAACAGCCACGCCGACATCACGCCGAGCGGGCTGGCCGATTGCGCCAAGGTCGCCGGGAGCATGAAAATCCCCGATCCGACCATGTTGCCGACGACCAACGCCGTCAGCACCCAGAGAGCTAATTTTTGATTCGCCATGCTATAAATACCTCCCAAAAAGTACGAAACTCGAATAAGTTCATCTGCAAAAAAACAACGTTGCTAGAATACCACTTTAGCGTAGCAGAGAGCAACAGTCACTTTTTGGGAGCCAAAAAAAGGCGCTGTCACCTGCACCTCGGCAGCGACAACGCCATATGATGAAAGCAGAAACAGCCTTTCGCAAGGTCAACCGGCACTCGCCAGCCGGTATCCGCCACCCGACCTCTGCGGAAGGCTGTTTCGTTGTGCGGCAAACGCACCTCGATTTCCCTAGCTGTGGTCATGCAACGTACAACGCACGTAGCCGCGGAACTGTTGCTCCAGCAGACGGCCCAATTCGAACAACGCCTGCTCCTGCCCGACCCTCGCGATCAACTGAAGACCGATCGGCAGTCCGTCCGCTTCGCCGACCGGCAGCGTCAGCGTCGGCAGGCCGAGCGTGTTGGCGACGGCGATGTACGGCATGTAGCGCGTGTAGGTCTTTTGAATCGAAAAAATCTCGCGGTACAAGTCACCGTGTTTCGGTGCAGGCACGTGGTAGGTCGGCAGAATCAGGATCGCCTGATCCAAGTACGCGTCGCAAGCGGTGTCCAACTCCTGCATCTGCGCCCGCATCGCAGCGACCTTCTGCGCGGACGGCTTGAACATCCGCGCCCCGATCAGCGCCCACGACAGATGCGCTTGCGAGTCCGTCTTGCCGGTCAGCACTTCGCGCATCAACGCGCCGACCGGGCCTTGGCTCCGGCCGCCAAACGCCACCTCGGCGACATTGGCCGCGCCGTCGATCGACATCGCCAACTGCCAGATCTCGGCCATTTTTTCATACTGCGGCGGGTTGTCGTGACGGATCGGGAATCGCTCTCGTAAAAACGCCTCGACCTGCTCCAGCAGGTTCCCCGTCGCCTCTCCGAGCGGGAACTTCGGGTGTTTCGGCGGCAAGATTATCGAGAAGCGGGACAAGTCCTGCCGAGTGGGCGCTTCCAGCGCCACGATCTCATGCAGCAACTCCGCATCCTCCACCGACTTCGCCATCGCGCCGAGACCGAACATCCGCTGTTGCAGCGGTTCCTCGATCGCCGGGAACTGGCCTTGGAGCGAGACTTGGCCGTTGCCCGACTTGAAGCCGATCACGCCGTTGAAGTGGGCGGGAAAGCGCACCGAGCCGCCGATATCCGACCCGATGCCAAGCGCCGCACCGCCCGCAGCGATCAGCGCCCCTTCTCCGCCGGACGAGCCGCCCGCCGTGCGCGTCACATCCCACGGGTTGTTCGTGCGTCCGTAGAGCTTGTTCACCGTCTCTTGGTAGAAGCACAGCGCGGGCGTGTTCGTCTTGCCGAGCACGATCGCGCCTTCCGCCCGCATCCGAGCGACGACATCCGCGTCCGCCGTCACCACATGGTCGCGGCGATGCGGCAAGCCGCCTGTCGTCTTCATTCCGGCGAGATCCATGCACTCTTTGACCGAAACGGGCACGCCGAACAAGCGGCCTGACACCGCTTCCCCTTTTGCAATCCGCTCGTCACATGCCTTCGCTTCCTCCCTAGCCAAAGCGAAGCGATCCTCCACCAGCACGTTCAAAACCGGGTTGATCGCTTCCAAGTGGGCGATATACGTTTCCGTCGCCTCCGTGGACGTGATCTCCCCTGCACGAATCTTCACCGCCAACGTGGTGGCATCGAGATCGAGAATCGACTTGTTCATCTGCGTTCCTCCCAGCAGGCTGCCACTTGTTCCAGCAGCGCTTTTGCCGTCTCTTCCTTATTCGTATGCGCTTCATAGGCGCCTGATTGGCTGACGATATAATGAGGCGTCGCCTCCGTGTACAAGGAGCCGGACGAGTTGGCGACGACCAAGTCGGAGCGCCAGGTGCTCATGCGGAGGTTGGCGCGGCGCAGGAGTTCCTGCTCGTCCGAGGTTGCCTCCAACTT
>DASTWJ010000025.1:0-8026 GCA_035776695.1 Bacilli bacterium
GTTTTATCGGCCTCACCCTGTGGGTGGCGTGGCTGGTTGCCCATTCTTCGTAATCTGAACTGACAACTCGAGTACCGTTTGCTCTGCTTTTTGTATAAAGAAGAGAAACGGTACTTTTTTGTAAACAGGAGGGTCGAGCAATGGGAGTCTGTCTGCTGATCCACGGTTTTACGGGCACTCCTTTCGAAGTGGAACCGCTCGCGAAGATTCTGCACGGCAAGGGGTATGAAGTGATCACCCCGACGCTCGCCGGGCATGGCGAAGACCGCCAAGCGCTGGAGCGCGTGACGTGGCAGGATTGGATTCATAGCGTAGAACATATTTTGACGGAGACGTTGAAGGTGCATGACAAGGTGCATCTCGTCGGTTTTTCGATGGGCGGCCTGATCGCCACCTATCTCGCCGTCAAGTACCGCGATCGCGTCGAGTCCCTGACGATGATGTCCACGCCGATCTATACGATCAACCCGAAGCAGCTGTTCAAGACGATCGCCGAAGCGATTCAGAAGTCGATGCGCAGCGGCAACCGGCACGAAGACATCGCCCGCTACATGGCGAAGGCGAAAGGCACGCCCCTGCGTTCACTGGCACATTTTCGCCGGTTGATTCAGACGGTCAAACCGCTGGTCGAGCAGATCGAAGTCCCGCTGCTCGTCGTCCAAGGCCAGTGCGACGATCTGGTCGAGCCGCGAAGTGCCGAGTATATTTATGAAAATGCGCCGTGTGCCGATAAGACCCTTCACTTTTTTGAAGAATCGAAGCATATCATCTGCCACGATTGCGAAGCGGAACAGGTGACCCGTATGGTGGCGGAGTTTATAGAGCGACAACAAACATGATATACTGAGTCAAGAGGGCAAATGTTGGAACCGCCCTCTTTTTGTTTAACCTTCCGTTCGCTAGCACATACTAGATGGAAAGAAAAGGGGGGACTGTACTTGTTGACGGAACAACACCTTTTGGACTTGATGCGAGAGCTTGAATATAAACCGATGGTGCTGGAGGAGTTGACCGACTACTTCCGCGTGCAGGACGAAGAGGGCACGATCGCTCTCGTCGAGATGCTGCGCGTGATGGAAGAGACCGGTCAGATCGTACGCACGCGCAACAACGCGTATGGCGTGCCGGAGAAGATGAACCTCGTCGTCGGTAAACTGCAAGGGAAGTCGCGCGGCTTCGGCTTCGTGATCCCGGAGGATTCGACCAAATGGGAGCGCGACCTGTACGTCGCAGCCGGCGATATGAACGGCGCGATGCATGGCGACCGCGTCATCGCACGGATCAACAAGAAGGGCAAGGGCGACAACGCGCGTCCCGAGGGCGAGATCATCCGCATCCTCGAACGGGCGACGAAGACGGTGGTCTGCACGATCGTCACGATGACCGACCGCTATGCGTTCGCGACGCCGGACGACAAGCGATTGGGGCAGGACATCTTCCTCGCCGAAGAAGATTTTAACGGGGCGAAGGAAGGGCAGAAGATCGTTGTCGAGATCACCGCGTATCCCGAAGGCTGGCGCAACCCGCAAGGCCGCGTGTTGGAAGTCCTCGGCAACCCGGACGACCCGGGTGTGGACATCCTGTCGGTCATTCGCAAATACGACCTGCCGGAATCGTTTCCCGAGGAAGTGCTCGAAGCGGCGAACGACATCCCGGATACGATCGGCGATCGCGATCTGGAAGGGCGCAAAGACCTGCGCGACTGGATGATGTGTACGATCGACGGCGAGGATGCGAAAGACCTCGACGATGCCGTCAACGTGCGCCTGCTCGACAACGGCAACTATCTGCTTGGCGTACATATCGCGGACGTGACGCACTATGTGAGGGAAGGCGAGCCTTTGGATAAGGAAGCGTTGGCTCGCGGCACCTCCGTCTACCTCGTCGACCGCGTGATCCCGATGATCCCGCATCGGCTGTCGAACGGCATCTGTTCGCTGAACCCGCAGGTGGATCGCCTGACGCTGACCTGTGAGATGGAATGGTCGCCTGATGCGAAGCTGGTGCGCCATGAGGTCTACCCGTCCGTGATCAAGACCAACGAGCGGATGACGTACAGCAACGTGCGCAAGATTTTGGAAGACAACGATCCCGAGTTGATCGCACGTTACTCCGAGCTGGTGCCGATGTTCCGCCACATGGAGACGCTGGCGATGAAGCTGCGCGACCGTCGCATGGAGCGCGGGGCGATCGACTTCGACTTCCAAGAGACGAAGATCATCATCGGCGAAGACGGCAAGATCGCCGACATCAAGAAGCGGGAACGCACGATAGCGGAGATGATCATCGAGGAATTCATGCTGGCAGCCAATGAAACGGTGTCGGAGCATTTCTACTGGATGGGCATTCCGTTCGTGTACCGCGTGCATGAGGAGCCGGATGGCGACCGCATTCAGTCTTTCGTCGAGTTCATCCACAACTTCGGCTACCACCTGAAGGGGTACAACGGGGAAGACGTACATCCGCACGCCTTGCAGGAGCTGTTGGCGAAGGTCAAAGGCACCGAGGAAGAGCGGATCATCAACACCGTGATGCTGCGCTCGTTGAAGCAGGCGCGCTATGCACCGGAACCGCTCGGACACTTCGGCTTGGCGGCGAAGTACTACTCGCACTTCACCTCGCCGATTCGTCGCTACCCGGACTTGCAGATCCACCGGATCATGCGCGACGTCTGGGCGAACGGCGGGCGTCTGAGCAGCGAGCGGATCGACAAGCTCAAGGCGATGCTCGATTCCGTCTGCAAACACACCTCCGAACGCGAGCGGATCGCCGTGGAAGCGGAGCGGGAGACGGATAACCTCAAGAAATGCGAATACATGTTGGATCACATCGGGGCCGAGTTCGAAGGCATCGTCTCCGGCGTGACGTCGTTTGGCATGTTCATCGAGTTGGACAACTCGATTGAAGGGATGGTTCACATCTCGTACATGGATGACGACTACTACAACTTCAACGAGAAGCAGTACGCCCTGATCGGCGAGCGCACGGCAAACGTGTACCGCATCGGCGACAAGGTGAAGATCAAAGTCGTCGGCGCGAACAAGACCGACCAGACGATCGACTTCCAGTTGCTGACCAATGCCAAAGGGCAGGAACTGCCGCAGCGGAGTCGCAAAGTCGTGACGGCGCGCAGTGACAAGCCGCGTGGCGGTGGTGGTCCCGGCGGCGGTCGCGGCGGATTCGGTGGCGGCCCGGGCGGTGGCAACAACGGGGGCAAGGACAAGAAGAACAAGAACCGCAAGAGCCCGCGAGACAACACCAAGCGCGGCAAAGCGCCGAAGGAACTGCAAGAGTTGAAGAAGGCGATTGCCAAGAGCAAGAACAAGAAGAAAAACCGCAACGCCCGCTGATTAATTCGGCGGGTTTTGCCCCTTTTATTGGGAAAAAAGGTGTTGACTCGCTGTAGGGCGTGTGCTATTATTTCATGAACAAGAGGGGGTGGCAACAGTGGCAGAGTCGAAAGCGTTGGTGCAGAACAAGAAGGCATCACACGACTATTTTATCGAGGAGACGTACGAAGCCGGCATCGTCTTGACCGGTACGGAGATCAAATCGATCCGCCATGGTCGCGCCAACCTCAAGGACTCGTTTTGCCGGGTGCAGAACGGGGAGGTCTTTCTGCTGAACATGCACATCTCGCCTTTTGAGCAGGGGAATCGGCACAACGTCGATCCGACCCGCACGCGCAAGCTGTTGATGCACAAGGGGCAGATCATGAAGCTGTTCGGTCAGGTCAAGGAGCAGGGGATGGCGTTGGTGCCGCTCAAGCTGTACATCAAGAACGGCTACTGCAAGGTTCTGATCGGGTTGGCGAAGGGCAAGAAGAACTACGACAAGCGCCAGGACATCGCGAAGAAGGACGCCCAGCGGGAGATGCAGCGGGCGTTGAAGGAGCGCAGTCGGTAGGAGCGGTAAGAAGTACCTCCGCATTTTTGCGGCGGACTGTGATATACTAAGTGGTACAGGAGCAAGACCCACCGCCACTTTTTTGGAAACAGAGGAAGTGGCGTTTCTCTCTTACATGGGGGCGTTTTTGGATTCGACGGGGGTTGTTCGAGCATGAAGTTGCGAGTCGTGGGGCTGCGAGGCCACGTAAAAAACGCGGACCGTTATAACTGCTAACAAGCAAAGCAACAACTCTTTCGCGTTCGCAGCCTAGTCTGTGAATCCGTTCTACTCTCTATTCCCGCGTAGCGGGTAGAACGTCAACTAGAGCGGGATAGTCGACGGTCTCGCCCGCGGACCGCCGATGAAACCAAAGCTGGCTAGCCAACGGGAAGCGTGTCCCTCCGGGTCCCCGAGGTGAATTCCAAATGAGGTGACTACACTCGTAGAAGCTCATGTTACGTGATCTTCGGACAGGGGTTCGACTCCCCTCGCCTCCACCAAACATGTGAAGCCACGGATCGGTTGATCCGTGGTTTTTTTGTGTGTAGAACCTTGCCGAAAGCGATGGGTAAGGTTAAGCTAGAAATACGAACAAATGATCGGTTTCGTTGTTAGGCAACGCAATATTCAAAGGAGTGGTTAGGTGGAGACTTTCTCTATCTGCTATCATGGGACTTTAAGGACTCATGCCGAGAGCATCATGAGTAGAGTAAACGTGAAAGCAGGCCGGTTATTTACTGACTTTGGGCAGGGCTTCTATCTCACCACGAATTACGAACAAGCGAAACGATGGGCCGTTGCAAAAGCCAGATATAGGAGTCACGCTGACGGGAGAGCAGATGAAGCCCCGGTGGTCGTAAAAATACGACTTGATACGATTTCACTTCATCAATTATCCGGTTGTACCTTTGAGGTGCCAAATGACAGATGGGCGGAGTTTGTGTATAATTGCCGTAAGCATGGCAAAGCTAATACTCTCTTCCATAACTATGATTTTGTTTGTGGTCCGCTTGCGGATGGAAAGTTTCTTCCGCTTTTTAACAAGTATGACGCGAACAGGATTACATTTGAAGAGTTTCATGCCGGAATCAAGCCGATAAATAGGGATCATAACCAACTTTCGTTACATACGATGGAAGCGATAAGTTGTATTCATCAGATGGAGGTGGAGAGAATTGAGACAACTGTTATTGGATCAAACAGATCGTGAATTTTTGATGAGTGTTGAGAAATTGCTTCAGAAATTCTATAAGGCAGAGGATGCGTCTGAGATTCTTCAAAACTCCACGCTCGTCAATCATCTAAAGGAAGACCCTTGTTTCGTTTATCATTTCGACGAAAGCTACTGGGCCCAACAAGTGCGTCTGGAGCACGAAACGGGACAAAAGCAGAATAATGGCTGAACAAGCACGTTCCCTGTCAATGAGAAACGTGCTTTTTTCATACCATCACGCTCGATGCTGATACGCCTCCAAATCAATCCTCCCCCCAACCCCAAACTCCACACCTTCTGCCTCCAGAGACAGCCTCTGCTCCTGTACACCCTCATCATCCCGCAACCCGATCTCGCCCTTCGCATTCACTACCCGGTGCCAGGGGAGCTTGTGTTTCTTACTCATTGAGTGCAAAATCCTCACAACCTGCCTCGCAGCCCTCGGACTGCCGGCCAATCCGGCGATCTGCCCGTACGTCATCACCTTGCCCGCCGGGATATTTCGTATAATCTCCACAACTCTTTCCGTAAAGGGTGTCATTTTTCCACCTCGATGTTGTATAATGGGTATAACAACACTCAGTATCGCATATACTTAGTGATGTAGACGAGTTCTTGAAGCTCTTCGCAAAAAAATCTTCGCGACCCACTTGCGAGTCACAACCACATATGCTACAATGGTCTTAACTACAAAGCGATGCCTGAATTCACATGTTGCAAAGGGTAATCATTTGTACGTGATACTTTTTGCAATATGTGAATTTTATTTTTTTGCGAGAATAAAAAGAACATGTTAATTTAAACACTTTGGAGGTTTTCTCACATGCAACAAGGTACTGTTAAGTGGTTCAACGCGGACAAAGGTTTCGGTTTCATCGAGGTTGAAGGCGGTTCTGACGTATTCGTACACTTCTCCGCAATCGTCGGCGACGGCTTCAAGACCCTCGACGAAGGCCAACGCGTTGAGTTCAACGTTGTTGAAGGCAACCGCGGCCCGCAAGCTGAAAACGTTGTAAAGCTGTAATTCAGCTACCACTACAACAAACCGAACTGCCCCTTGCACTCTGTGCAAGGGGCAGTTTTGTTATCAGGAGATACGTGAATACGATGTTTCCCTACTTTTGACTATAGACTTTTCTCCCATCCTTTATTTATAATAAGTAGACTAGGTTAAAATTTTCCCTAAAATCAGGAGGACTCTTCTACTTATGAAACTCATGAACAAAATGAAACACCTGCTGCTCTCCACCACCTTGGTTGCCACGCTTGCAACCCCGGCTATGGCGGCAGACACGCATACAGCTCTGAAAGACCTGACCCACTCCTACGCCCAGACCGAGATCAACGCCCTCGTCGAAGCGGGCATCCTCAACGGCTACGGCGACGGCAACTTCCGTCCGGCGCAACAGATGACCCGCCAAGAGTTTGCCAAAGTGCTCGTCCTCTCGATGGGCCTCGAACCGGACGCAACCGCAGCCGCCCAATTCACCGACGTAGCCGACTGGGCACGTCCGTATGTCGGCGCCCTGGTCAAAGCGGGCATCACCAACGGCATGTCCGACACCAAGTTCGGTGCTACTCATCCGGTCACCCGCGAGCAGTTGGCTGTCTTCTTCGTCCGTGCGCTGGGCGATGAGGAAGCGTCCCTCGACCTCGGCCTCTACGGTTCCTTCGAAGACGGAGCGACCGTGGCCGACTACGCCAAGCCGCACGTCGCCCTGATGCAGAAGATCGGCTTCATCAAAGGCGGCAAAGGCAAAACGGAGAACGGCTTTGTCTTCACCCCGCAAGGCAATGCCGAGCGCCAAGCGGTTGCCCGTTTGGCGTACGAGTTCTTCCAAAACCACGAAGCGTACCAAACAAAAGTCGCCAACATCGAAGAGATGAAAGCGCTGCTCGACCAATCGAACGCTGCGACCGGTGCCGCCACTTCGATGGAGATGGACATGAGCATGACCGTCAAAAACGCCGAGCAGCTGTCCAATGGCCTGACCAACTTCCATGCCGCCTACACCGAAGACCCGCGCAAGATGTACATCACCACCTCGGTCGCGATGGATGCGGAAACGCCGATCGACATGGAGATATATGCCACAGCCGGTGACGAGTCGGTTTACGTGCTGGCCGAAGGTCAATGGATCAAAATGGCGATGCCGGTCGAGTTTAACGAACTGTTCGCCCAGACCGAACAGACCGAAATCGCCAACTCCAACCTGATCGCACCGTTCCTGACCAAGACGGAAGACGAGCAGACGATCACCCTCACCGGCCTGATCCCGAGCGGCGAGTTCGCGGAGCAATCGGCCGTAGATGCGAACGTCAACGCGCTGGTGTCCGCAGGCGGCAACTTGCAGTACACCGCCGTGCTGGACAAGGAAACACTCCTGCTCCAAAACGTCAGCATCGAGATCGTCGGCGGTGCGGCCGACGGCCAAACGATGGAGATCGCCTACACCAACTACAACAGCGTCGAACCGATCGAACTGCCGGCTGAAGCCCAAAACGCAGTCGACATGGGCGACATGAACCTGTAACACGTTCCGGATACGATCCAAGACGAGGACAACTTCTGTCCTCGTCTTTTTGCGTGTGATAAATAGACACGGTACGAAACAACATTCAAGATTCTGACACGCGTTCTTTTTTGCAAAACATGCTATACTTGTACATTGGATACTCGTTGTACAAGATTCTGTAGACAACGGGTAAATTTTTTGCAAAAGCGGAGGTGTCCTGTCTTGTTCAAACGGTGGATGCCGATTCTCGATAAGCATCAGGAATTCTGGGTCATCGTCGTGCTCCTGCTCGGCAAAGTGATCCTGTTCAGCTCCAATCTGGGTATCTCCCACACCCCTTGGAAAATGGTCGTGGTGACGGGGATGCTCCTGCTGTTGCTCTCCTCGTGGACACTGCTCTTGTCCTACA
>DASTWJ010000026.1:0-7430 GCA_035776695.1 Bacilli bacterium
CTATAGCGCGCAAGCGCACATCTAGTGACAATGGCGAAGAGGTCACACCCGTTCCCATCCCGAACACGGAAGTTAAGCTCTTCTGCGCTGATGGTACTTGGACCGCAGGGTCCTGGGAGAGTAAGTCGTCGCTAGGCAACAAGAACCCGACCTCTTAGGAGATCGGGTTTCTTTGTACCTTCGCAAGAAAGTCACGATCTTTTGCCGACAGGCAGATGCCAGATCTCAAAGCTTCATAGCAGCAGCGGAGTCACCAATACAAAACGAGATCAACTAGGACACGCCATCTTTTTATCAGAAGAAAAGAAGATATAGTCTGCCAAAAAGAGGATATCCTATGCACAAAGGGGAACCCTAATAACAAGCGAAACCAAGTTTCGAGGATCGACGGGGTTTTCACGCAAAAAACCGATCCTCGAAAAACATCCCACTCCAGCAACCACAACACCACCCCGCAACCCGCACCACAACTGCATTTCACCGACCCTCCCGCGGTCGGTCACATTGCTAGACCCGATGAACAGGGGACTGAAAGGTGACGGCGATGTTGCGCTGGCGAAAGAGTTCTCGGCGTCACATTGCTAGACCCGATGAACAGGGGACTGAAAGTGAATTTCAGGTTCAGACGGTACACCGATTTCATCAGTCACATTGCTAGACCCGATGAACAGGGGACTGAAAGGGATAAAGATTTTCTGATTGCTGTAGGCGACGCTGTTTGTCACATTGCTAGACCCGATGAACAGGGGACTGAAAGAGCGCACGTGTGCGCCATCTCTATTCTTCTGAGCCGGTCACATTGCTAGACCCGATGAACAGGGGACTGAAAGGACCATGTGAAGTACTGCGAGCCGTTTGTCGGCGGCGGTCACATTGCTAGACCCGATGAACAGGGGACTGAAAGGACCTGTCCACGCAACCGAGCGTCTGGACGTACGACGTCACATTGCTAGACCCGATGAACAGGGGACTGAAAGCGACGGTAGTAGCCGATGATGCTTTTTGGCCGAGTTCGTCACATTGCTAGACCCGATGAACAGGGGACTGAAAGAATGAATAGACCCCTATCATCGGGGTCTATTATCTATTGTCACATTGCTAGACCCGATGAACAGGGGACTGAAAGTTCGACTACTCCGCACTCACGGCGAAAGGCAAGCTGAAGTCACATTGCTAGACCCGATGAACAGGGGACTGAAAGTGCGCGTGGCCGACCGGCGCCAGAACACAAACCGTAAGTCACATTGCTAGACCCGATGAACAGGGGACTATTTTTCGAGAAGGCAGACATCAATGTCAAGCACCTAAGTAAGCGGAAGGGAAGGTATATCCGTAGCGGCGAGATCAGAACGAGAATCCCGACCGCCCTTACACAATCAGAGGGATTCGAGTTCTCCCGAGCCCGGAGGATATACCTTCCCTGTAGCGGTTAGAAGGAATTCCAAGCAACTTATACAGGCTCAAGATCATCAAGAATAGGCAAAAAGGAAGGAACACCACACCTTTTCCCGCATAGAATAGAAGCAAGAAATGACCTCCCAAAGGCCGATCGGCGCATTTGCTAACAGGCCAGCTACAGTGGAGGTCATTTTTTATTGAGGCACAGAAAAGATAGGCTCGCATACGGGCGGGAGGGGTGGAGCACCTCCACTTTTCCCGCATAAGATAGAACCAAGAAACGACCTTCCAAAGGCCCCTCGGCACACCAGCCACCCCGGCCAGCAAAGTGAAGGTCGTTTTTCTATTTCCCTAAACGAGAAACCGCTTCGCCCCTTCCCCACGAACACTTTTTCTAAACACGTCTTATAATCATCCGTAATTTATATAATATAGGTAGGATAACCTTTACAACCAAACCCCACCCAACCGAGGTGATACACCCTATGGCACTCAACCTGCACCTACACCCCAAACACCCACAAACCCATACCCCCAACCTGATCGTCCTCCTCCACGGCCTCCGCTCCTCCGGCGAAACGTGGACGAGCCCCGACCGCAACTGGCGGGAGCTGCTGCTCACCGACCCGAGCCTGCCGCACGCGGACATTGCGATCGCCGACTACCGCACCGCCCTCTGGAACAGCAAAATCACGCGCACCACCCGCCAAGTCACCCAAGGGTTCTGGGAGCAGACCGGTAACCGGCTCATCAAATGGTTGCGCCCCGACTCACACCAACCGCAAGACATCCGACTCGGCAGCGGCGATCCGACCCCGATCGACCAACTCGCCAACGACTTGAAACACGAACTTGAAACCGACCCTTTTACCCGCTATCAGAGCATCATCCTAATCGGCCACAGCATGGGTGGCTTGGTCGGCATCCATTACCTGCTCGAAGAAGCCAAGCGCAACGCCAACCCGCGCATCGCCGGATTTATCAGCTTGGCGACTCCGTACAACGGCTCTTCCCTCGCCGACTTGAAGAAACTGGTCGACAAACTCTACACCCAAGAACAGATCGACGCCCTGATGCCGAACAGCGACTTCCTGGACGGGCTGCTGCGGGACTGGATCGAGCTGAAAGAACAAGCGCGGCTCCACCACGTCCACTTCAAATTCTTCTACGGAGAAGACGACGCCATCGTCAACAAAACCAGCGCCATCCCGAAAACCGTCGCCGACACCTGGAGCGGCGCGATCGGCCTGCCCGGCGGGCACACCGAAGTCCTGCAAGTCGGCACCCACGGGGCCAAAGCCTATCGGTTCGTCAAAAGCCACATCCAGAAAGTCTTTTCTACCCGCTCGGCACCTCCGCCCAAACCCACCGAACCATCCGTCGGGAGAGGAGGAGGAACGGTAGCGCTTACCGAGGCACACCCTGACCTTGATCACCTGAGGAACGGGGACCTGTCCCTGCGAGGCGAGAGGCAGGGAGCGAACGCGCAATCGCATGAGCATGCGAACCGTGCCGTTTCTCGGACAACCTCGAATCAGCAAGTATCTACATCCGCACCAACCTCTACCAATCAAGAGGCGGCGATCACTTCCACCGCACCCGCAGGCAACCGCCTTGCACAAGCAACTGACCCAGCCCTGCACACCGACCATGCCCAGCGGCACATGAACGCATTTATCAAACGCTTTCCCGCCGCCGTGCAACCGGACGTGCGACAAGCGGCCGACGAGGTCGCCGATAAACTCAGCCAAATGCCGACCGCCGAACGCCAAGCGTTTCTCAGGCGGTACCGCTACCCGTTCGACACCGCACACCCCGAACCGAGCGGCACCCTCGAACTGTGGACCCTGCTGACCTTGTTCCACCTGCTCGACCCGACGTGGCAACTGCACAACGCCGACGAAGTGGCCAACCTGCATCTGCCGCAAACACAAGCCCCGCACCGCTGGAAGCGTCTGCTGCACTCCGTCTACGGCGAAACCATGCCCGAGATCCTGCTCGCCTTGGTCGAACGCCGCAAGAACAGCCCGTACGGGGAGGAGATTCGGGCGGGGGGCATGGCCGTTTGTCCGCATGGGGTGATCGTGGACAACATCTTGCCGTTTCCGGAAAAGAGTCTGTGTCGACATTGTCGGCCGGAGCAGACCTTTCCGTTTGGCAACATCCTGCGGACGTTTACGGCGGATGAGGACCGGGAACTGTTTCGCGGCGTCGAACCGGAGTCGAACACCTACAAAGACCTCGAACAAATCGACGTCACCTGCACCACCTGCATCCAAGCTCATGCCTTGCAAGCCACGGACAAAGACGCACTCCAACAAACGATTCGGGACGTGATCTAAATGATGGAACAGCTGCACAACCTGTTCACCACACGCACTCATTTGACCAAAATGGAGCCGGCACCGACCCGCGACGATCTGATCGAGGCGGTCTATGCCTCTCCGCAACACCTCTACACCCTGGTGCATTGCGCCTCGGAACAAGAGCTGCAAACCCGCTGGGAAAACGTGGCCGAGCATGTCGCCGTCACCATCCAAAGCCGCTTGACGGGCGCCTTGTCCGACCTGCGTTGGGACATTTACCTGCTGTATGTCGTCGAAGAGCCGCAGATCACCGCTGCCTTGCAAAAACAGATCGAGAACGACCGGCGCTTCTGTCGCAAGCTGGTGTTGGCGGGGGAGGATGGGCCGGATTTTGCACGGCTGCCTTTGTTCTTTGAAGTGTCGGAGGGGCAAGGGGGCGTGATGTTTGCAGAGCGGGATTTTCTGGCGGAAATGAAAGCGTGCCTCTCTGCGGAAACGGCGGCTTGCTTGGGGGACGATTTTTTCACCGGAAGGCTTCGATCGGCTGACGAGTTGGTACGCCACTTGACGGGAGGGGATGAGGATGCGGCTACAGGCGCTTGAAGTGGAGGCGTTTCGCGGCTTTGTCGGGAAGCGGAGATTTGAACTGGCGGGCGTGCAGGTGCTGGTGGTGCATGGGCCGAACGGGCATGGGAAGACGAGCTTTTTCGATGCGTTGGAATGGGCGTTGACCGGGGAGATCTATCGCTATCGGGAGGCGAGTGACGAGCGCAAGCGGGCGCGGTTCGTCGGGAACTTGACGGCCGGTGAACGCGGATGGCAGCCGCGGGTGCGGTTGGAGCTGCTCGATGAACAAGGGCGCAAGATCGTGTTAACGCGCCAAGGGACGGCATCCGAAGCGGTGGCGTCCGATTACGGGCAGTCGGAATTGGAGCTGGAACTTCTCGGGGAAGGAAAAAGGGTTCGTGGCGAGGAAGCGGAAGCGATGTTGCGCCGCTTGTTGATTCGCGAGGACTGGCAGGGCAAAGTCGAGCTTGGACACGGGCTGCAGTTGACGCACCTGTTGGGGCAGGAGCAGATCAACCGGTTCCTGCGCGGGTTGAAAGGCAAGGAACGCTATCAGGCGATCTCGGTGTTGGCGGGGACGGAGGATTTCTCGCGGTACAAAGGGATGCTGGAGGAGACCAAACGGGAGCTGACCGAGCGGGTTAAGGCGGTCGAAGCACAAATCCAAGCCGGAGAGCGCGTGGTGGAGGATGTGCGCGGGCGGCTGGGGAGTCACTCCGATAAGGAAGAGGCGCTCATGGGACAGGTTGGGGAGCAAGAGCGAGGGGAATCGGCGAGTGCGAGGTTGGCGAGTTGCTTGGAGCGGTTGGAATTGCTGGCGACCGCTTCGGTCGAGGATCTGCCGACGCTTCGCCGTGAACTGGAATCCCATCTGCTGCAAGCGGAAACCACCCGACGTGACTTGCAGAGCAAACGGCTCGAACCGTTGCGTCGCGTGCGTGAGGAACTGCCCCTTTTTCAAAAAGAAGTGCAGGTCTTGGCGGCGCAACGACAGCGGCTCGCCTTGCTGGAACAGGCGCAGAAGTTGAAGCGGGATCTGCATGAGCTGGGCTGGCTGGTGGAGCGTCACGAGGAGTATGTCGTCGGGGAGCGGGATCGAGAGCTCTTGCAACGAGAGTCGCGAGAGTTGCAACGACAGGCGGAAGAGGCGGTGGAAGCCTATCGCTGCTTGAAGAAGACTCGTGAGGAATTGGAGCGGGCTGTGCGGTTGGACGAGGGGCTGGAGGAATGGCTGGGGCAGGGCTGGGAGGCATTGTTGGGCACACTGTCGTCGGTGGAATTGTCCTCGGCTCCGGTGGAAGACGTCGAACGTGAGGCGTTTGGGCGTTGGCGTAGTGCCTTTGAGAAACTACACCTTGCAAGCAAGCGTCGACACGAGTTGGAGGAAGAGTTCGAAGCGAGCCTGTCGGAGCGCAACCAATGGGAACAAGAAGCGAAGAAGATCACCGCGTTGCGTGACCAATATCATCAATTGCTTCACGCGGCGCGTGAGTATGTCCATAAGAAGGACGACCTCACTTCCTGTCCCGTTTGCGGCACGTCTCCTGTCAGCGAGACGCAAATTCTGGAGCAGATCCGAGCGGGGCAGGTAACACTCGACCCCGGCTTGCCCCTGATCGAGCAGAGCGTGGAGCGGGCGAAGGACAAGTGTGCGCGCATTCGTGCCGAGTTGGAGGCGAATGAGCAAGAAACCGCACAAGCACGGGCTGTGATTGGAAAGGGGATCGAGCGGATTGATGGGCTGGCTGCTTTTTGCCTGCAACGAAACAAAGACCTGCTCGAACAGGCTTCCCTGTGTTTGCAACGGGTGGAGTCGGTCGAGGAACTGTGGGAGTCGTTTCAGCAAAAAGCGCAGCAACTGGGCATCGATCCGGCGGGTGGTGTAGATCGAGAGCGTTTGTATGCGCTGGAAGAGCAGTTGAAGCAACAGGCCCATACCGTGCTGGAAGCGTTGCCTGAGCAAGACCAAACCAACCTACCGCTCGCTTTGGAGGATTGCCGGCAGAAGATCGAGCAGGCGGAAGGCTCGCGTTCGCGGATGATGTACCGTTTGGAGCAGGTGGGGGCGAGCGTTGAACAGGTGCGGAGTTGGTCGGGAGCTGTTGAGGGTCGGGTACGGGATGGAGCGGAGCGTCAGGAGCAGAGGCTGACCGCTGACATGGAGCAATTTGTGGATGACGCGCAGGAGAGGGCGCACATACTAGAGGCGAGGTTACAAGAACGAGAGCGTGACGTCTCCAACGGACTCGCTGCCATCGCCGTGTTGCAAAGCGATGAGGAAAAGCGTCGCATGCGAGAGCACCTGCAACGAGAGCAAGCGCACTTGTCGCAACTGGCGGAGAAGCGCACCGCCCTGCACACGTCTCTCGATGCGGTCAAAGAAGCGATCCGCGCCGTCCCCCAAGCGATCGATCGGCTGAACGGGAAGCTCCTCACGAACCTTTTTGCTTCGATTCAGGAGATTTTCGCGCGGTTGAACTCGCATCCGATCTATCGGACGTTGGATTTCTCGCGTGATTTGCGGTATGGGTCGAATTCGTTGACGTTTCAGGTTGAGGAAGGGGTGAACCCGTCGTTTATCTTCTCGTCGGCGCAGGTGAACTCGATCGCGCTGTCCTTCTTCTTGGCGATGGCGTTGCAGCAGCAATGGTCGCCTTGGCGCCTGATCGCGATGGATGATCCGGTGCAGAGCATGGATGACCTGAACGTGGCGGCGCTGGTGGATTTGCTTCGGGTGTTGAGCGACCCGGAGCAACAGGGGCGGCAGATCGTGATCTCGACGCACGACCCGCAGTTCTACTCGATGATGCGGCGCAAGTTCCGCTACCGGACGATCGGCGTGATCGAGTACGAAGGCTACGGGGAAGACGGGCCGACCTTGCGCCGCTACGAAAACGAAAAGGGCGAGGTGCACTACGTCCGCCGCCTTGAGCCGCAACCGATGCCGGTGCTGCCAAGCGACTTGTTGACGCAACGAACTGTTTTGTAAAAAGGTTCGTGGGGAGATTGCCTTCTGCCGGCTCGCGCAGGAGGCTTTGCCCCGTGAGCAAATCGCAAAAGAGCGGCATCTAGTCTACATAACGTGGTGTAACCATGACAATTGCGCGATTTTGTTTGAAATCAACTATTGAGATCGCATGGCGAACGTGTTAAGATAAC
>DASTWJ010000027.1:0-5231 GCA_035776695.1 Bacilli bacterium
ACCTCGCGATATTTGACAGGAAGTTTCAATACAACGTTCCATGCGAGACACTGCAAAATGTTGTCATATGCTTCCTTTTCTGCTGAAGGATGTGCAGGCTCATTGTCAAAAAAACTGCCATACAACGTCACACGTTTAAAAAAGAAGGAACGTTTATAGTCTAATGCAGTATTCCGGGTAATTCTAAGCAACCAGGATTTTACTGATGTTTGGGTTCGTAGAGATTCGATTTTCTGGTACGCTTTTAGAAAAACATCTTGTGAAATATCGTCGGCCAAATCTGCTTTGCGAGTGAGAGAGTAGGCTAAGTTCCAAACATCATGCCCATACAGAACCATCATTTCTTGCAACGTTTCTTTCGTAGCTGACATTTGTGTTCACCCCGCTTTCACAAAGAAGACGGATGCGAAGTCATTTTGGTTTCAAAATTTGAAAAAATAAATCACAAAATAAAACTGCCAATTCCCGGTAGCGGAAGTCCCCGATTCAACTCCACACATGATCCTCCTCCGGGTTCCAATCTTTCACATCGTTATCCTCCATGATCCCAAGCGTTGCATCCCCGATGTTTTTATCCGCCATCAACGTATACTGCACGCGCATGATGATGTCGTCCGCTTGGGCGAGGGCGAGACCTTTGCGCAGTTCGATGTAGGCTTCGACATGGTAGTAGCGGCCTTCTTGCACGACGCGCATTTTATTGATGTCGACTACATCGGGGTCGGAGAAAATAATCTCGGCCACGCGGTCCTCGATCACCTTCGGAGCGGCTACACCGATCAAGCCGACCATGTTGTCGTACCCGAGCTTGAAGGCGATGATCAGCAACAGACAGCCGATCAGAATCGCTGCAACGCCCTCTAATTCATACCACCCCGTTATCGGAGCAAAAGCAATCGCCAACAGAGCAAACAACGCCCCCAGCGTCGCTACGCAATCCTCATAAAACACCAAACGTGTCGGCGGCGCGGCAAGTCGCAGGTTGCGCACAGACTTGGTGAACAGGAACCCTTTTTGCTCCTGCACCCCCGCTTCCTGTACCACTTCCTTCATCGCTTTCACCAACACCGCCCCGTCAATCAGCATCGAGATCAGCAGCAAGATCAAATTCAACCACACGGCCCCCGACGGATGCGGTTCCTGTATGATGTGCCAGCCTTCTTCGATCGTCACCACGGCCATGATCGTGACCACGATGACAGCCACCATCACGAACACGTTAACCAGCCGTCCAAATCCGGTCGGAAACTTGCGCGTCGGTCCCTTCTCCGCCAGCACGCTCCCCGTATAGACAAACCCTTGGTTCACCGCATCGGCCACCGAATGCACGGCCGATGCAAACATTGCGCTGCTGCCTGTAAAGCTGGCTGCGACGCCTTTCATCACGGCGACGACCGTGTTGCCTAGCGCCGCCATCAGCGAAGACGTATTGCCTTTCTTCAATAATTCCCACATGTCGTCCGCTCGTTCCTTCCTCAGATGGTCTTCCTCTTAGGTTGCAAAAATCGGCGATTTCTATGTCCTGCCAGCCGAAAGAACATAAACAAGCCGGGTCGTCCATATGTATGGGTATGGGTAGTCCCCGATATTGATCCGAAAAGGAGATGAGGCTGACAATGACCGCGCCCAAGCGATCGACAACAACGATCTTGGCCAGCGTGATCATCTTCCTCACGCTTGCTTTGGTTCTGTACCCTGACGAAGGGTTCCGAGCCGGGCTTGACGGGATGAAGTTGTTCTGGGACGTGGTATTCCCTTCCCTGCTGCCGTTTTTTATTCTGTCCGAACTGCTGCTTGGCATCGGCGTGGTGCATGCGCTCGGCGTGCTCTTGGAGCCGTTGATGCGCCCGCTGTTCAGCGTGCCGGGCGTCGGTGCGTTCGCACTGTCGATGGGGCTGGCGGCCGGCTATCCGATGGATGCCGTGATCACCGCCAAGTTCCGCAAAAGCAAGCTCTGCACCCGCATCGAGGGGGAGCGTCTGCTCGCCTTCACCAACACGGCCGACCCGCTGTTTATGTACGGCGCTGTCGCCGTCGGGATGTTCCACTCGGTGGAGCTCGGGATGCTGCTCGCCATCGCTCACTACATATCGGCTTTTCTCGTCGGTGTGTCGTTTAAGTTGTACGGCATCGGTAAGGAAAAACACGCCCGTGATGAAGAAGTGGTGACGCCGGAAGCGAAACGTCCGCAAGGCAACATCTTCCGCCGCTCGTTCCGCGAAATGATGCGTGCCCGCGCCGAA
Organism: Bacilli bacterium; assembly: GCA_035776695.1. GTDB lineage: Bacteria > Bacillota > Bacilli > Tumebacillales > Tumebacillaceae > Tumebacillus. The sequence goes on from DASTWJ010000027.1 coordinate 2,244, forward strand.
GACGGCCGCCCGTTCGGCAAACTGCTCGGCGATGCGGTCAACGATTCGGTGAAAACGCTGTTGATGATCTGCGGTTTCATCATGTTTTTTGCCGTATTGATCAAGGTGTTGACCTTGTCCGGCATGGTGCCGGTGCTGGCGATTCCGATCGAGGCGATGTTCCACATGTTCGGGCTCGACGCGTCGCTGGTGCAACCGTTTATCGCCGGTCTGTTCGAGATCGACATCGGCTCGGCCGGTGCGGCCAAGGCGGCTGCTCCGTTGGTTGAACAATTGATCATCGTGTCTTTTGTCATCGCCTGGTCCGGACTTTCCGTTCATGCACAGGTCGCATCCGTGCTGACCGGCACCGACATCCGCATGACGCCCTACATGTTCGCTCGCCTGCTGCACGGTGCCTTGGCGGCGATCTTCACCGTGGTGTTCTACAACATGGGTTGGGGGCATCAGGCGCAGGAAGTGATGGCGAACGTGATGCCGATGTGGTCGGCCGTCGCCGATCCGAACACGCAGCATTGGGGTCTGTCTCTGCTGGTCCTGCGTAACTGGCTGTTCCTGATGGGCGGCGTCGTGGTGCTGGCGTTGGCGTTCCATTTCTTCAAAAATGCCCGCGTCGTCGCATGGAGCTCCCGTTCGACAAAGCGTCGGTAAATGAAAAGGTGTGCAGTTCCTCCCCTTGGCCTTACGGTCGAGGGTTTTTTTATCGGCAAAAAAAGAGCCCTGCTCTCCTCCTCCGCAGAAGGAAGGAAAGGAACAGGGACTCTTTTTCCGGAGATTAGAAATGAAAATACACCTTGGTGACAAGTTGATCGAACAGGATCAACGCCCCGAGAATCCACACGTACCACGCGAACTGCCGCATCCCTTTCGTGACCAAGATGCGGATCATGTACTTGATCGCCGCATAGCCTGCGATGGCGGCGGCTACCATTCCGAGGATCTCGGGCAGTCCGACCAGCCCCGCTCCCCCGCCTGTCGAGGAGAGTTCCAGCGCGTCTTTTAGCTCCAAGAGGTTGGCGCCCAAGATCACGGGCACGGAGACGAGGAACGAGTACCGCGCCGCAAACTCGCGATCCAAGCCGCGAAACAGCGCCCCGGCGATGGTCAGCCCGGAACGGGAGATCGCCGGCAGGATCGCCGCGCCTTGCAGGGTGCCGATCAGGAGCGCATCGGTGTAGCCCATCTCACGCTCCTTTTTCCACCCCTTCGCCGCCGCGTCGGCCCACCAGATGATGATCCCCGTCAGGATAAACTCGACGCCGATAGTGGCCCCGCTGGAGAAGACGCGGTCGAAGAAGTCTTTGAAGATCAACCCGATCGCAGCCGTGGGGATCGAGCCGATGATCAACAGCCGCCCCAGTTTGCCGAACGGGCGGCGCAGCACTTCCATGATCTCGCGCCAGAAGACCGCGCACACGGCGATCAGGGTGCCGAAGTGGAGCAGGATGTCGAAGGTGAGTGCCCCCTCTTCGACACCGAATAGTTTTTGGAACAAGACCAAGTGGCCGGAGCTGGAAATCGGCAGAAACTCCGTCACCCCCTGGACGATTCCCAGAAAGATCGCTTCCCAAAGCGACACGTCTATCCCTCCCTATATAGTTGGTACAACCCTTCTTCATGTATATCGAGCAACTTGTACACTTATGAAGCATGATTCGAGGGCTTGGATAATAAGGTTGTGGATAGGGAGGGAAAAGCTATGACGCGAAACGAATGGCGCTTGGCGCTACAAATCGCCTTTACGTACATCGGCACGGTCGTCGGCGCAGGGTTCGCCTCGGGACAGGAAATCCTGCAATTCTTCACGATGCTCGGTCCTTGGGCTTATCCCGGCATCCTCCTCGCCACGTTCTTTTTTGCTTGGGTGGGGACCAAGATTTTGATGCTCGGTCGCAAGTTGAACGCCCGTTCGTACCGGGAGATGACGTCCTACTTGTTCGGGGGCAAGATCGCCGCGGTCATCGATACGTTTATGATGGTGATGCTGTTTTTTGTCACGGTCGCAATGCTGGCCGGCGTGGGGGCTTTGTTTGAGGAACAGTTGCGTCTCTCGTTCCAAGTGGGCGTGCTGATCACGATGGTGCTCACGTTCCTGACGATCCTGCGCGGGATGAAAGGGATCATGCTCGCCAACTCGATCATCGTGCCGATCATGATGATCGTCGTGATCACGATCTTCATCCAAAGTTTCTTCCAGACGGATCATGTGCCGCAGATGGTGGCTACCAAACCCGATGTGACGGCGTGGAGCTTCATCTTCTCCGGCATCTCCTACGCCGCGTTGAATCTCGGCTTGGCCGTGTCCGTCCTCGTCCCGCTCGGCGGCGAGATCGAGAAACCGCGCGTGTTGCGCATCGGCGGGCTGCTCGGGGCGCTGGGGCTCGGCCTGATGCTGATCGGCGCGCAATACGCGATGTCGACGCGGATGCCGATGATCTTGGAGTACGAGGTCCCGATGGGCTTTCTCGCTTCGACGTTCAACCCGGTGATGCAAGCGCTGTTCGTGATGGCGCTGTGGGGCGAGATCTACTCGACGCTGATCGCCAACGTGTTCGGGCTCTCAACGCAGATGATCACGCCGCGCAAGCAGTCACACGGCGCGTTGATCACGATCCTGATCCTGACGGCCGCCTTCTTCGTGGCACAGGTCGGATTCTCCAACATCGTCCATTACCTCTACCCGATCTTCGGACACCTGTCCTTCGTGCTGCTCCTGATGCTGCTCTGGCCGCGTTCACTCAAGCCGAAAAAATGAATTGAGCCATCAATTCTTGGTATGATATGCTAAAAGGGCATGTTTTTTCGCGTACGAGGTGCATGGGGAGGATTTCATGATCAAAGAAACGGTACTGGAACTTGTCACAACCTACGGCTACTTCGGCCTCTTCGTCTCCTTGGTGCTGGGGATCGTCGGATTGCCGATCCCCGATGAGATCCTGATGACCTATTGCGGCTATCTGGTCTCCCAAGGGACGATGAACTATCTGA
>DASTWJ010000028.1:0-7488 GCA_035776695.1 Bacilli bacterium
TCGCGTTTCGCACATAAAAGCAAGGCTCGTGCCCTATGTAACTTAAATGGTGGGCCCAAGAAGATTCGAACTTCCGACCTCACGATTATCAGTCGTGCGCTCTAGCCAACTGAGCTATGGGCCCTTAATGGAGCGGAAGACGAGATTCGAACTCGCGACCCTCGCCTTGGCAAGGCGATGCTCTACCCCTGAGCCACTTCCGCCCGAAAGGATTCGGGCGTCCAGCGTTGCGACCCGGACGGTCGCGGTTTTAGCTGGACTTCCGCTAGTGCCCTTCTAACAGGCACCAGAGTAAACTGGTGAGCCATGAAGGACTTGAACCTTCGACACCCTGATTAAAAGTCAGGTGCTCTACCAACTGAGCTAATGGCTCGGACATGGTGGAGAGGGAAGGATTCGAACCTTCGAAGCTTACGCAACGGATTTACAGTCCGCCCCATTTGGCCACTTTGGTACCTCTCCATCTGAAGTTAAGAAAATGGTAGCGGCGAAGGGATTCGAACCCCCGACCCCACGGGTATGAACCGAGTGCTCTAGCCAACTGAGCTACACCGCCACAGTGTGAGAAAAACTGGCGGAGAGAAGGGGATTCGAACCCCTGAGACGGTTTCCCGCCTACACGATTTCCAATCGTGCTCCTTCGACCGGACTCGGACATCTCTCCAGAATGATAAGCAACTTGCGTCGTTGTCTTACCGTGTTGTCCCGCATCAGCGGCGACAGGTGTTATCTTAACATCTTCGGGCAACACTTTTCAACTACCCCACCACGACAAAACCGCGCAAAATCAACCGATTTTACACCCTCTCTTAAAAAGGGAACCCAATTTCTACTCCATTCGCTCCTATTCGCCATAAATCACCCGCTCCCCCGACTTCCCCATAGAAAAAGCCCGCGTCCCCCTAAGGAACACAGGCTTTCCCCTACGACCTATACAGACTTGGGCATCGGGAAAAATCCACACCTCACCCCATACTGCAACATCGCTTCCATCCACTCACGATTCGGTCGGGGACAAGCAATCCCCACGTCCCGCAACACACGCGCCGTCCACTCGCCGTCATAACGCACCACCGAGCGAACGTCGTCCTCCTCCTCCAGCGCAGCCACCAGCAACGCCAGTGTCTCCTCCTCCCGTTCGACCGCTTCCTCCCCGAACAGAACCTCTCGATACCGCTCCGGCTGCATCAGCTCCATCCGGTAACCACAAGACTGCAACAACTCGACAAACTCCGCTTGCCCGATCTGCACCGGGTTGCACACATGGTACGTCTGCCCGACCGACGCTGCCTGCCGTACCGATTGCACCACGGCACGACTCGCATAATCAATCGGGGTCAAGTCGACATACTGCGGACTGTCCACCGCCTTCTCCAGCAACAACATCGCTTTGGTCATTCGGTAAAAAGCGTTCCTGTCGATGTTCCGTTGAAACTGTCCCGTCCGCGATTCGCCCACCAGGTTCCCGATGCGATAAACGGTCGCGAACGTCCCTTCTCGCATCGCCTCTCGCACCGATTTTTCCGCTTCGAACTTACTCCGGGCGTAGAGATTCTCCAACACCTGCCCCCGATCGAACTCTAGTTCCGAGAACACAAACTCCGCCGGGTCGTCTTCCGCCCATCCCGCAATGCCAAGCGTCGAGATGTAGTGAACATGTACCCCTTCCCGACTTCTCGCCAACTCCAACAGCTCAGCAGTCGCTTCAACATTCACCCGCTCAAACTGCCGCTCCGTCCCATAATGCCGCACATCGGCCGCACAATGTACGATCGCATCGATCTCCTCCGCCAGCCGCTTGCGATCTGCCACCGCCAACCCGAGACCGGCCTGACCCAGATCCCCTGCGATCACCTGCACACGCCGTTGCAGCAACGCCAACACATCCTCCGCAAAATAAAACCGCATCGTCTCCACCAACCGGTCACGCGCCGAAATCTCTTCCCCCGCTCGCACCAAGCACGTGACCGACACATCGGTCTCCACCAACAGATCCCGCAACACATACGCGCCTAAAAATCCGGTCGCCCCCGTCAGCAAAATCGTCCGCGGTGCCTCCCAGCGAACCTTTTGCCCAACAGGATCTCGTCGATGGCTCTTAGACAAACCGGCCCTCTTGCTTGCAGGATTCGAGAGCATATCCATCCGATCCGCTCCCTCGCCTCCCTCTCGCTCACGTCGCTCAAACAGCTCACACAGCTCTTCCACCGTCCGCGCCGTGTAGAAATCTTGGATCTTCAACGTCGGCAACTGCGCCTTGACCCGCACCAGAATCGGCAACATGTTCAACGAATGACCGCCCAACTCGAAAAAATCATCACGAATGCCTACTTTTTCGAGGCCCAGCACATCCTGCCAGACATCGACCAACAAGTTCTGCCGATCAGAGCTCGGCGCAACATACGCCTCCTCCCGCTCCCAGACCTGTTCGGGAGCCGGCAACGCTTGACGATCCAGTTTGCCGTTGCGGTTCAGAGGCAGCGCCTCCATGCGCACAAACCGAGCCGGCACCATGTACTCCGGCAGACGAGCCTGCAGAAACGCCCGCCACGACGCTCGCTCTCCCGTTCGCTCCTCACGATCCGTCTCCACATACGCCACCACTTGCAGGTCTCCCTGCAGATCGGGCCGCGCCACGACGGCACAGTGGTGCACATCCTCATGCTCCGCCAACACCGCTTCGATCTCACCCAACTCCACCCGATAGCCGCGAACCTTCACCTGATCGTCGATCCGTCCGAGGTATTCCAGCTCCCCGCGCACATTCCACCGCGCCAAATCCCCCGTTCGGTACCAACGCTCCCCCGCACATTCCGGCAACGGACTCGTTATGAAGGCCGCCTCCGTTTTGTCCGGCAGATGCAAATAACTTCGTGCCACACCGGGGCCCGCGATGTAGATCTCACCCGTCACCCCTTGCGCCACCAACTGCTGATGCTGATCCAACAGATAAAACCTCAGATCGGCCAGCGGTCGTCCGATTACACTGCCACGCGTGAGTTCCTGCCAGTCCTCCACACTCACCTCATGAAAAGTCGCATGCACCGTTTCCGTCGGGCCGTACATGTTGACCAGCCGCGGACGCCCCGGATACCGCATTCGCCACGACCGCAAACGTCCGACCTGCAACGACTCTCCGGCAAAAATCACGTCCCGCAAATGCCGATCCAACTTCCGCTCCTCCCGAGCATCCACCTCCTGCAACGAGTAGAAAGCGGAAGGCGTCAGGTTTAACACCGTCACCCGCTCCTCCTGCAACAAGTGCCAAAACGCCTCGGCCGACCGAGCGATCTCCTTCGGCACGACGACCAAACGACCGCCATGCAGCAACGCCCCCATCATTTCCCAGACCGACACGTCGAAACAATAGGAGTGAAACAGTGTCCACACATCCCGATCGTGAAACCGGAAAAGGTTCTCTGTGACATCCACCAGCCGCCCGAAGTTGCGATGGGTGAGCATGACGCCTTTCAGTTGACCGGTGGAACCGGAGGTGTAGAGGATGTAGAGCAGGTCGTCGACCGTGTTGAGCAGGGGTGGGTTGTCTGGCGATTCACCTTCGCCCCACATCCCTTCGCGGTCTAAGAAAATGTGCGACACATCCGTCACCCTCGCAGCCAGCTCCGGCTGCGTCACCACCACCTGTGCCCTGCTATTCGCGCATACGTAACGAAGACGTTCGTCCGGTGCATCCGGGTCAACGGGGATGTACACGCCGCCCGATTTAATCACACCCAGCACGGCGACGACCAGTTCCAGCGAACGTTCGAGCAGGAGCACGACGGGCGTTTCGCGTGTGACCCCTTGGTGGCGGAGTTTGTGCGCCAGTCGGTTGGCGCGAGCATTCAGTTCGGCATAAGACAGCGACTGTTCGGCAAACGTCACCGCCGTGTGCTCAGGCGTCCGTCTCACTTGCGCTTCCCATCGCTCCTGCATGCAAGGCATCGGTCGCTCCTCATGTGCGACTCGCTTTTCCTGCTCAAGCTGCAAGCCGGCGAGCAAGCGTTGACGCTCTTGCTTCGGTAGCAGGCTCAAATGAGAGATCGGCTGACCCGGATCGGAGACGACCGAAGTCAACAGCTCTTGCAGATGCCCAAGTAGACGCGCCGCCGTCTCTTGGGCAAACAGATCCTCGGCATACTCCAATTGAAAAGCAACCCGTCCATTCTCCTCACGCATAAACAGCGTCAAGTCAAATTTCGAAGTGGTCACAACAGGCGGCATCTGCTCCACCTGCAACCCGCCAAGCGTCCGCTGCTCCGACGCCTGTTCCCCGACGAACATCACGGAAAAGACAGGGTTGCGACTGCGATCCCGCTTTGTTTCGACCGCTTCGACGACAAGATCAAACGGATATTCCTGATGTTCCATCGCCGCCAAGACCGAAGCGTTAACCTGCTCCAACAACGTCTCGAACGACGGATGGCCGGACAGATCGGTGCGCAACGCCACCGTGTTCACGAACATCCCGATCATCTTCTCCACCTCGGGATGCGAACGCCCGCCCATCGGAGTGCCGACGATGATGTCGTCCTGCCCGCTGTAGCGATGCAACAACACGTTAAAGACGCCCAACAGCAACGTGTACATCGTCAGGTCATACCTCTGGCTCAACCGCCGCAGTTGCTCCGACAGCTTCTCATCCAACGCGTGCGAGACCAGACCCCCGCGATAGGAAGGCACCGACGGGCGCGGTCGATCGGTCGGCAGATCGAGCACGGGAAGCGTTCCCGCGAGATGTTGTAGCCAAAAGTCGCGGTGGGGAGCGGCCGCTTTACTCTCCGCCCAGCGGTTGTGCCAGGCGGCATAGTCGATAAATTGGAGGGTGGGCGATTCGGGTTGCTCTTCGTTTCCATCTACCGCTCGTCGGTACGCACTGTCCAACTCCGCCAAGACCAGATCGACCGACCACCCGTCGATCAGGATGTGGTGAACGTTAAGAACCATGTAAGACAGAGTCGGCGAACTCCGGATCAACCGGGTGACAAACAGCGGCCCTTTTTCCAAACCGAAAACGCGGTCTGCTTCTTGTCGGCGGAGTTCTTGCAGGCGAACGGCCTGTTCGTTCTCGGAAAGGTCTTCCCAGTCCCACACCGAGAGTTCGACAGGAACCTGCTGGTGGACAATCTGCACCGGTTCGGCCCCCTGCAGGGCGTAGGTGGTGCGGAAGATCTCGTGCGTATCAACGAGCTGTTGCAGGGCCGTTTGCAAATGATTCGCTGTGACCGCCCCTTGGAGCCTGAAACACATCGGCACGCTGTAGAAGGAGCTGTCCGGTGCCATCTGGGCGAGGTGCCACATGCGTTTCTGGATGTGAGAGAGTTCGCAAGCGGCTTGCGGAGGCAGTTTCGGGATCGTCGAGAGCATGGCCTTATCGGTTTGGGATTGGGGAGCGCCTTGGACTTGCGCCCGTTCCAGCAGGCTGGCCAGTTCGGCGATGGTCGGGTGTTGAAACACTTCCGTCCGCGTGATGTGATCGGCATAGCGCTCTTGGACGCGAAGCAAGAATTGCGCGATCTTCAAAGAGTGCGCCCCGTGTTCGAAAAAGTGGTCGTGGACGCCGATTTGGCGGATGTCGAGAACCTCCTGCCAGATGTCGGCCAGTTCTTGTTCGAGCGCGGTGCGCGGGGCGACGTATTCTTGGCCGTCAGCCCCGTCGAGCAGGTCAAGTTCGTCCGGGTCAGGCAGTGCTTTGCGGTCGACTTTGCCTGTCGGTGTCAATGGAAAAACATCGAGGAAGAGCAGGCTCTGCGGCAGCATGTAGGTCGGCATTTGATCGCGCAAGTAGTTCCAGATCTCCTTTTTCCCGATCGGTTGGCACGGGACGGCGTAGGCAAGCAGGCGCAGTTCGCCGCCGCTGTCGGGGCGGGCGATGACGGCTGCTTCGCGGATCTGGTCGTGGCTGCTGAGCACGGCTTCGATTTCGCCTACCTCCACACGGTAGCCGCGGATCTTCACTTGATCGTCGAGCCGGCCGTGGTATTCGAGCAGACCGTCTTGACGCATGCGCCCGAGGTCGCCCGTTTGATAGATCCGCTCGCCCGCTTCAAACGGTGACGCGAGGAAGCGTTCAGCGGTTAGGTCGGGTCGATTGTGGTAGCCGCGAGCCAACGACAGTCCGCCGATGTAGATTTCGCCCTGAACGCCTACGGGAAGCGGGTTGAGTTGGTCGTCGAGGATGTAGATTTTGTCATTGGGCAACGGGCGACCGATCGGCGTCGGCGATTGTGGTTCGCCGTCGCGCTCGGAGATCCACGCGGTGGAAAAGACGGTGCATTCGGTCGGACCGTAGCCGTTGACAAAGGGCAAACGTTGCGACCATGCTTTCGCCAATGCCGGCGGGCACGGTTCACCGCCGGCCGAGATGATTTCAAGGTGTGGGCCGGCGTCCAACGGCAATTGGCTGAGCATCGACGGTGATAGAAAAACGAAGGTGATCTTCTCTCGTGCCAGAACTTCGGTGAGAGCGACCGGGTCTTTGAGCTCATCTTCCGGAGCGAGGACAAGGGTCGCGCCGTTGACAAGTGGGAAGAAAATTTCCATGACGGATGCGTCAAATGACAGGGAGCCGAATTGCAGAACGCGACTGCGAGGGTGAATATGAAAAGGCTTGGCTTGGGCGGTGGCAAGGTTGCACAGGCCGCGGTGATGGAGCAGGGTGCCTTTTGGTTTGCCTGTGGAACCGGAGGTATAGATGATGTAGGCGAGGTCGTCAGGGGTGTTGAGGTCCGGCAGCGGACTTGTCGGATAGCCGCTTAGTTCGAGGTCGGCTTGGTCGATCAGCAAGGATTGCCCGGAGTAGTACGTGAGTTTGGGTTGAAGGAAGGTCTTGGTGATGATCAGGGGCGGGTCGGCATCGGCCACGAGGTAGTCGATTCGCGCTTGCGGGAAGTTCGGGTCGATCGGGACGTAGGCGCCGCCTGCTTTCAGAACGCCTAGCAGGGAGATTACCATGTCGACGGAACGGTCGAATAGCAGCCCGATAAACGTTTCTCGGGTACACCCTCTAGCACGAAGGGCGTGAGCGAGTTGGTTCGAGCGACGGTCGATTTCTTGGTAGCTGTAAGTTTGGTTGTTCGCTCGAACGGCGGGGGCTGTAGGGGTACGAGCGGCTTGTGTTTGGAAGAGTTGATGGATGGTATGGTGATCGGCGTAGGGAGCTGCGGCTTGGTTCCAAGGAAATTGCATGCAGGTGCCTCCTTAAGTATACATTATTTATTTAGTGTTTATTGTAGGCGATTTCGTTGGATATGTAAAAGGTGAAAGCAAGAGATAAAACAGAAAAGACCTGATCGGCGCGATCAGGTCTGACGAATTCATAAATGAACGTAAAAAAACGCCTAGCGACGACCTACTCTCCCGGGACCCTGCGGTCCAAGTACCATCGGCCCTGATGAGCTTAACTTCCGTGTTCGGGATGGGAACGGGTGTGACCTCATCGGCATTGCCACTAGACGTTTGTATGGTGCGACCGATAGGAATCGAACC
>DASTWJ010000029.1:0-56403 GCA_035776695.1 Bacilli bacterium
GAGCTGCCTTCGCCTTCGCTTCCCGTGCCTGAGCCAGCATCCCTTTTACGAGCGAGCCGTACTTCTGCTCCAACGACTCGAACTGTGGGAACGTGGCACGCAGGCTCAGTTTATACAGGTCGCCGGCATAGATGCCCGACAGCAGCGGCGCACACATGTTGTTCACGACTTCCTTGCCCAGACGGCGTTCGAGGAATTCGCCCAGCGACTGATCCCTGCTGCCGTCGCTTTTCGGGAGCACGAAGTCGAGACCGGCGCGGATCTTGCCGGGGATCGAGAGCAACTTGGTGGTCGCGAAGGGCATGAACTGAGTCGGCACGCCGATATTTAACCCTTGTGGCAGGCGGTGAAGTTGACCTTGGTGCCAGATGTAAGTCTTGCGGGCGTTCTTGTTCTGCCCGACCAGTTCATGCTCAATGCCGAGGTCGCGGGCGAGTTGCACGGCCGGAAGCTTGCGGGCGAGGAACGAATCGGGGCCGCGTTCCATCGTGAAGCCGCCGACTTGCTCCGTCACGATCTTGCCGCCGAGACGGTCGTCCGCTTCCACCACAGTGATCTGTAACTCTTCGCCGCGTTCCCGAGCCGACTTTTCCAGATAAAAAGCGGTGGACAGGCCGGTGATTCCGCCGCCGATGATGACGATGTGTTTCCGGTTGTCACTTGCCATGTTGCATCATCCTTACTTGTTAGGCGTCTTGCTGTTCAAGGACGGCGGTGGCGACGGCGCGCAGGAACTCGTCTTCATCGTTCGGCGAGGCGGGGCGCACGAGCTTCAAGCCGAGCTCTCGAGCAAGCGCTTGGGCTTCGATGTCGATGTCATACAGCACTTCCAGATGATCGGAGACGAATCCGACCGGGCAGATGACGACGTTCGTTTGCCCTTCTTCCTTCATCTGACGGAGCACGTCGAGGATGTCCGGGCCGAGCCACGGTTCCGGCGTGCGTCCCGCCGACTGCCAAGCGGTCGCCCAGTTGGCGTGGCCGAGTTGTGCCATCACCGCTTGCGCCGTCTCTTCGAGCTGGCGCGGGTACGGGTCGCCCATCTGCAGGATGCGTTCCGGCAGGGAGTGTGCGGTGAAGAAGACGCGCACTTGGTCGCGCTCCCCTGCATCGAACTGCTCCAAAGCGGCTTGCACGCGCTTGGCGGTCGAGTCGATGAACAGCGGTTGGACATGCCACGACTTGACGAACGTGGTCTGCGGGCCGCCGAACTTGGCGATCGCTTCTTCGGCGCTCTTGATGTAGGTGCCGATGCTCATCACGGAGTAATGCGGCGCCCAGACGACGCCGATCGCTTCGGCAATGCCGTCAGCGACCATTTTCTCAACCGTTTCTTCTATAAAAGGGTGTGCGTGCTTCATCCCGGTGTAGACTTTGTAAGAGGTGCCTTGGTCGGCGGTCATTTCGTTCAAGGTGCGTTCGAGGCCGGCCGCCTGCTTGGCGGTGATCTCGTTCAGCGGCGAGAGGCCGCCGATCGCTTCGTAGCGGTCGATCAGGTCTTGGAGCTGGTGCGGCTCCGGCTTGCGACCGCGGCGGATGTGCGTGTAGTACGGCTCGACCTCTTCGACGGAAGACGGGGTGCCGTACGCCATCGCGAGGATGCCGATGATCTTCTTGTCCGCGTTAGACATGTTTCAACTTCTCCGCCGAGTATTCGTGGATGAAGTCGGTCAGCGGGCGCACCACGTCTTCCGGCGCTTCCGGGAAGAAGCCGTGACCGAAGTTGAACACGTAGCCCGTCCTCGATTGTTGCAGGCCGAGGTCGATGATGCGTTTGACTTCTTCCTTCAAGACATCAAACGGAGCAAGCAGGTAAACCGGGTCGAGGTTGCCTTGCAGGGCGAACTGCGAGCCGACGCGCTCGCGTGCCACATCGAGCGGCATGCGCCAGTCGACGCCGATCACGTCGACGGGGAGTTCCTTCCACAGATGGAGCAGGTGTCCGGTGTTGACGCCGAAGTAGATCTTCGGAGCGTCGACTTCGCGCAGGCCGTTGAAGATCTTCTTCATCGTCGGGAACACGTAGCGCTCGTAGTCGTACGGCGACAGGCACCCGATCCACGAGTCGAAGATCTGGATCGCTTGGGCGCCGGCTGCCACTTGGGACTTCATGTAGGTGACAACCATGTCGGCCAGTTTGTCCATCAGAGCGTACCAGACGTCCGGTGCGGAGTACATCATCGCTTTGACCTTGTGGTAGTCGCGGGTCGGGCGTCCTTCGACGAGGTAGCTCGCCAGGGTGAAGGGAGCGCCTGCAAAGCCGATCAGCGGGACTTCGAGTTCCTTGCGCAGAATCTTGATCGTCTCAATGGTCGCGGGGAGGTCCGCTTCCGGTTCAAGAGCACGCATCGCTTCCACGTCCGCCATCGAGCGGATCGGGTTGTCGATGACCGGGCCGACGCCCGCCTTGATGTCGACGTCGATGCCCATCGGGCGGATCGGTACCATGATGTCGGAGTAGAGGATCGCGGCATCCACGCCGTGGTCTCGAACGGGAGAAAGCGTGACTTCGGCGCAGAGCTCCGGCATTTCGCAGATCTGCATCAGCGAGTATTTTTCCTTGATCTTGCGGTAGGACGCTTGGTAGCGACCCGCCTGACGCATGTACCAGACCGGCACATGGTCGATTTTCTCTTTGCGGATCGACCGCAGGAACGTATCATTGTAGGTCATGTATGAAAGCCACCTTTGTCGATAGGTATGGATGAATATAGCATCAACTTATGTCAAGCCCATGATACCCTAAGAGGTACGGTTCTGCAAATGGAGGAATTGTGTCAATCTGGTGGTGCTTTTGGACCACTTAAAGAGTTTTCCTGCCTACAAGAATAACTGACTTCGGAAGATTATTATCTAATTCGAACGTATGGTTAAATTTTGATACCCCCTAATCGGGACCTTTGCAAGTTTTATTCGAGTTCAAATTGATAAAAATAATTATTAGGGCTATAATTAAAATAATGTGATGTACCAAGTATCTACAATATTTCTAGGGGGATAGCATATATGAAGTTATTCTTTGAAGCTTCTAATCGTCTTAGCGATGAAATTGCTGATTTGTTTGATTTTCTGTGGTCAACATCAGCAGCTATGTGGAATCTTCGATGGCAGGTAAAAGGTTACCTAGCTGTTAGAGGTGAAGAAGCTAACATGTCAGAGTTATCTGGTAGATTTATCATTGGTAGCGGGCTGTCAGGAGTGAACTTTAAAAAGTCCTACATTGATCAAAGTTGGGAAGAACAGCAGGAACAGTTTGCAAAGTTCCTTCTGATAAATATTTTTGCCTTGTACGAACAATGGGTAAAAGACATTCTTACCAATATCGGCTATAGTCACCTTGAGTGTGATCTACAACGTGTAACAGATTCTAAGCGTTCACAAGGAATTTGGTACGCGATCAATACGATATGTTCAACTGAGTCCTCAGCCATAAAAAATTCCTTCTATAGTAAATACATAACGAACAAGAAGTATTCCGCAAGCACATTGGATAATCTAATGAGATGTTTTAAATTTTTCAAAGAGTGTAGGAACTGTATCATTCACAAAGGAGGAATAGCTGATAAAATTATGGTTACGCGTTATCAGCAATTTCGTAACGTAGCAACTATTGGACAACTAGGAATAAATGAAGTTCCGTTGCACAATCCTGTTGTTCTTCACCAAAAGATAAAAATCGAACTAAGAGGTGTAGTCGGTTTCGCCGATGTGATTTTAAGAATAATTGCAACATGTGATGCGGAATTTTCCAGATCATTCGTTGCAGAGAAGGTTTTTCTAAAGAGGTGGAGGGAATTTCACCAACATAAAATAGTTCTACCGAAACCAGGAACAGAAAGTAGGTTGCATAAGGTAACTAAGTATATCCAAACAATTGGATACCCTTGTCCAGATGACCCGAGTGAAATGGAGACATTTCTTAAAACAAATAATTTAATATTCTAAGTTGTATATTTCGCACACACTTATCCCACAGTAAAATTTAGTCGATAATTGTATCCTCTCATCCAATGCGTAAGTTCTATACATGCCAGACGGTAATTTATCCAACTAAAAATAACCTGCCCCACTATCCGAAGGGTGGTCTGTCACAATGAAGAAGCAGGAAGTTGAAAGTAAACTCGAGATTTTACGACGATCCAAAAAATACGCTCGCTTTCAAGGACTTGATTATAAAGTGACCCAACTGGCGGAGAACCAATATAAAATCTTTTCCCAAGAACAACGTGAAGGGTTTGAGCCGACAAAACGAGGATATGCCAAACTTGTTACCAAGACTGATCTTGACTATGGCTATTCATTGAATCCACGAGCTTCCTACTGTAACGAACACTACAAGCTGCTAGGGTGGAGTACGAAGGAGAATTATGTGGTTCTGTTTAGCTTAGATAAAATTAACGATACTTCGGAGAGATATGAGCATAAAGGCTTTAGCACAAACATCCCGCTCTCCGATGATAAACTCACGTTGACGGAGGTAGAAGGAGATGCCTTCGACTTACCGCGTAAGCCTTCCATCATATCACTCTCTGAAGCCATTCGTGATTTGCAAAACCTCGAAGGTGACTGGCAAAAGGAATATATCATCCTCAAGCTTGACAAGGTCAAAAAAGACCTCGAAGGAAACGGGTCTATGCCCATTCTTCCTTCCTATGATCAAAAGGCAATGGGTTAGCCCCTGCCTCCATTCCTTCTCCATGAAAATAAACACATAAAAACCACCTGAGATCCTCTCAGGTGGTTTTCGCATCTCTTATTGCCCTCGCGCCTCTTAGAAACGCTCGACGATCGTCTTCGCTTGCGTAAACTGCAGCAGGTAGTCATAGCCACCAGCTTTGGAGTCGGTACCCGACATGTTGAACCCGCCAAACGGCTGCACACCAACCAGTGCGCCGGTGATCTTGCGGTTCAGGTACAGGTTACCCACATGGAACTCATTACGCGCTTGTTCCAGATGCGCACGGTTGTTGGAGATCACGCCGCCGGTCAGACCGAACTCGGTGTTGTTGGCGATGCTCAGCGCGTCTTGGTAGTCGTTCGCTTTGCACACAGCCAAGACCGGGCCGAAGATCTCTTCCTGCATCACGCGGGAGTTGCGGTCAACGTCCACGATGACGGTCGGCTGGATGAAGAAGCCGTTGCCTTCCGCTTTGCCGCCGCCGACGAGAACCTTGCCTTCGCTCTTACCGACTTCGATGTAGTCGAGGATGTTCTTGTACGCCGCTTCGTCGACAACCGGGCCGAGGTTGATGCCTTCTTTGTGCGCCTCACCAACGACCAGCTTGGAGACTTGCTCTTTCAGTTCCGCCACCACTTCGTCATACACGTTCGCATGGACGATCGCACGGGACGCAGCGGAGCATTTTTGGCCGGAGAAGCCGTACGCGGATTGTACCAGGTAGGTGACCGCTTCTTTCACATTGACGTCTTCGTCGATCACGAGGCCGTCTTTGCCGCCCATTTCCGCGATGACGCGCTTGAGCCAGATCTGACCCTTTTGCACTTTCGCCGCGCGTTCGTAGATGCGGCAGCCGACTTCCTTCGAACCGGTGAAGGAGATGAAGCGCGTCTTCGGGTGGTCGACGAGGTAGTCGCCGATCTCGGAGCCGCGACCCGGCAGGTAGTTGACAACGCCGGCCGGCAGACCTGCTTCTTCGAGCAGTTCAACGAACTTCGCCGCGATCACCGGGGTCGGGGTTGCCGGCTTCAGGACGACGGTGTTGCCCCCCACCAGCGCCGCAGTGGTCATGCCGGCCATGATTGCCAGCGGGAAGTTCCACGGCGGGATGACGATGCCGACACCCATCGGGATGTACTTGACTTCGTTGTGCTCGCCTTCCATACGGGTCAGCTCATGCGGACCTGCGAGACGAACCATCTCACGGCCGTAGAATTCCATGAAGTCGATCGCTTCGGCGGTGTCTGCGTCTGCTTCCGCCCAAGACTTGCCCGCTTCGTAGGTCAGCCAAGCGGAGAACTCGTGCTTGCGACGACGCATGATCGCAGCCGCACGAAACAGCACGCGTGCACGCGCTTCCGGGTCGAAGTTCTTCCACGTTTCGAAGGTGGAGAGCGCGGTTTGCATCGCTTCTTCCGCCAGCGCTTGGTCGGCCTGTGCCACGGTGCCGATCACTTGGTCTTTGTTCGACGGGTTGATCGAGGTGGACTTGGCATCGGTCGCGATGCGCTTGCCGTTGATGACGAGGTCGTAGTGACGACCCAATTCGGAAGCGACTTTGTCAAGAGCCGCCAACATGTCTTCACGATTTTGCGGTTGGGTAAAATCGGTGAAAGGCTCGTTCTTAAAAGGAGTTACTGCCATTCGGAAATCCCCCAATATGTATAGTTTTTCATGCCACCCCAATTGTACCGAAGTTGGCAAATGGAAGCAAGTTTGTCCCGTTAAAGCCCTAACGTAGTATTAATCAAACGGATTCGCCACATGCGCGGCAAACAGATCGAGAAGGCTCGGCGATCTGGCGACGAGATACAGGTTGCGGGTCAAGGGTTGCCCTGCGATCCGCTTGAACACGACGCCTTTGTGCGCACTGTTACGCGCTTGCAAGTCCGGCACGAAGGACAGCCCCACCCCCGCCGCCGTGTACCCGAGCAGCGTCTCATACGGTGCCTCCATATGGATATCGACAGGCAACCCCTGCTGCGAAAATCCCTCCAACAAGCTGCATCGAGCGTCACAACCGGGCAGTGAGAACAGCAATTTCTCCCCCGCCACGTCTTGCAAGGAAATTTCCTTGCGACTCGCAAGCGGGTGCCCGGTTGGCAATGCTACGAGGTACGGTTCCGCAAACAGAAACCGTTTCGAATATCCCGCCGCTTCCACCAGCTCTTGTACGATCGCCGCTTCCACTTCCCCGCTGTCCAGCTTCTGATACAGCGCACGGCTCGTCTTTTCAAACGAAGGGATCAATCGATGCGACTCGAACACCGCCGCCAACGCCGGAAAATAATACGACCCGATCGTCGGCAACATCCCGACCGCCAACTCGCGCGGATGGGCGGTGTCATGCAAAATCAGCTCCAACTCCTCGATCACCGGCTTCACCCGCTCGTAAAAGCGCTTCCCCTGCTCGGTCAACACCAACCCTTTGTGCGTCCGTTCAAAAAGGTTCGTGTGCAAGCCCGCTTCCAACTGCGAGATCGACTTGCTGAGTGCCGGTTGGGAGATATAGAGGGCGGCGGCCGCTTTGGAAAAGCTGCCCCATCGTACGACTTCGAGAAAATACCTGATCTGCTGGAGTTTCATAATCTGCACACCCCTTTTTCTCCTAAAAAGCAAGCAGCTATAACCAACTGTTATATCCCTATTCTATTTTGATGCTACTCGAACGGATTCCTTCCTGTTACATTGAAAGCAGGAGGGAATCACGATGACTCGTTCTTTTCATTATGCGTGGATTGTCTTATTGCTTTGTTTTATCACACTGTTGACGGCACAAGGGGTTCGCCTGTCGTTTGGCGCCTTCATGACGCCGTGGGAGAGTTCCTTCGCCACCGACCGCAGCGTGATCTCGCTGGTGGCGATGCTGTCCTATCTGATCTACGGCCTGATGCAGCCGGTCGTCGGCAAGTTAGCCGACCGCTACGGGGTGCGGATCGTGTATGCGGGCAGTGTGCTGGTGGTCGGTGTCGCGACGCTTGGCACGTTCTTCGCGCAGGAAACGTGGCAACTGGTGCTCTTGTACGGGGTGCTGGCGTCGTTCGGCTTCGGCGGCGCGTCGAATGTCGCGGGATCGGTGGCGGTGACGAACTGGTTCGCCAAGAAGCGCGGCTTCGCGATCGGCCTGATGTCTGCGGGCACGGCAGCGGGGCAGTTCTTGATGGTGCCTCTGTCGCTGTTCCTGATCGAGTGGGTTGGCTGGCGACAGGCTGTACTGGTCTTGGGCGCATTTCTCTGCTGCGTGGTCTTGCCGTTGGTCTGGATCTTCCTGCGAACTTCTCCGCAAGAGAAAGGCTTGTCCGCGCTGGGCCAAGTTCAAGAGCAAGCGCCCGTATCGCAAACGAAACAGGAGAGTGTCAAAGCCACGCCTTCCTTTTTCCACATCATGCGCACGAAGCGGTTCTGGTACCTCGCGCTCCCCTTTTTCATCTGCGGGGTGACGACGAGCGGGCTGATCGACACGCACCTGATCGCCTTCACTGAGCTGTGCGGCTTCTCCACCGGCTCGACGGGGACGGCGGTCGGTCTGCTCGCCGCTTGCAATATCGCAGGCACGGTGCTGGCGGGTCTGGTCGCCGACCGATGGCGGTGCGGCTCGTTTCTGGCGTTGTTGTACCTCACGCGGGCGTTGTCGTTGGTGCTGCTGGTGTTCTTGCCCGGCTTGCCTTCCGTCACGCTGCTGCTCGTGTTCTCGACGGTGTTCGGGCTGGTCGATTTCGCCACGGTCGCACCGACGATCAAGCAAGCGTCCGACTTCTTTCAGGCAAAAGTATCGGTGGGCGTGGTGATCGGGTGGTTGTTCCTCAGCCACCAGATGGGATCGGCACTCGGGTCGTATCTGCCCGGGTTGCTATATGACCTCACAGGCGGATACTCGATGACCTTTTTCTACGCCATCGGGCTGTGCGTGATCGCCTCCTTGCTCTCTTACTCGCTTCCCGATTCGACGACCGATCGGACACAACAAGAAAAGGAATCCCTCGCCACCTGAACGGTGCGCAGGGATTCCTTTTTACCCGTTACCAGAAAAACGGCCCCGGACCATAGAACGGCGGGTAGGGATAGGGACGCGGGTAGAGGTACGGATACGGCGGATAGGGACGAGGCGGCAGCGGGATCGGCAACGGCAGGAAGCGACTGTCTGCAGCGTTGTTCCACCCGCCACCGTCGCGGGTCATCACGGGATAGGTATAGACTTGCCCGTAGTTGAACGGGACTTCATAGTAGCCGGGGTATGTCGTCGGAGCCAAAGGGAAGTGTAAAGGAAGAGGCGTTGTCGCCAGCGGCCCCGTTTTCACCCCGATGACGCCGCCTTGCGGAACGGGCGTGAAGCGCGGTTGCGGATAGTCGGACATAGGCAATCTCCTTTTTGCGTTAGAGTCATCCCTACAATATGTGACAATTGCCCCAAGGGTTTGCGCCCAAGGAGAAAATGGGCGGTGACGAAGGGATTATCCAATTTTGCTATCCTATGCTATACTAACCTATGGAACATGCGATCATACGATCATAGAGTACCAGTTCATCCCGTATAAAAGTGAGGTTGATTCCTGTGTCTTTCAGCCGTAAGATGGTTCTCTCCATCGCCGGAAACAAGCTCGTCTCCGGCTTTATTAAAAAATATGGCATGAGAATGGGCGCTGCTCGCTTCGTAGCAGGCGAAACTTTGAAAGAAGCGATCGAGCAAGTCCGCTTGCTCAACCAAGACGGCCTCGTGGCGACGCTCGACCACCTCGGCGAGTTTGTCGACAACGAACGCGATGCGCTGGCTTCGACGCAAGCGTGCATGGACGTGCTGGACGGGGTACATGAAAGCGGTGTCAAATGCAACCTGTCCCTCAAGATGACCTCGCTGGGTCTCGACCTGAGCAAGGAGCTGTGCCTCAAGCACATGCGCATGATCTTGGACAAAGCCCGCGAGTACGACAGCTTCGTCCGCATCGACATGGAGGACTATGCGCACATCGAGGTGACGTTTGAGATCTTCGACGAGCTCAAGCAAGAGTACGGCAAGCACCTCGGCACCGTCATCCAAGCGTATCTGTACCGCACCGTCGATGACATGAAGCGTCTGGAAGAGACGTATGACCACTGCAACCTGCGCTTGGTCAAAGGCGCGTACATGGAATCGCCGAAAGTGGCGTTCCCGAACAAAGCGGACGTCGACAAGAACTACATCAAGATCATCGAGATGCACATGCTGGCCGGCAAGTTCACGGCGGTCGCGACACACGACGACATGGTGATCAACCATGTCAAAGCGTTCGTGAAAAAGCACAACATCCCCCATGATCAGTTCGAGTTCCAAATGCTCTACGGCGTTCGTCCCGAGACGCAGCGCGACTTGGTGAAGGAAGGCTATGCGATGCGCGTGTACGTTCCGTACGGCAACGACTGGTACGGCTACTTCTCCCGCCGCATTGCGGAGCGTCCGGCGAATGCGTTCTTTATTTTGAAGAACATGTTCCGCAAATAGATCGTTCAAGCAAAAAAACCCCTGCTTTTTCACACTTGTTGTGAAAAGAGCAGGGTTTTTGCATATCGGCAAGTGATGGTCTTCTTTCGCTTATCGTATGCAACCTTAGTGATGCGTTTAGAGATTCGTACTCACATAAATGAAATGCCTAGTAACGACGTTCTCCCGTGTCGTTAAACGGAAGAGCGGTGATGTAACGGTCGACGATCCAGATGCCGCCTTTGCCTTGATTCACGGGCTGGGTGACGTGGAGGAGCAGGGTTTCTTTTTCCGTGGTCAGTTTGATCACGCCGTCGGAAGCGAGTTGGTCGTCGATGAGTTTGCCTTTTACAAACGCCTTCAGTTTGACATCGTCCGAAGTGCCGACGAACTCTCGCGCCGCGCCCTCTGCGCTCATGTAAGCGGTGGCGTGACCGTCTGTAGCGGAGTCTTGCAGCTGTTGGAGTTCGGCTTGGTCGTGCTGCACGGTGAGCCATTGGTTGGCCGGCGGCAGTTCGATTTGACCGGTCGGGGCTTGTTGCGGGCTGTTCTCTTCGGCTTGGATCGAAGTCGGCGGTTGGGTCGCTACGCTGTCGTGGTTGCCATTGCCATCCTTCTCCTCGATAATCCGTACTTCCTTATGGGAGCTGCACGCCGTCAGCAATGGAATCGCGACCAGCAAGGCGGCTAGGGACAGCGAAGTTTTTTTCTTCATCATGGGTTCGAGCACCTCGTTTTTATAAGTTTGTATCCTGTATGACGTAACTACCTCTTATTTTGTTACACCCATAAAAAAGACCTGCCTCTCGAAGAAGGGGCAGGTCTTTTTTGCTGAAAAATTTTTTTGTTAGCGATCGCCTGTCAGCTTGCGGATGTCCAGCAGTTCGTTCAACGTCGCTTCCGCCAACCCGGTTTCCTGCGCGACTTGGCGCACCGATTTGCCCGTGCGGTAGGCTTCTTTCGCGATCTCCGCGGCTTTATCGTAGCCGATCTCGGGGTTGAGCGAGGTGGCGAGCGAGGTGCTCATCTCGGCGTAGTGGCGGCAGCGAGATTCGTCCGCTTCGAGGCCGACGACGCATTTGTCGGTGAAGGCGGTCAGGCCGTTGGCGAGGATGTGGATGGCTTGGAGCAGGTTGTAGGCCATCACGGGCATCATCACGTTGAGCTCCAGTTGTGACGCACCGCCAGCGGAGGCGATGCAGCCGTCGAAGCCGATCACTTGGTAACAGATCATGTTGATCATCTCGGCCATGACGGGGTTGACCTTGCCCGGCATGATCGAGGAACCCGGTTGCACGGCGGGCAGGCGGATCTCCGCCAGACCCGTGCGCGGTCCGGAACTGAGCAGGCGCAGGTCGTTGGCGATCTTATTGACGGTGATCGCCAAGGCGCGGAGGGTTCCGCTGACCTCCACCGCCGCTTCGGGATTCTGGACGAACGTAAAGTAGTTCTCCGGCGGCACGAACGGCAGACCCGTGAACTCGGCGATCTGACGGATCGCTGTGTGTGAGTAATCGGGATGCGCGTTGATGCCCGTGCCGACCGCATTGCCGCCCAAGCCGATCGCGAGCAGGGACTTGGCGGTGCGCTCCACCTGTTGGCGGCGGGTGGAGATCGCCTGCGCATAGCCGCCGAACTCCTGCCCCAAGCGGATCGGCACGGCATCTTGCAGGTGGGTGCGACCCGATTTGACGATGGGGTCAAATTCTTGGGCTTTGTCTTGCAACGCAACCTCCAACCGCTTGATCGCCGGAAGCAGGTCGTGGTGAATGCCTTCCATCGCGGCGATGTTCATGGCGACGTGGATCGTGTCGTTGGTCGATTGGGCCATGTTCACATGGTCGTTGGGGTGGACGAGGGACACGTCCCCTATAGCCCCGCCGAGAAGCTCTGCGGCGCGAGAGGCGATGACTTCGTTGGCGTTCATGTTCTGCGAGGTGCCCGCCCCCGCTTGGTAGACGTCGACGACGAACTGGTCGTCGAACTTGCCGTCGATCACCTCGTGGGCCGCTTGGATGATCGCATCGGCGATCTTCTTGTCCAGTTCGCCGACATCGCGATTGGCGCGGGCGGCGCACAGTTTGATGATCCCCTGTGCGCGGATGAAGCGACGCGGCAGGTGCAGGCCGGAGATCGGGAAGTTGTGTTTCGCCCGCTCGGTTTGCGCCCCGTAGTAGGCGTCGACCGGGACTTGGATCTCGCCGAGCGAGTCTTTGGCGACGCGGGTACCGCCGTCTGTCATACGAGCACCACCTCCTGCTGCAAGATCCACTCGACGGCGTCGACGAGCGTTTTTTCATGGTGATCGGCGTCGGAGTGGGATTCGCCCGTCGCACCGATGAAGATCGTTTTCGCGCCCGCCTTGCGCCCCGCTTGGATGTCGAAATCGCGATCACCGACCATGTAGCTTCGTTTGACATCGATGTCGTATTTGTCCGCGAGGTCGAGGATCATCTTCGGCTCCGGCTTGCGGCAGGCACAGCCGGCCTTGGGTTTGTGGGCGCAGTAGGCGATCTCGTCGAGGATCGCACCGTCTTTCTTTAACTCCGCCTCCATCTTGTCGTGGATGCGGTGCAGGGCTTCTTCTTTCATGAATCCGAGGCCGACGCCGCCTTGGTTGGTGACGACGAAGACTTTGAATCCGGCGTCGTTCAGCTTGCGAATCGCCTTGCCCACGCCGGGGAACAGGATCAGGTCGGCCGGGGTGTTGACGTAGCGCACGTGGTCGTTGATCACGCCGTCCCGGTCGAGAAATACGGCTTTGTCTCCCATCTTCGGTGAGCCTCCTTCCAGTCACAGCGAACCTTTTTCCTACCTGTTCTAGGATGTGCATTTTGGAAGGGGGAATGCGTAGTCCGCCGCTTCCGTGGGCATTCTATGGGTACAAATCATGGCATGTATGGGAGGGTCTGTTCATGGCAGGAAAAGGCTCTTGGTTGGCAAACGTGTCGCTGGCGACGGCTGTGCTGCTGTCGCCGATCACGGTGAATGCGGCGCCGTCGGGTCAACTCTCCAAAGCGGAGCATCAGCAGTTGCAGGAACTGTCGGAGTTGAGCGGCGGGACGTTGCAGGTCAATTGGGATGAGGAGCGAGGCACGCCTTCTTTTCTCTCCGGCAAGTTGTCGGAGAAGTTGGAGGGCGAGCCGTATGAGATGGCGCTGGAGTTCCTCGATTCGGTGAAGGCGCTGTATCACGTGAAGTCGCCCAAGAAGTCGTTTGCGCTGAAGAAAGTGCAGCAGGACCAGCTCGGCATCCGTCATGTGCGGCTGAACCACATGGTGCGCGGGATTCCCGTTTGGGGGGACGAGTTGATCGTCCATATCGACAAGACGGGCGTCGTGCGCTCGGTCAACGGGGAGTTCACGCCGAATGTGGAGGAGAACTCGGAGAAGATCGGCGAGGCGCAGATCACGGCGCAACAGGCGATTCGGAATGCGCTGGAGGATGTGAAAGTGCCCAGCCCCGACCGCAAGCCGTTGGCGCGGTTGTACTACTTCCCCTACCCCGACCCGGATCTGATCACGCTGACCTATGTGGTGACGGTGTACGACATGGACGTGCCCGCCGAGTGGATCGTGTTCGTTGATGCGGTGACGGGGGATGTGGTGCATAAGTACAACAACATCAAGTTCAAGCGCGGCGAGGCGAATCGCGATCACTATGGCAAGACGAAGCGGGTGGAGGGCAAGACGGACTGAACAACGCCCCTTTTAGCAAAAAGGTTCGTGTTGAGAAGGTTCGTTTCAAAACAAGGCACACTCTGCCTGGGAGTTCCAGCGGAGTGTGCCTTCTTCGTGTCTGTCTGATATCGTGGCAGGTTTACACCCGTTCCACCAGCAGCGCCAAGCCCAGCCCGCCACCGATGCAGAGCGTGGCGATGCCGCGTTGCAGGTTGCGGTGGTGGAGTTCGTGGACGAGGGTGGTGGTGATCCGCGCCCCTGTTGCGCCGACGGGGTGACCCAGCGAGATGCCGGAGCCGTTGACGTTGACTTTACTGCGGTCGAGTTCGAGCAGATTCTCCACGGCCAGATACTGCGCGGCAAACGCTTCGTTGATCTCCCACAACTCGATATCGGCCACGGAGAGTCCCGTTTTCGCCAGCAGTTTTTGCACCGCGGGCACCGGGCCGTAGCCCATCAGTTCCGGCTCGACACCGGCGACCGCACCCGCGACGATCTTCGCCAGCGGGGTGATGCCGAGCTCCCGGACTTTCTCGCCCGACATCAGGACGACAGCCGCCGCCCCGTCGTTCAGGCCGGATGCGTTGCCCGCCGTGACGGTGCCGCCTTCCGCCTTGAAGTTCGGACGCAGTTTCGCCAAGCCTTCTGCGGAGATGTCGGGACGCGGATGTTCGTCGCGCGTGATCTCGGCTGTCTTCCCACGACCCATTTTCACGGTGACGGGGGTGATTTCCCGCTCAAAGCGGCCGGACTCCATAGCGGCGACCGCTTTTTGATGCGATTCGAGCGCGAGTTGGTCCTGCGCTTCCCGGGAGATGCCGTACTTCTCCGCGAGGTTCTCCGCCGTCACGCCCATCAGGTCGCCGGAGAGCGGGTCGGTGAGCACTTCCCAGACCGTGTCATAAACGGTGCTGTGCTGCAGGCGTTGCCCCCATCGGTTTTGCTTCAATACGTACGGCGACGAGGACATCACTTCCACCCCGCCCGCGATCACGATGTCCGCGTTGTCCGTCTGGATCTGCTGCATCCCGGACAGGATCGCCTGCAGGCCGGAGCCGCATTGGCGTTGGATCGTGTAGCCGGTGACGGTGTGCGGGAAGCCCGCTTTGAGAGCCGCCGTGCGGGCGGTGTTCGGCTCGTCGGTGCGTTGGATGCAGTGGCCGAGAATCACTTCGTCGACCTGCTCCTTGGCCACGCCCGCTTTGTCCACAGCGGCTTGCAGGACTTGCGACACGAGGTCGCTCGGCATCATGTCTTTGAAAGAACCGCCAAACGATGTGATGGCGGAACGTACGGCGCTGACCAGATAAACGTCTTTCATAAGTTCTCCCCTCCGGAAAAAAGTTCGTGTCGAGGCTCATCATGAAGTATGTATGCAGAGCAAGTGCCTAAATGTTCGATCTATTTCTACTCTTATCATAATTGAACTAAACAGTCAGTACAAGAGGGCAAAAAAACCTCACGGGGTAAAATCCCCGATGAGGTAGCAATCGTCCGGCTCGAATGGTTCCTGACCCGTCTGTTCTTCCGGCACTTGGCATTGCGGCGCCAAAGTGCGTTCGAGAGCCTCACGGTAGATCTGCATGTTCTCCCAGTAGCCGATGTGCGCGTAGCCCCAGCGGCGTTCGTTGTCGACTTTGACGTTGAGCACGCCGTTGTAGAAGTCGAGCCGCCCGGAGATCGGGTCTCGCTCGTCCCAATAGTTCGTCCAGCGCATATGGCGCAGGAAGCTGCGGACGGAGCTGGACAGTTCGGGGTCGAGCGGGCTTGGCGGTTCGAAGGCGGTGCTCGGGATCAGCACGTCTTTGCGGCGAAATCCGTTGATGTGCGCGATGATCAGCTTTTTCACATACTCTTCATCCGGGATGTGCTCGCGGAAGAAAAACGCGACCTTGTCCAACGGTGAGCCCAGCGTGATCAGCTCGGACAGTTTGGACTTGTGCTGGGCGAGTTCCGCGTCTTCGTTCATTTGCAGATTGAGTTGGTTTAGCGCGTCGTAGGCGATGACGCTGCCGAGGGAGTGGCCGACGACGATTACTTTTTCATAGTCGCGTTCAAGGAGGAGCTTGATCTTCTTCTGTGCGCCGCCGAGCACGAGTTGGCGCACTTGGTAGAACTTCGATTTGACGTCGCTGGAGGTGTAGATCGCGACATCGCCGAGGTAGTCGACGACCAGCTGCGTCGCTTTGCCCATGAACAGGCGGAAGAGCGGGTCAAGGAAGCCCGGCATGAAGCGCGAGGAGACCAGCCCGAGGGTGTAGAACAACCGCAGCACCCAGCCGATGTGCTTGAGGTACCAACGCTTCTTGAAGCGTCCGTTTTCAAACGGCTCGAATTGAGCGGCGAACTGCTCGTTCTCGTCGTAGAACTTCTGTGCGCCGTCGGACGCTTGGATCAACCATTCGATCGTTTCGCGAAAAGAGACGATGCGCTCCATGTCATGCGCCCAGTAGTACTCATGGATGTCCACTTGCGTCGGGCCGTGGTGGTCGTAGCCGAGGCTGACGTAATCGTCCGCCTCTTCCCCGACGCGCAGGTGATGATGCGCGAGGCGCAACGGATGTTGGAGCTTGTCCTGCAGGGATTTGACCAGATTGCGGGTGAACAGGTCGAGCGTGTCGTAGCGACCTTGCTGGCCGATGCCGTGAATGATCAGGATGCAGACTTTGCGGGCTTGGTCCATCGGTCATCGTCTCCTTTCGCTAGTGGTAGCCCGATTATAGCATAAACAAGCCGCCCTCTGCGAAAAGGGCGGCTTATAAAATGAAAGGGTGGCATTTAGTTGCGTTTTTTATGCGACTTGGCTTGGTCGGCCAGTTGTTGGCTGAGTTGTTCCGCTTCGGTGAGGTCGGTACCGGATTGCTGCTTGTTTCCATACCGCTCGTCCATGTAAGTACGGGTCAGAGCCTCCATCCCGCTGCGACGCTCCGGGTTGGCACGGGCGATTTTCTCCACATACTCCCCTGCCGTCTCACCGATCGGGCGCAGGTGCCCTTCCTTTTTCA
Source organism: Bacilli bacterium (assembly GCA_035776695.1). Taxonomy (GTDB): domain Bacteria; phylum Bacillota; class Bacilli; order Tumebacillales; family Tumebacillaceae; genus Tumebacillus. The sequence continues at coordinate 16,819 of DASTWJ010000029.1, forward strand.
TCGCCAGCAGGAAGCGGCGGTAGGCTTTGCGCAGGCGGGACAGGGATGGACCCGATCCGAACAGGCCGCCGGAGCGCTTCTTCTTTTTCGTAGCGAGGATAAACTCGCGGGACTCGGTCAGCCCTTCGCCTGCGGGCGGTTTGCCGCCGAGCACGAACTTGCGGACGAGCACGAAGATGATCGTAGCGAAGATCAGCACGAGGATGATGTAGAAGATCGTCTCGTCCACGACGGCGGTGACGTCTGCGGCAGGGTCTTGCTTCTCATCTTCCTGCTGCCCTTCCTCCGGCGGCTTGCCTGTGAACTTGCTCTTCAAGTCATAGTACCCGAGCAGGTCCAGCAGGTACATCACCCAGCCGACGACGCGACCGATCGCCATCAGGATCGGGTCGAGCACGGAGCCGAGCGCGTTGTAGATCGTCCCGAGGATCGGGATGCCCAGCACTTGCAACAGCCAGACGCCGAGCAGTCCGCCGGAGACGACGAACCAGACGATGCCGTCCTGCCATTTTTCCGCCCGCGTTTTGGTCTGTCCCTGCTCACCGCGCAATTGACGGGAGGCGAGAGACAAGGCGAGCAGGCGGGTCAGCAGGAACAGGGTGAACAGCGGCAGCAGCTTCGTCTGCCACGATGGATCGGCCCCGACCATGCTGGCGGGGACGGTGAAGATCACCATCCACAACAGGTCGGCCCGCAGTTGCTCGAACAACGCCCGCCGCACGTACTTCATGTCTTCCAGCGTGCGCAGGATGCGCCGCCAGAGCAGAAACGCGGGCGGGAAAAAGACCACTAAGGGGGCAAACGTATGCGTATCATCGATCACGCGCAGTCCCATGATCCCGACGATCATCCCCCCGATGCCGATGAAAAAGGGCACCCGCGACCCCTGCCACTTCGGCAGACGCACGGTGCAAAATCCGATCCCCGCTAATACGAGAGCCGTTCCCAAAAAGGCGGGCAGGTAAGCGGTGCCCGTCTTGCCCAACAACGACGACAGGATCAGGAACACGGTGGTGAAAGCGAACGCATGACTGAGCATTCCGACCAGCATCACGCGGCTCAACGCGGTCGATATCCCCTTTTGGTTATGCGCTGCGGTCGTCATGCGCCTCTCCCCCTTTGCTCGGTAGGCTGCGTCTCTTCGGCGGCGGCCGCTTCCAAACGCGTCGCTTGTTGTTGCCGCTTCGCTTGGTCATCCTCCGCACCTTCGTCGTCTTCCAACTCCGCCACGTCTTCTTCCGCGTCCAATTGATACGGAATCACCGGAACGGCCGGCGACAACCCGTTCAATCGCGTGCCGAAATCTCCGAAGGCGATCAGCACCAGATGGTGCCCTTCCCCTCGCAGGTGTTCGATGGCAAGCGCGATCTCCGCATCCCAGTAAGCGGTCATCAGCACGACCGTCGAGCCGGGCTTCATTCGACCGCGCAGCCCCATCAAGTGCTCGGCAAAAGGCGAACTCGCCCGCGAAATCAACCCGGCCAGCGCCGTCATCATCGCTTCAAAGTGTAGCGGCGAGCGATCAGGAGCCACCGTCAGCCCGCCAAGCCCCGTCCATGAGGCGTTGGAGTACAGGCCGTAGGTGTACCCTTCCCGCTCCGCATAGGCGAACAGCGTCGCCGCCAGCCGACATTGCAGATCGACGACCTTGCGCTTGGTGCCCGACCAGAACGGGTTGAAGAACTGCCCGTTGATCAGGACCAAAAAGTCCGTTTCCGAGGTGGTCTCAAACTGTTTGACCATCAGTTGCCCCGTGCGAGCGGTCGCCGCCCAGTGGATGTGTTTGTACGGATCGCCCATCTGGTAGGAGCGCGTCCCGAGCATCCGCGACGTATCTTCGGCGTACCAGCGCAAGATCGACTTTTCCCCGATCAATTCCGGCAAGGGGATCGCCAGCTCCTGTTCGTTCAGCAGACGGGGGCGCACGGTAAAGGTGCCGTCCGAGTAAATGAATTCGAACAGGTCTTTCAACCCGAGCCCTTCCCCGTAGGTCACTTCCGCACGGTCAAACTTGTGCGGGCCGCGGGTGCTCTTGATCCGGTAGCGACGGTGCAGGCGTTGGCGCGGCAGCAGGAAGGTGCGGTAGACGATGCCGTCCTGCCACTCGTCGTCCACTTCGACGGCAACGCCCTTCGGCATGTCTTGGCTGAGTTCCAGCCACGGGATCGGCAGCCACGAACGATTTTCCAACGTCAGCACGAGCGTGGCCGGTTCGCCTTCGGTGACCCGCTCCTCTTCGATGTGCAGGCCCAAGCCGATTTGCCCCTCCGTCCACCGCGCCCAGAGGGTCGAATACCCCCAGACGAGCACGATCAGAGAGATGATAAACGAGATCGCGGTCATCGCCCGTTCGCCACCGCGTCGTCTTCCAACGGCACTTCCGCCTGCGCGAGGATCTCCGCCAACACGTCCTGTGCCGTCTTCTGCTTCATCCGCAGCGACGGGTCGAGCACGAGGCGGTGCGCCAACACTTTCGGCGCGAGGTATTTGATGTCGTCCGGGGTGACGTAGTCGCGACCGCGAAGGCCGGCCAGCACTTGTGCCGCCGCGCCGAGGGCGATCAGGCCGCGCGGGGAGACGCCGATGACCACGCCTTGGTACTCGCGAGTACGGCGCACGATGTCCAGCAGGTAGCGTTCGACGTCTTCCGCCAGATGGATGCGGCAGGTCTCGTCTTGGGCGGCGATCACTACCTCCGGCGTGACGACCGAGGTCACTTGCTCCGTTGTCACTTTTTCACGAGAGCGGCGGAAAATGGTGCGTTCCTCCTCCTGTGTCGGGTAGCCGAGCGAGATTTTCATCAGGAAGCGGTCGAGTTGCGCTTCCGGCAGCGGGAACGTGCCGTGCGACTCGATCGGGTTTTGCGTCGCGACGACGAAAAAGGGTCGCTGCAAGCGGCGGGATGCGCCGTCGACGGTGATCTGCCCTTCCGCCATCGCCTCCAGCATCGCCGCTTGCGTGCGCGGGATCGCGCGGTTGATCTCGTCGGCGAGCACCAGTTGCGAGAACAGCGGGCCTTCGCGAAACTCGAAGTCCCCCGTCTTTTGGTTAAATACGGTCGTGCCCACCACGTCGGTCGGCAGCAGATCCGGCGTGCATTGGATGCGGGTAAACGCCGCGCCGACCGCTGCGGACAACGCTTTGGCGAGCACCGTCTTGCCGACGCCCGGCACGTCTTCGAGCAATACGTGGCCGCCGGAGAACAACCCGACGAGCAACAGCTCCAATGTCTCTTCCTGACCGACGATCACGGTTCCGACTTCTTGTTTGATTTTGGTGGTTGCTTGGTAGATGCTGTTCATCAGTTGGTCACCCCACTACTTTCTGTTCTTATTCTGTATGTTCTGACAACAAAGACCCTTGTCGAATCGTTGCGTTACACGTTTTGCACACTGTTACACAAGTGTAACCATTCTGCAAACTCTCAGCAACAAAAAAAGAGCGTGCGCCTCACCGGACCGGCGAGGACACGCTCTCTTTTTCCGAAACATCAGTTCTTGTGGACGCCGCTCATCTGCAGCAGTTGCACGAGCACGGCGGTCAGGTCGAGGTCGCCCATGCCGTTCGCTTTGGCGGCGACGTAGGTCTGGTGCGATGCGGCTGTTGCGGGCAGGGCCGCTTGGGATTTCTTCGCTTCGTCCATCGCCAGCCCGAAGTCCTTCTCCATATGCTTCAAGGCGAACGCCGCTTCGAAGTTGTCTTCGAGGATCAGCGGGGACTTGCCGGTGACGATCGGCGAGGCGATCGCCGTCTGTGCGAACATGTCGAGGATCGTCTTGCGGTCGAGGCCGGTCTTCTCCGCCAGCACCAGCGCTTCGGACAAGCCTTGGATCGTCACGCCGAGCATCAGGTTGACGCACAGTTTGGCGTGGGAACCTTGTCCGTTTTCGCCGAAGTGAAAAGACGCTTTGCCGAGCACGTTGAAGATCGGCGAGCAGGTTTCATAGACCTGCTTGTCCCCGCCGACGAGGATGACGAGGGTGCCGGTCTTCGCCGGTCCGACAGAGCCGGAGACGGGGGCGTCGAGGAACTGCACGCCTTTGTCCCGCATTTTGTTCGCCACGAGACGGGAGGTGTCCGGGGCGATCGTGCTCATGTCGATCACCGTCTGCCCTTCGCGTACGCCCGCATAGACGCCGTTTTCTTCGAACATCACCGCTTCGACGGTGGCGGAATCGGAGACCATCGTGATCACGATATCCACGCTCTGTGCCAGTTCTTTCGCCGTGGCGGTCGTCTTCGCGCCCAGTTCGACGAGCGGTGTCGCTTTCTCGGCGGTGCGGTTGTAGACCGTAACGTCATAGCCCGCTTGGATCAGATTGGTCGCCATCGGGATGCCCATGTTGCCAAGTCCAACCCAACCGATGGTCGGTTTGCTCATTGGTGTTTCCCCCTTGTGAGTCGCTTGTCTGTCGCTTCTATGTAGCTAGTCTGTCGTATCGAGTGTCCTTACGGCTTCTTGCCTGCGTAGGACGGTTCCTCCACCAGCGGCATCAGATGACGCTTGTGTTCGCTCAGTCGGTACAGGCGGTCGATCTTCGCTTTCGTCTCGTCGTCGCCTTCGCCGGTGCGGATGTAGGTGTCGATCGCCCTGTAGGTCACGCCAAGTTCCGCTTCGTCCGTATGCCCTTCCCACAGGTCGGCGCTCGGCGCTTTGGTGATCAACTGCTCCGGCATGTCGAGGTGACGGGCGAGGAGGTAGACTTCCGCTTTGACCAGATCGCCGAGCACGGAGAAGTCGCCTGCACCGTCGCCGTACTTCGTCTCATAGCCGACAGCCGTTTCCGACCAGTTGCAGGTGTTCGCCACGCGATACCCGAGCAGCGCGGCCATCCAATATTCGGCGTTTTTGCGAAAACGCGGCTTGAGGTTGCCTTTGACCAGCGGGTTGTCCGCACCCGCTTTCAGCTCTTGGGGCAGCGATTGCGTCGCGTCGGTCATGATCGAATGGAATTGGTTGACGACATCGCTGAAGTCCACTTCGAGGAAACGGAAGCCGTACGCCTCTGCGACCGTCTTCGCATCGTTGTGATGAACGGAGGACGATTCGGCGCCCATCCAGAGGGCAACGACGTTTTCCGGGCCGAGGGTGCGCGCGCACAGCGCAGCGGTGACGGCGGAGTCGATGCCGCCGGACAAGCCGAGCACGACGCCTTTGCCGCCGGTGCCGAACACTTGGGTGCGGATAAATTCTTCGCGGCGTTTGATCTCTTCCTCGATCCGCGCTTCGAAGGCGCGAAGATGCTCTGTCATTTTCTCACTCATGAACAGATCCCCTTTTATGTCAAAATGTTGATTCCCAGCCATGATTCCTCTATTGTATCACAACAAAAGAGGCCGTTCCTAGGAACGACCACCTGTGTACGTAGCGAGTGTTTTTCTCTATCGGTCTGTCTCTGTGTTTTGTTTGTCCGTCTCGTCGTCGATGGCGATCAGGTTTTTCTGCTCATAGGAGATGACCTGATCGTCCTCCAACTCTTTGAGCACGGAAGCCCCGCCGGTGAACTTGTCAACCAACGCTTCGCTGTCGCCGATCACTTTGATCGTCAGCGGGTAGGTGACGCGGCGTTCGCTGACTTCGGTCAGCGTGCCTTTGGTCACGATCTGCGTGTAGGGATCGACGAGCAGGCCGTTGATCGAGACGATCTGGCCGCCATTGGTGTAGATCTCCTGCACGAGGCGGTAGATGTCGAAGTTCGCTTCGATGTCGCCCGGCGAGATGCTTTTGCGCACCATGTAAGAGGCGGAGTTCTTGACGCGGATCTCGATGCCTTCGCCGACATATTGGCCGTTGTAGTGCGGGATCACCTGCTTCTGCAAGCGCTGTTCCCGCTCTTCCTTGCGCGCTTTGATCTCCTGCTCCACCTGTTTGGTCAATTGGGCTTGGGAGAGCGGCACAGCCCCGTGGTGCAACGGGCCGCTCGCTTCCTCCGGCGTCGGCAGCGGCAGATGCATCGATTGAAGCATCACGAACACGGCCACCGCCATGCCGGCCACCGACAGCGAAAAGCCGATGGGCGGGATGCGCCATGACAGGCGGCGCTGTTTCGGCGCTTCCTCCTGCTCCTGACGCACGTCGTTCAAGATCGCATGCAACATTTCGTGCTTGAGCCCCGGTCGTGGAGTGGCTTTCGGCAGATTGGCAATCGCGTCTTCGATTTGGTTCAACTCTTGCCTGCGCTGTTTCAAGGTTCGCACCTGACGAAAGTTCATGTGCCCACCTCCTTTGACGGCAGTTGGGTGAGTGCGATGGGAAAGGTAGGGTCATCCTGCAACAGACTGCGGAGCTTGCGCAAGGCGCGAAAATGCGTCACTTTGACTTTGGTTTCCGTGCAGTCCATAATCTCAGCCGTCTCCTTGACGGAGAACCCTTGAAGGCCGCGCAGGAGGATCACCTGCCGATAGCTTTCCTTGAGCCGACCGAGCACGACGTACAATTTTTCCAAAGCTTCCTGTTCCTCGAGATGGTCTTCCGGCCGGTTGCCCGACTCCGGAAGTTGCCACAGCAGTTCGTCTTCCGTGACAGGCAGCGGCTTTTTGCGCGCGATCCAGTTGCGAATCGTGTTGCGCGCGATGGCGAACAACCACGTCTTCAACTCGGAATCGCCACGGAAATTAGCGAGCCCGCGATACGCTTTGACGAACACTTCCTGGGTCAAATCCTCCGCATCTTGGCGGCGGCTGACCGAGTAGGCCACATAGTGATAAATGTCGCGAAAGTACTCGTCGTACAACTGCTGGAAGATCTCTTCCAACTCTGCGGAGCGATCTCTTTTTTGCAACGCGTTTCACACCCCCCACTCCATCAGGGTCCCCCTTCTCCACACCGTATCTTCCCTATAGACACCCGCGTGAAAAACATGGTTACACTATGGCCGCTCTTTTTTCGTAGTAAGAGTATTCGCGCATCTTCGGCGAAACTCCTGTTCTTCGGAACAGACAGGTTCTGGAGAAATAAAAACCGCCCTTGCCATTACGGGCAGGGGCGATTTTCTAAGTAAGTAATTAGTCTTCCCAACGAACGGATTCGGTCGGGCAACCGTCTTTTGCGTCGAGCGCGTCAGAGAGGAACTCTTCCGGAACTTCGACGAAGCCTTCCAGACCGCCTTCGAGCTTAACGAACGCGTAGCCGTCGTCGTCAGATTCATAAACGTCCGGGCAGGTGCTGTAGCATGCGCCGCACGCGATGCAAGTATCCTTGTCAACCCAAGTTTTAGCCATTGTGAGATTTCACTCCTTCACGTCTTATGGGAGAAATTATAAACCATAATCTCTCGTTCTGCAATGATATCCACGCAGAAAACTCCTCTCCTATTATGTCTCAGAAGGCGAGGAGTATTACCTATGGACGAGAAAGTCGCCAAAACTGCTTTTTTCATGCGATTAATGGCTCAATCTTCGCTTGTCGAACTTTAGTATAGCATATCTCACGCTTATTGAGAATGAGTTTCATTCGATTTATGCAAAAAAGGATCAGGAGTCGAGCGGGCGGGTGTCCCACAGGTTGAGACGATAGGAGCCGTCGCGCAGCACTTCGATTTCATAGATCGCGGTGTGCGGCTCCCAGAGACCGTTGTCCGTATGCTGTTGCTCGACGTGCCAGACGTATTTGTTCTTCTTGGTGAAGGTGGCGTCCTGTTCGGCTTGGAAGATGCCGGGGCGACCGTCGGTGGCGATGATCTCGACAGCGCCTGCGTTCTCCTTGTAGAAGGAGTGGGCGAGCAGAACGGCGAGGTCGTGGGTGTAGCCTTTTTTGCGAAGCAGTTCGGCGACATCGTCGAGGCTGGTGGCGTTTTCGACATGTCCTGTTGCGTCGACCGGCAGCGTATAGCCGCTCGGGTCGGTCAGGCGAGCGAGCTTGCCTTTGATCTCCGTTTGGATCTCGTCGTCCGTCTTGTCGGCGGTCGGCGCTTGTTCACCCGGTTGTTCGGTCGAGTCGTTGTTTTCGGTCGGCGGTTGCGGTGCGGTGTCGCCTGTGCCTCCACCGTTGTTCTGCGGTGGTTTCGGTTGTTGTTGCGGGTCGGCGGTCTGTTGCGAACAGCCGGCGAAGAGGAGCGCGGAGACGGCCAGCGTCGCAACGAGTGTCATCGGTTTTCGCATGCAAAGAGCCCCCTTTTGGATTGGATGTGGCTAGTCCCGTTGCTACATCCTATGCGGGGGTTTCGCAAAATAGAGAAGTCCTTGCGAAAAAGAGACCTGCTTGTTTGTGGCGCGAGGTCTCTTTTAGGCAGACATTCTTTTGGATCGATCAGGGGTGTTGCGGGGTCGGGATCTGCAGGCGCTTGATCGTCTGCCACTGTTCGAAGTTGTGCTGACCGGTGGTTTTGTCCTTGCCGACATGGTTGTCCGCAGCTTCGACCGGCGCGGCCAGTAGAGCGGACGCGAGCAGGAAGCTGAGGAACAGCGTTGTTTTTTTCATGTTGCATTCCTCCGTTACCTTTCTGTTCCTAGCATGTGCGAAAAGCAGGGAGTTCATGTAAAAAAACCGACGATGGCGCATCGTCGGTCGGTGTTGGCGGATCTAGCGGTGGATGGCGTGGGATTGAATCGTCCATTCGCCTTGTTGCGTTTGGTTCAGCGTGAAGAGGACGTGCCAGCGGGAGACGGTCGGTTTGCCGTTCTTCTTCTGCGTCACGTCGACGCTGACCAGCAGTTGGTTGCCCTGCAGTTCCTCCAAGGCATAGAGAGCGGTGAAGTCTTGGATCTCTTCGTTCGCCTTCAGCCCGAGGAAATACTGGACGACCGGCACTTCGTACGGCGCCGGGTTGCCGACGAGCGAGCGGTCGATATGGGTCGGCACCCAGATGCCCGCCTTGCCCGTGGCGAACGGCTGTTGCAAAGACACGCGGTAAGTCGTGCCGTTGTCGACGACGCGCACTTCGGACTCTTGAGCGGTCGCCGAGACGGTCGCCATGCGGGAGAAGCCGAAAAGCTCCAAATTGCGGGTGACGACTTGGAAGGAGTCGGTGGCCCATTGAACATCGGCATCGCCGCTCTGTACGCGCTGTTGCAGGTCGGCGTCGAAGGCGGGGAGCGGTTCGATGTCCCCGATCGTCACCGTCGCCGCAAGCGTTGTCGCAGGCCCGGTCAAGCCGTAGTGGGTGGAGTCGTCGATCGTCCCGATCGTCCCGGTCGTTCCGCCGATCGGGGTCAGGCCGACGCGACCCGCATCGCCGGTGCCGTCGGTGTGCCCCGCCTGTTTATCGTCGAGGGTTGCGACGACGACGTCTCCGCCATGCGGATCAGCCGGCGTGGTGGGTGGTGTCGCATCACCTGTTGGCGTGCCGTTCGTCTGTTGATCGTCCCCGGCTTGCTCGGTTCCCTCGGTTTGCTTGCCGGTCGGCTCCGTGGTACCTGCCGGAGAGGAGGCGGTCGTGTTCGTTTCGCTTTTCCCGGCCACCACCGCTTGTTCCGTCGGTTTCGGAGCGGGTAGCGGATCAGCCTTCACGACGGGAGCCGCGTTCGCCCCGTCTTCTGCCTCGATTCCGGTCGCGGACGTATCCTCCTCAGCGCTCGGTTCCGTCGGCTTCGCGACCGTTTTGTCTTCACCGTCGGCCTTGTCGGGCGACTCCTGAGCGTCTTGGTTCGGCGTCCGTTTGGCTCCGTCATCCACCAGCGCGACGCGATCCTGCCCGTTCGACAGTGTGCCGCCGTCGTGGTTCCACGGCGCGGCCAACGAGATCGCCAAAACGGCGACCGCCGCTGCCGACAACCCGCCCCAGACCCCTACGCGCCTTGTCAGGCGACGCGGCTGGCTCGGCGGTTGCAGCGAGTGCAGGATATCCAACGTGATCTCCGGTACCAGATCGCGCTCGGGTCGCACTTTCGGGAGGGAAGCCAGACCCCGTGCCAATTTTTGAAAATCCTCTCGCTCGCGGCGGCAGTCGGCGCAGGTGGCCACATGCGCGTCGAGCTGTTCCACTTCTTGGGTCGACAAGTCACCGTCCAACTCCCGCTGAATCAGATCCCGATAGAGATCGTGCGTCATGCGAGTCCACCTCCTTCCAACAACCCGCGCAGCTTCTCCCGCCCGCGAAACAGGCGGGTCTTGACTTGCGCTTCGGTCAATTCCAACGTATCGGCAATTTCCTGATAAGACAGATCATGAATATGTCGCAATAAAATCACTTCTCGGTAGTTGATCGGCAGGTTCGCAATCGCTTGGTACAAGCGCTCTTCGGCGAACTTGTCTTCCACCTGCTGCTCGACCGACATCTCGCTCGACTGAATCGCTTCATCCAGTTCCAGCAGGGTGGCTTTCTTCTTGCGAATCTGCTCGCGGAAGGTATTGACGACTACACGGTGGATCCAGCCACGGATCGAACCTTGTCCGTTGAACTGGTGCAGCGAGCGGCACACTTTCCACAAGCTCTCTTGCGCGATATCTTCGGCGTCCGCTTTTTGCCCCGTCAAATAATACGCGGTTTGATAAACGAACGGTTCCATCTTGCGCAAAAAACGCGTGAGAGCTTCCGGACTCTGCAGTGCCTCCGCTACGATCTCCTTGTCCTGCATTCGCAATTGTCCTCCCTTACTTACATGATGATGGCATCTCCTAAAAAGTTGCACCGTATGTAAAAAAATTTGTCGTTACCAAGTATTCTACCATCATCGGACAAGTCGGGATATTTGTAAAGAGGTGGAAATTTAGAATTTCAGACAAAAAACACCCTGAACCTCAAGGCTCAGGGTGTCCGTCCGTCCGTTTCGCGTGCTCCGCCAAAATACCGCTCAACAATTCGTTTTCCCGCTCGATCGGGTTGCCATACGCCGGTTGAATCATCTCCCAGCGCGGAAACAGGTCTTTGCGCACCATCTGGGCGGGCGTCAACCGGTTGTCCGGCTGCATCAGAAACAACCGCTTGACCACGTCGGGGTGCAAAGCTTCTCGGCTCAAAGGGACTTTCCGTTCGTTTTGCTCCATCATCGCGTCCCCGCTAGTCCTGCGTGTCCCACGTGACCAGATCTTCCGCTTCGTCGTCTTCCTGTCCTTCGGTCGTATAGCCGCCGACTTGCATCAGCCGCACGATCATCTCGGCCATGTCGTGGGTGGCGGAGTTCGGGTTGTCGGACGGATGTTCGAGCGGCACGGTGATCGTCCCTTTGATCACGTACGTTTCGGTACCGATCTCGCCGACCGGGGTCAGGAGCGAGATTTTGTTCTTGCCGCCGATCGAGCGGACGTCGGCGACGATCTCTTCGTCTTTGCGCTTGTTCAGGTTCGGCACTTGCACCATGTAGCCGACATAGACCTGATCGCCCGCCTCTTCGGTCAACAGGTCACACCACGGGCTGTCGCTGTCGATCAGGTCGAGACGGGTGCGAATCACCGTGGAGAGATCTCCGGTCACCGAGCCGAGCGGCAGTTCCAAGCGGCTGCGCACGATGGTGACGGGAGCCAATTCGTCCAGGATATCGACAAACATTTTGATCCAGGTTTCGTACATACGTAAAAGCCCCCTCTTTCGCCGATAGTCGGTACAGACTCAGTATCTAACGGAGTCGACGACCCTATGCAGGAGCGAAAGAGGGGGTTTTTGGGTGGCTAATCGCGGCCGTTTCGTATAAGCCGGGTTACGGCGTTTTGCGTCCGGGAACCAGTTTTAAGCGTTCTCTGCGCAGTTTCTTTTCCGTTTCGTAGGGACGGGATAGCAATTCCTCGGCCCGACCGCGCATGACTTCACGCAGAGCATCGATCTGCTCCATGGCGGTCGTCATTTCAATAAAAGCACGAATGAATTCACTCGTTGGAAGTTTCAGAATTTCGTTGGGACACTGTTGCAACTGTTTGCTCAGTTCGCTGATCTGTCCGATCTTTTGTGCGACGTTTTGTGTACTCACAGACCTTCCCCCTCACCCTACTACATCAAGAGTAAAGCCTTGGGGACGAAGATTCAACGGTCTAATTTTTCCAATAAAATCATAGGAACGAGGGTCGTGGGCATAGTAAGCGCAAGTACCACCCCGCCGGTTGGTGGCGGAAACCCAATTCCAAAGGGGGAATTCAAATGCCGAACCGTAACAACCGCGCCGAAGTACCGGGCGCTCGTAACGCGTTGGATCATTTGAAGACCGAGGTCGCTTCCGAATTGGGCGTTCCGAATTATGACCAAATCGACAAGGGGGCTTTACCGTCGCGCTTGAACGGCAAGGTCGGCGGCGTGATGGTGAGAAAGATGATCGAGTTTGCAGAAGAGGCGATGAAGAGCAGCCCGCAGGCGTTGCAACAGGTGGAACAGCAGCCGGGGGCGACGCAGGACGACATCGTGGTCGCCCAGCAGTCGCTGCAGGCCGCCAACGCCTTCATGGCGCATTTCGACGCGGGACAGGCCGAACAGACCACCCCGATGCTGTTGCCGCCGCAAGCGATGCAAGCCGGGCAGGCCGCTCAGCAATCGCCGTACGTGCACTGACGAGATCGCTTTGGTACGAAGGGAGGCCTCGGTGACGGGGTCTCTTTTTGTATGTCAAGCGTTTACCACGACGAATTGTCTTCCTCACCTTTCATCCATGAACTCACGTGGAGTTCCCTCCCGTCCGTTTCGCATAGAATGGCTCCTTCGAGGTCTGTTCGGCGAATGGAGGCACCTGCTTTCTGCAAGCGCTCGATCGTTGCCTCGGCCGGATGCCCGTAAGAGTTGAAGGCACCTACAGAGATTATCGCGAGTTGCGGCGTGATTTTCTGCAAAAAAGAAGCTGTCGTCGAGTGGGCACTTCCATGATGGGCGACTTTGAGCACGTCTACGTCGGCGAGGTGCGGGAGTCGTCCCTCCGCTTCCCCTTCGAGATCGCCCGTCAGCAAAAAGGTTCGCTGTCCGTAACGGAGGGAGAAGACGACGGAGTTGGCGTTGCTGTCGGAACGGGTGTGGGAGTAGAGGTGTGCAGGGGGGTTGAAGAAGTGAAAGGTCAGGTCAGGTTCGGGCGACCATTCGCGCCCCGCTTGGGCTTGGTAGAGAGGGGTGCCTTGTGCACGAATCCGGCTAAGCAGGTCTTGGTAGAACGCTTCCCCTTCTGTTGTCGAGACGATGACCTGCTTCACTTCGAACTGCTGCAAGACAGCGGCCAACCCGCGCACATGGTCTTCATCGGCATGCGTCATCACCAGCACGTCGATGGTGTCGATCCCCCGCGAAGCCAACGCGGGGACGACCACTCGTGCGCCTACGTCATAGTCCGTCCGGCGAAAAGCGGGGATGCCCCCGCCGTCGATCAGCCAGACATGGTGCTGCGGGGTTTCGATCAGAGTGGAGTCCCCCTGCCCGACATCGAGGAACGTCACACGAAGGGGTGCCGGGGCGACTTGTCGATAGGTCCCCCCTGCGAAAAGCGCCAACGCTATCACAAGCAACGCCGAGTTGTAGAGCATACGGTAGACCTTGGTCGGTTTCCCCACGGCGACGAGGCTCCAAAACGCGTAGTACCCGCACAGCCAGAGCATGGTGGGCGCTTGGTAGTGACGAACGAGCCAGTTTCGACTCGCCGAGTAGAGAATCGGCTCGGTCAGCAGGTCGAGCAACCAGCCGCAAATGACGGCAGGCACTTGCCCCAACACGGGATGGAGCATCGCCAGCAAGAGCGTGATGACGGCGAGCGGGACGAGAACGGCCAGAATCGGGACGAGGTAGAGGTTGGCAAGCAACGACAGCGGGGTAAAAGAAGGATTGAGCGTCAAGACGAGAGGCACCGACAGACACTCGGCGGTGAGACTGATGACGAGAATGTTGAGCAGAGGCATGGGGAGGTTGCAAAACGGACGAGGCAGCTTCGTGAACAGCGGGGTTATTTTCGGCGGGAGCAGAAGCAGTCCGACGGTGATTCCATAGGTGAGTTGAAACCCGACATCCTCCAAGGCTAGAGGATCGGACAGGACGGTTCCCGCACCGGCGACCGCTAACGAAGTCAACGGGTCGGCGTCACGGCCGATCATCTGACCGAAACACCAGATCACCGACATGGTGCAAGCCCGGACAACGGATGGTCCTGCGCCCGTCACCCCGGCGAACAGCAGGACGACGAGGATCGCAATGGCATACCTTTTGCGCGGGGGGATCTTGAAACGCTTTAAGAGGCTGAGCAGCGGCAGGACGATCAACGCGACGTTGGCACCTGATACGGCGAGGATATGGACAACCCCCAGCAAGCGGAATGAATCCATCACCTCCTCGTCGATTTCCTCGACATCGCCGAGAACCAAGCCGGCCAGCAAGGCGCTGTGATCATGGGACAGGACTTGATCGAGTGCCGCCAACAAGTGGTGTCGAAGCGGGATCAGCACTCTTCCTTTCAGGCCGCTATCATCATGTCGGATGACGCGATACGCCGAGGGCTTGAGCGCGATCGCATACCAGATCCCTTGTCGCCCATAGTAAGACCGCGCATCAAACGCACCCGGATTGCGGGCGGGTTCTTGCGGCTCAAGCGCCACATCGCGAAGCAAGACGACATCGCCATACCGCATCGGCATCGCTTGCGTTTTCACGCGGACAATCGCTTGCTCCTCCACTTCTTGTGATGAACCGCGCACCAGCAACTTGTGCAGCTCCAAGCGAACTCGCCATGTCTCCTTTTTTAAAACGGGCTCTTCCGCTACCCGTGCCTCCAGTGTCACAGGTTGTCCAACTAACCCCTCCAGCGTCGGCTGATTCAACAAGCGAAACACGCCTCCATAAAAAATGCCGACTCCAACACAGACTGCAACGAACAGCGCCGTTTTCTGCCTTGGCATCATTTCAGGCACTTTCAAAAACAACAACGGGAAGAACAAAGAGATCGGCAGAAGCATCCACGCCGGATGCCACGACAGCGGCCAGTACCGTGAACAAACCGCACCGAAAAGAAAACCCACAACGGTGAGCAAAAGGGGACGTTTCATGAGAGAGAACCTCGCAAGGGGGGATTTTTGAAAGGCATACAGAGGGAATTGAGGGGAATCTAACACGGAGAACCACAGTAAGCCACGACAAACATCACTACTCAATGACTCAACGGCTCTTACCTGCTCACGAAACTACAGGAAGACTTCAGAATTGGAGACGGACGAGACGAGAATTGATTCCATCATACACGAACACTCGTTCTCAATCAACCCTTTTACCTCACCGTCACTTGATCACGAATTTTATCGACCATCTTCACGCCGAAGCCCGGTACGTTCAGCAGATCATCGACCGTCAAGAAACGCCCTTGCCTCTCACGGTATTCCACAATCGCTTTGGCACGAGTGGAACCGATGCCGGAGAGGGTGTCGAGTTGTTCGACGGTGGCGGTGTTCAGATTGATTTTCGTTTGAATGTCGATGCCGGTTTGTGTGCCCGACACGGTTGCAGATGCTGCCTGTTCCTCAACTACAGACGGCACGATCACTTCCGACCCGTCCGCGACGACGGCGGCGAGGTTCAGTCGGTTCACATCCCCTTGCTCCTTCGCGCCACCGGCCGCTTCGATCGCGTCGACGATGCGGGAGTCGGCGGGCAGTTGGTAGACGCCGGGATTGTTCACTTCGCCTTTGACGTGCACTTTCACCTGACCGACTGGCTTCGAGCTTTCCTTCACCTGCTCCAATTGGACCACATCCGACTGCTCCCGCTGCTGCACGCCCGGTTTGCCTCCGTACAGAAACACCCCGCCGGCCAACAGGATGCCGACCAACAACACCACCAGCAAGCCGCGCTCTTTGCTTTTCATCTGCATCATGATCTCCTCCTTTCAAATGAAACTGGTTGCCTACTTCGCCTTCTTCCTGTCAACTCCTGCCTCCCCGACATGATTCGTCCAAGCTTCCAAAAAGCTGACAAGGCTGACGGACATTGGCTTGCATCCCCCACCTCCCCCCAACTCACCCTACTGCTAGACAGACTTTGTTAATCGGACAGCCATTTCGGAGGAGGTGCCCGCCATGTTGTTGGAGAAATTTATTCCCAGTCTGCATCTGCACTCCGTCTTTGACATCGACCTGCACCAATTGAAGGCGCGTGGGATTCAAGGCGTGATCACCAACTTGGACAACACGCTGGTCGAACACAACAGCCCCGTCGCCACCAACCGACTGGTGCAATGGCTGAAAGACCTGCACGATGCCGGCCTGCGCGTGGTCATCGTGTCGAACAACCGCAAGCTGCGGGTCAGCCATTTCGCCCGTCCGCTCGGCATCCCGTTCGTCTACGAAGCCCGCAAGCCGTTCACCTCGTTTGAACGCGCTTTGCGTCTGCTGCACACGACCAATCGGGAGACGGTCGTGGTCGGCGACCAGTTGCTGACCGACATCTACGGCGGCAACCGCCACGGTTTCTATACGATCTGGGTCGACCCGATCTCTCACAAGGAAGGCGTCGGCACCAAGATCAACCGCTTTTTCGAACGGATCATCTACCGCTATCTGCGTCAAAAAGGATACATGCCCTGGGACGATCACCTCTAGCCTTAGCCCCCGCCCGTTGGCTCCCGGTGGCCGCCTCCGTTCGCACACATGTGCTCCCGCCCACATATGTTGAGATGACCACTACACTTGGGCTGTAAGGAAAGGAGGATGTCAGGTGCCGCCTAATATGGAGTCAACCGCAAAAGGAGTGACGGGGCGAAAGGAGCGTGACAGCGAATCCCCGGCGACACCGCCGAAGCGCAAAGGGTTGCTCGCCTTTCTCGGGCCGGGCTTTCTGATCACGCTCGGCTTTATCGACCCCGGCAACTGGGCCACCAACTTGGCCGGCGGGTCGCTGTTCGGCTATTCGCTGCTTTGGGTGATCACGCTGAGCACGCTGATGTTGATCCTTTTGCAAAACATGAGCGCCAAACTGGGGATCGTCACCGGCCGCTCGCTGGCCGACAACGTCCGTCAGCACTTCCCCCGCCCGGTGGCGTGGCTGCTCGGCGTGACGATCATCATCGCCTGTATTTTCACCACGATTGCCGAATACCTCGGAGCTGCCCTCGGGCTGCTGATTCTCTTCGGGTGGCCGATCTGGGTGGGGGCTTTGCTCACCTTCCTGTTCGTGCTCGTCGGCACGTGGTTTCCTCAATATCGCAAGCTGGAATTCCTGCTGATCGGCTTCCTGTCGATCATCGGAGTGATCTACGTCATCGAGCTGTTTATCGTCAAGCCGGACTGGTCGCTGGCGATGCCCGCGCTCGTCGTGCCACACCTTGACCACACCTCGATCTACGTGGCGATGGGCATGCTCGGCGCGGTGATCATGCCGCATAACATCTACCTGCATTCGAACGTGGTGCAAAGCCGTCACCAGATCCACTACGACCGTCAAGAGCAACGCCGGATGATCCGCTACCAGATGATCGACACGGTGCTGGCGATGGGCACGGGCTGGCTGGTCAACTCGGCGATGATCATCGTCGCCGCCGCCGTCTTTTTCAAAGTCGGCTTGGAGGTCACCTCGATCGAACAGGCGGCCGAAACGCTGCGCCCCTTGGCCGGGCATCTGGCTTCCGTGCTGTTTGGCGTCGCCTTGCTCTGCTCAGGCCTCGGCTCGTCGATGACCTCTTCGATGGCGCAGGCGAACGTCGTGACCGGCTACCTCGGCAAACCGTCCGACACGAAGACCAACTGGTGGCGATACGCCTTGATCCTGACGACGGTGCCCGCCTTGGCGGTGATCTTGATGGGCTTCGATTCGTTTCAACTGCTCGTCGCCTCGCAAGTCGCACTGTCGATCCAGTTGCCGTTCACGATCATCCCGTTGCTGTTGCTCGTTCGTAAACACAAGGTGATGGGCGACTTTCGCTCCAAGCCGCTGGAATTTTGGCTGGCCGTGCTGATCGCCGTCGTGATCATCTTGCTGAACCTGCTTCTCCTGTATCAAACGTTCGGCGGGGAATTTGCTTGGTAGTGCCCCCTCAAGCGCCTGTTACCCATTTGCCTGCCTGTATCGTTTAGGGTAAAATAATAGGGCGCTTGACGGACACTTCCCAAGAAAGAGAGGAACTGGAATGCTTACATCCAGCATGGAGGACTATCTGGAGAAGATCTACGAACTGATGAAGGAAAAGGGGTACGCCCGCGTTTCCGACATTGCCTCCTCCCTCTCCGTACAACCCTCGTCCGTGACGAAGATGATTCAGAAGCTGGACGAGAAAAAGCTCGTCACCTACGAGAAGTACCGCGGCATCGTGCTTACGCCGAAGGGCGAGGCGCTGGGGCGCAAGATGAAGCAGCGGCACAAGCGGTTGGAAGAGTTCCTCCGCATGCTCGGCGTCAGCGAAGAGACGATCCAAAACGACGTGGAAGGCATCGAACACCACGTGTCCCCTTCGACGATGGACGCGCTGCATCACCTCGTGCTCTTTTTCGAACAGAACGGGGAATGCCTGGATGAATTTAACGCGTTCTCCCAAGAGTTGCACCGCAACGAAACCGAACCGAACGAATCGTAAAGCTCCCGTATTGCGGAGCTTTTTTTGCGGGTAGACACACGCCTACCCATTCTGCATAATAAGATGGGTATTGAGGAGAGGAGGGAGCCGATGAACAATCGGAAAATCAAAGTCGGCGTCGTCTTTGGCGGCAAATCCGGCGAACATGAAGTATCGCTCCATTCGGCCCACTCGGTGATCGAAAACTTGGACCCCGACAAGTTCGAAGTTCTGCCGATCGGGATTGATAAAAAGGGGACGTGGCACGTGGGTGTCGGCGCCTATAACGCGCTCGGCGCTCCCGTTCCGCCCCGCTTGCTCGGGGAAGGCACGCAGGAGGAAGACATCAAAGACCTGCTTCCGGTCGCCCACGGCAACGTGTTGCCCGCGCAATCGGCGGCGGAAGTCGATGTGATCCTGCCCGTGCTGCACGGTCCGCTGGGCGAAGACGGCACGGTGCAAGGGTTGTTCGAGCTGATGAACGTGCCCTATGTCGGCGCAGGCGTGCTCGCATCGGCCGTCGGCATGGATAAGGCGATGATGAAGGCGGTATTCGCCCAAGCGGGTCTGAAACAGTGCCGCTACGAAGTGGTCATGCGCTCCGCTTTTGAAAAAGACGCGGAGTCCGTGCTGGATCAGGTGGAGAACAGCCTCGGCTACCCCTGCTTCCTGAAGCCGGCCAACCTCGGCTCCTCCGTCGGGATCTCGAAAGCGAGAAACCGCGAGGAACTGCGGGCCGGGATGGAATTGGCGGCGAAGTATGACCGCAAGATCATCATCGAGGAGTTCGTTGATGGGCGCGAGATCGAAGTCGCGGTGCTCGGCAATGACGAACCGCGTGCCTCCCTGCCCGGCGAGATCGTGGCGGGTGCGGAGTTCTATGACTATGACGCCAAGTATGTCAGCGGCTCTTCGACGATGGTGATTCCGGCGGAGATGACGCAGGAGCAGATCGCCGACGTGCGCGAATTGGCGCTGCGGGCCTACCGCTCGATCGATGGGTCCGGCCTGTCCCGCGTCGACTTTTTCCTCGACCGCAAGACGGGTGCGTTCCTGATCAACGAGATCAACACCTTCCCCGGCTTCACCAAGTTCAGCATGTACCCGAAGATGTGGGAAGCGACCGGTCTGTCCTACGACCAACTGCTGGAAACGCTGATTCACTTGGCGATCGAGCGTCATGAGGATAAGAACCGCGAGCGATAGATGAATCAAGGAAATGAAAGAGCCACTTCCTCAAGGAAGTGGCTTTTCTACGTATTGAAAAATGATTACAGGCCGAGGTAATGCTGAACGGTCTTGCCGTCTGCGGTGTACAGGGTGCCGTCTGCGCCCAGTACGTGGTGACCGCGCTCGCCCTTCAGTTCGATCGCGAGGTACGGGTTCGGCAGTTTGGCTTCGTTATAGAAGGCTTTTTGCAAGGTCGGCACTTGCGCTTGTGCGTACTTGCCTTCGCGCACCAACTGTTCGGCCAAGCCGACGACGTTCGCATAGCGAGTCGCCGCGATGCCGGTCGCCGCCGCTTCACGAGCAGCCGCGTCGATCTCGGCGTTGCCGCCTGTTGCGACATAGTCGTTGATTTTCGTCTGCAGCTCGACGAGGTCGGTGGTCGCTTCCAGCAACAGCGCCGGGAAGTAGGACGCCTTGCCGTCTTCCAGCACGACGCGCAGTTCCGGTTGCTTGGTCAGAGTTGCCTTCACGCCGGCCAGCGCGTCGGCCAACCCGGTGTTGGCGGCAGAAGAGGTCTGCTTGGCCGGTTTTGCCGCCTTCGGAGCCGGTACTGCGGTTTCAGCCGCTCCGTTCGCGCGCTCTTTCAGCAACGCGGAAAACTGTTCAAACTCGCTTTCCTCGATCTCGTACAGACCGCCTTTGGCTTGCGGAGCGAATTTGCGTCCGGTCATCTCCTGCAAGTCTTCACGCGTCAGGCCGTCTTTTTTATTGTCCAAGACGAACTCATAACGGAACGGTACGTGGTAGGTGTACGCACCTTTCATCCCGTCAAATTCGACCGCTTCCTCGATCACCGTCGCTTCGGTGACGCGGCCGATGGCAAACAGTGCGCCCGCTCCGCCGTTCGTTTTCGTTTCCAGCAGCAGAACAGGATAAGTCGTCTGGCTGAGTTCATAAGCCTTGTCCGCTTCCTTGAACGGAATGCGGTCAAAGGTCACATCCCCCTTCTGACGCCAAACTTGTTTGATCAGGTACTTGTTTGATTCACTCATCTCTGTAGTTCCTCCCAATCTAGTTCCATAACATACTCAATTCGATAGACAAAAGGAAAATCCTGCAGACAATAATTTCCGCAGGATTTTCAAACGTTTAGGCGGAGTTCAAACTACCCAACTACGAGGTTCACCAGTTTGCCCGGCACGACGATCGCTTTCTTGATCGACTTGCCTTCGAGCAGCGCTTGCACCTTGTCGTTGGCGATCGCCTGTTGCTCGATTTGCTCTTTGGTCGCGTCTTTCGGGAAGACGATCCGATCGCGGACTTTGCCGTTGATCTGGATCACATATTCGATTTCGTCGAGAACCAGCGCGGACTCGTCGTACGTCGGCCATACGATCTGCTGCAGCGGGGTTCTGTGCCCCGTCATCTCCCACAGTTCGCTGGCGATATGCGGCGCGGCCGGCGCCAACAGCACGATCACCGTCTGGATCGCGTCCGACTTGGTGCCTCGGTCGGCGGTGTCCGGGTAGGCATAGATCGCGTTGACCAGCTCCATGATCGCGGAGATCGCCGTGTTGAACTGGTAGCGGTCGCCGATGTCCTCGGTCACTTTCTTGATCGTCGCATGCATCGTCATGCGCAGTTTCTTCGCGTCTTCATCGGTCGGGTTCGCGCCTTCGCGCTTCTTGATCAGGTCGAGGTGACCCTCCACCATCCGCCAGACGCGGTGCAGGAAGCGGTTGGCGCCTTCGACGCCTTTGTCGCTCCATTCGAGGTCGCGATCCGGCGGGGCCGCGAACAGGATGAACAGGCGGGCGGTGTCGGCCCCGTACTTGCCGATGATGTCTTCCGGCGACACGACGTTGCCTTTGGACTTCGACATCTTCGCGCCGTTCATCGTGATCATGCCTTGCGCCAACAGCGATTCGAACGGCTCTTCGAAGTTGACCAGATCGGCGTCGTACAGCACTTTGGTGAAGAAGCGGGAGTAGAGCAGGTGCAAGACCGCGTGCTCGATGCCGCCGATGTACTTGTCGACCGGCAGCCACTTGTTGACTTCCTCGGAGTCGAAGACCTTCTCGTCGTCCTTGTTCGAGATGTAGCGCAGGTAGTACCACGAGGAGTCGATGAACGTGTCCATCGTGTCGGTCTCGCGGGTCGCCTTGCCGCCGCAGGACGGGCACGCGGTGTGGACGAACTCTTCGTTGGTCAACAGCGGCGAGCGCCCTTGGACGCCGAAGTCGACGTCTTGCGGCAGCAGAACCGGCAGTTGGTCTTGCGGCACCGGAACCGTTCCGCACGATTCGCAGTAGATCATCGGAATCGGGCAACCCCAGTAGCGTTGGCGCGAGATCAGCCAGTCGCGCAGACGGTAGGAGGTGGTCGCTTTGCCGAAACCTTGTTCTTCCATAAACTTGACGATCGCCGCCAGCCCTTCCTCTTGGCTCAGGCCGTTGAAGTCGCCGGAGTTGACCAGCTTGCCGTCGCCCGTGTACGCCTCGGTCAACGGGCCTTCGTGCCCGCCTTCCGGTTCGATGACGATGCGGATCGGCAGCTCGTATTGGGTCGCGAACTCGAAGTCGCGCTCGTCGTGCGCCGGAACGCCCATCACCGCGCCGGTGCCGTAGTCCGGCAGCACGTAGTTGGCGATCCAGATCGGGAGCTTCTCGCCGGTCAGCGGGTGGATCGCGTAGGAGCCGGTAAACAGGCCGACTTTTTCCGCATCGGTCGAGGTGCGCTCGATGTCGGTGGCCTTGCGCACTTGGTCGATAAACGTGCGAACCTCGGCTTCTTTTTCATAACCGGAGATCAGCTTGTCGACCAGCGCGTGCTCAGGCGCCAGCACTACGTAGGACACGCCGTAGAGCGTATCCGGGCGGGTGGTGAAGACGGTCATCGTGTCGTCGTGGCCGTCGACCTTGTAGGTGATGTCGGCACCGGTGCTCTTGCCGATCCAGTTGCGCTGCATCGTCTTGACTTTATCCGGCCAACCCGGCAGGTTGTCGAGGTCGTTCAGCAGGCGCTCCGCGTAGTCGGTGATCTTGAAGAACCACTGTTCGAGGTCTTTCTTGACCACTTCGGAACCGCAACGCCAGCATTCGCCGTCTTCCACCTGCTCGTTGGCGAGAACGGTGGCGCATTCGGGGCACCAGTTGACGGCCGCCTTTTTCTTATAGGCAAGACCGCGCTCGTAGAACAGTTGGAACAGCCATTGCGTCCACTTGTAGTACTCCGGCGAGCAGGTCGCCAGTTCGCGCTCCCAGTCGTAGGAGATGCCGAGTTCCTTCTGTTGGCCTTTCATGAACTCGATGTTTTCGTAGGTCGAGACTTGCGGATGTACGCCGTGCTTGATCGCGTAGTTCTCCGCCGGCATCCCGAATGCGTCCCAGCCGATCGGATGCAGGACGTTGTAGCCTTGCATTTTCTTGAAGCGGGCGACGACGTCACCGATCGTGTAGACCCGCACGTGACCCATATGTAAGCGGCCGGACGGATAGGGGAATTGTTCCAAGCAATAGTAGTAGGGCTTGGCGGGATCGTTTTGCGTCTTGTGCGCGTTCGTCTCCTCCCAGATGCCCTGCCATTTCTGTTCGACTTCTGCAAAGTCATAGCGTCGTTCCGACATGGCGAGTCCTCCTTCTTCAATGCCCGTTGGGCAAAATAAAAACCTCCCGCCCCCAGCGCTCGATTCGCTAGGGACGAGAGGTTGGTTAAACGTCTCGTGGTACCACCCTGATTCGGCATCTCTTGAAGAAGAAAAGATGCCCTCCTTGGACGTCCGTAACGCGGACCAGACGGCAACAAGTACGGGGCCGATTGCCCTTCCCTGTCGCAGCTCCGAGGCGAGTTCATTCTCCGTCCCCTGCCGACTCGCACCACCCGTCGGCTCTCTGGAAAGTTCTTGAGAACTACTGCTCCTCATCACAGCTTGTGTTGTCGAATTGTCTAGCTTCGACAGTTTGTGTCGCTTGTGTTGTTGTTAGTATACGCACCGCGTCTGCGGTTTGTCAACAGTGTTCCCGCGTTTAGGCGATCTCATACGAATCGGCGATCATCTGCCACAGCGCAGGCATCGTCGCCCCGTACACTTTGCCGGAGATGCCGGCGAGACCGAGCGCCTGCACGAGGTGCAGTTTGGCGGCGATCGAGCGGGCGTCTTCGTACCACGCCTCGCGCAGGTCGCCGCTGCCGTCGCGGTAGACGAACATCGGCGACAGTGCCCGCTCATCCCACAGCACTTGCTTGGGCAGTTCGACCACATCGGTCTCGGGGGTCGGCGGGCCGTGCAAGATCATATAAGGGTGCGAGTCGCTCGTGTAAGGACGCGCCCAATCGTATCCGTAAAAAGGCAGCCCGAGCAGCAACTTTCGCTTCTGCACCACTGTCAACGCATGCAACAGCGTTCGTTGGATCAAATGATACGGGGCCAACGACATCGGCGGCCCCTCTGTCCGTCCGTACGCCTCATCGACGTTCCAGACGACGCGGTCGGCATACTGCCCGATCAGCGACAGGTCGTACGCCCCTGCTCGCAGATGTTGCGGGTCGTCCTCATAATGCGGCGGTACCCCCACGTAGAGCACGCCCTTTTTTTGCCGAACGCGGGTGGCCAACTCCCGGACGAAGCCGTTGAATTGGAAGCGATGCTCAGGTGCCAACCCTAGGAATTCCAGATGCACGCCGGAAAAGGAGTCGGCCGCCACCCATTGCATCAGGTTCGCGAAAAAGTGGCGTCTGCTCGGGCTGTGGTACAGCACCCGCCGAGCCGCCTTGTCATCGAACGGCTGGACAAGCACAAGCGACCTGCACTTGGCATGGTGTGCGAGCATTTCCACATGGCGTTCGTTGTTGAGAGGAAAATGCAGCCCGCCTTCGCCATCGACCAGCACCGACGAGGCGCTGAACGAGGACAGGGCGGGCCGGGCGTCTTCCACCGTCTCGCGGTTTTCTGTCACCTCCTCCAATTCGAGGCGCAGGTTGACTTCGAGCGGCGCTTTTTGCAATCGAGGGATCGGCAGGGTCAGAATACGCCCTTCCGTCAGATCTTCCGCATGCAAGCTGCGGTTGGCGGCAAGGGCGATTTTCTCCGGCATCCGGAACCGGCCCGTCACTTTGCGCAGCGTGTCGCCGCGCTGCACCGTATAGGTCACCAGCTCGGTGGCCACGCTCGTCGGAACCAGCAACGACGTGCCCGGCACCGGCGTTTCTTCATAGATCTGATTCAGCTCCGACAGTTCATCCGGGTCCACGCCGACCGATCGTGCGATGCTCGGCAGCGTCTCCCCTTTTTTGACCAAATAGACATACATACGACGCGAACCCACCTCCTCGGATCGAGTACGATAGGGTATTCGCCCAGCGGTCGATGGGTGCACAAAGAGCCCCCTTCCGTTAGAGGAAGGGGGCTTTCGAGATGATCGTCTATTTTGCGACAAAAAACAGCCGTTCGCTTGTATTTGTTGGCACGTCCCAAGCGAAGTCCGCATATACTTCCATTGTTTGAAACCCGGCTTCTCGCAACAGGCGTTGCCATGTCTCAAGTGCATACGCACGCTGCACATGCGTTTCGTGAAACCGACGATAGAGCTGCTCTTCCTCATCCTCCAAGGCAAAAAAGGTGATGTCATACTCCACCGCGTCGTACTTTGCATCAAAGCGGCTTTGCCAGAGGTAGGACACTTCGTCGTCCACTTGGTAGAAAAACTGGTTGCCCAGTTTCTCCCGCAGCTTGTGTAGGCTATGTACGTCAAAGAGGAATACGCCGCCCGGCGCCAACGCTCGGCGGATCTGCACGAGCGCCTGACGCAGGTCGTCCTCTTCCGTCAGGTAATTTAGCGTGTCGCAAAACGCGATCGCCAAGTCGCACGGAGACGGCAGGCGCAACTCGCGCAAATCCTGGCAGAGAAATTGCAGGCGCGGCGAATGCTGTTCGATCTTCGCTTCGGCGTTCGCCAACATCTCTTCGGACAGATCGACGCCGGTCACCTTGTAGCCCGCCTCAAACAGGCGCAGAGACAGCGTGCCGGTGCCACACCCCAAGTCCGCAACATGGCGCGGCATGAGATCATACCGCGCCAAGGCCTCTCGGGTCCAGTTCATCCAGCGATCATACGGAGCGTCTTGCATCAACTGATCGTAGTAGTCCGCAAATTCTCCGTACGCCGTTTCCAACTTGCTCACGTGTTCAACCTCGCTTTACCCGCATCAGACGATGCTCAGTTGCTTCGCGTCGCCCCAGACGCGCTCCAAGTTGTAGAACTCGCGCTCGTCGGGACGGAAGATGTGGACGACCACATCGCCGAAATCAAGCAGTACCCATTTCGCCTCATCATAGCCTTCCATCGCCTTCAAGTGGATGCCCCGCTTGCCGAGCTTTTCCTTGACCCCGTTGGCGATGGCTTGCACTTGAGTAGAGGAATTCCCGCTGCATATCACAAAATAGTCGGCGATCACCGATAATCCCTCGATATCGAGCACCACGATGTCGTTCGCCTTCTTATCTGCGGCAGCGTCAGCCGCATAACGCGCCAATTCCAATACTCGTTCCCTCATGGACAGGCCTCCTAAGCTTTGCATTTTGGTCTTGCTGTATGATATTCCAAAACATCCCTCAGCGTGTCCGCTTGTTTTTGATCCGTTGCCACAAATCATTGCGCGCCAACACCGTCAACGGGAAGATCGACGCTTGTTTGTCGAGCAGGTGGCGAATCGTACCGTCAAAGGCGGACGCCAAGGCAAGGTCGAGATCGTGTTCCGCTTTCTCCCGCAAATCCTCCACGCCGGGGAACGTCCGTCCCGCTTCGATGTAATCGGCGAGGCAGACCACTTTCTCCAGCTCGGACATGCCGACACGACCGGTCGTATGGTAGCGCACCGCGTTGGCGATGTCCGCATCCTCCAAGTCGAACAGCTCCCCCATCATCTCGGCGACGATCGGACCGTGTAGCACTTGGGCGACGGAGAGGAACTCCTCGGGGATGTTGCGCTCCTTCGCCACTTCGTACCAGCGGTCGACCGGCCATTCGCGGGCATAGTCGTGAATCCAAGCGGCCAGCCGCGCTTGCTGCCGTTCGACGTGGAAGCGTTGCGCCAACCGATCGGCGGCGGCGACCACGCCGCAGACGTGCGTGAAGCGTTGCGGGCTTAACGTGTTGCGGATGATTTCTTCAATCTGCACTTCGTTCATACAACTTGTTCTCCTTACTATACCCTATGACCTCGGCGGGGAGGAGATGCTCGACGGTGCGATTCTTTACGAGCCGTTCACGAATCCACGTCGAGGAGATGTCGAGCCCCGGAATTTCGATGTAGCGAATCCGCTCCGCCAGATTCGGGTAGAGGGCGAGCACCGTTTCGGCTCCCAGATGCAGGTCGAATCCCGGCCGCGTCACCGCCAGAATCGTCGCCAGTTCGACGATCCGATCGACCGCCTTCCACTTCGGCAGCAGCTTCAAGTTGTCCGCTCCGATCAGGAAAAACAACTCCGCCTCCGGGTATTCTCGACAGATGTGCTCCAACGTATCCACCGTATAGGACGGACCGGGGCGGTGCAGTTCCCAATCGGAGACGGCAAACTGCGGATGCGACCGAATGGCCAGCTCGACCATCTTCAGGCGATGCGCCCCCGCCGTGATCGCTCGTCCCACTTTTAACGGGTTCTGCCCGGCGGGTATGAACACGATCCGGTCGAGGTTCGCTTCCTCCAGCGCCACTTGTGCGGCGACGAGGTGGCCGATGTGAATCGGGTCGAACGATCCGCCAAAGATCCCGAGTCGCATGGTCTCCCCCTCCTCTTCTCTCCTCACCTCTAGGGCAGTTCGATCGTTTTGTGGTCTTGGGACTCCTTGTACAGCACGACCTGCTTGCCGATCAACTGAACCAGTTCGGCTCCGCTGCGTGCGGCCAGATCGTGTGCGACGACCTTCTTGTCTTCTTCACAGTTTTGCAGAATCGACACTTTTACCAATTCGTGAGCTTCCAATGCGAGGTTGATCTGCTCGATCATCGGATCGGAGACCCCGCCTTTACCCACTTGCGTCACCGGTTGTACGTGGTGCGCCATCGAGCGCAAGTAGCGCTTTTGTTTTCCTGTCAGCATAGTCAAGATGACTCCTTTTTCGGGCTGGTCACAATTGCCAGTACTAGTACCAAAGATAGAGTATAGCACATCCTACAAACAGGATTCCACCTTTGCCCGCATCACATCCGTCGGAGCGGCAATTCCCGTCCACAGTTCGAACGCGTGCGCCCCTTGGTGGACGAACATGCCGAGGCCGCCGCTGATGCGACAGCCGCGCGCCTGTGCCTCTTGCAAAAACCGCGTCAGCCGCGGGTTGTAGATCAGGTCGCTCACCAACTGCCCTTTTTGCAAAAAGGCGGGGTAGAGCGGGACGGCGTCGGTGTGCGGGTGCATGCCGACCGGGGTCGTATTGACGATCAGGTCAAAGTCGGCGACCGTCGTCTGCGGCTTCGTGTCGACCGCTTCCTGCTCATCCTGTTGTAAAAAGGACAGGACCTTGGTCTTTGCCGCCGTCTGCTTTGCAATATGCTGCGCCAAATCGCTTGCCTTTTGCGTATCACGCGCCGCAATCGCCACAAGCGCCGCGCCTTCCAAAGCCATCTGCACGGCGACCGCTCGGCAAGCGCCGCCCGCTCCGAGCAAGAGCACCTTTTTCCCCCGCACGTCAAATCCGGTCTCCTCGCGCAACGCGGTGAGGTAGCCGATGCCGTCCGTGTTGTGGCCGACCAGTTTGCCGCTCTCGTGGACGATCGTGTTCACCGCACCGATCAGCCGGGCCGCTTCGCTCAGCTCGTCCAGATACGGGATGACGGCGACCTTGTGCGGAATCGTCACATTGACGCCGCGCAGGTTCAGAGCGCGAATCGACGCCACCGCTTGTCCGATCGCTTCCGGTGCCACGTCGAACGCCAGATAGGCGTAATCGAGGCCCAAATGGGCAAAAGCCGCGTTGTGCATCTGCGGTGACTTCGAATGCGCGACCGGGTGTCCGAACAGGCCGGTCAATTGCGTGGTGCTGGTGATCACGTTCATCCCTCCTTCCCTCCAGTGTAGCACGAAATGGCAAAAAAGACCTGCCCGAGCCCCAACTTGCGGGGAGGCAAGGTCTTTTCCTATCGGGTCGTCGTTGGTGTTACCGGCGAAACTCCATCTGGAGCAGCAGACCGTTTTCCTGGAAGGAGAAGGTCAGGTCATACAGTTGGTACGCCTCCAACTCCGGCAGTTCTTCACGCACCGAATCCACTTCGCGGCTCAGTTGGCTCATCAGCTGTTCCACGCGCAGGCTTTGGTAAGTGGGACCGGACACGACAAAACGGTTGATCGTACGACGGCGCTCTTTGGTCATGGTGCACATGTAAATCCCCTCCGCCTCGATGTAAGGTGTGTATCTAAGGTGTATGGGGACTTATGTTGAAATATGACCGCCAAAACGCGAATGCTAGAGCCAGAATTGACCGTTTAGACCAAGGCCCGGCGCACTTCGACATCGACGCCCGCCGGCACGTGAACGCGGATCTTGGTGTAGAAGTGTCCCCGCAACGTCAGCCAGCCGAGGCCGGAGATGACGATGTCCTGCGGATGGCCCGACTTGATCGTAAAGTCGCGCGCCTCAAGGCGACGCAGTTTGTCGGGGCAGTCCGCGCACGGCGGCGTCAACAGCGTGCCGAGGTGCTTGGCGTACAGTTCGTCCGCGTTCCCCAACTTGGTGCGATGCACGTTCAGTTGGTTGGCGACATACAGGGTGAAGCCTTGCTTCGGCCCGTCGAGGTAGTCGATGCGGGCGAGGCCGCCGAGGAACAGCGTCTGTTGGTCGTTCAGTTGGTAGGTCTTCGGGTTGATGTACGTCTCCGGCGTGATCTCGCGCAGGGACTTGGCGCAGACCAAGTCGGTCAGGCGGTGCTTGGTCATGATGCCGGGGGTGTCGATCAGGCTGCCCTCCTGATTCGGCAGTTGCATCCGGATCGTCGACAGCGTGGTGCCCGGATAGCGCGAGGTGGTCAGCTCCGACCCTTCCTCTTCGCCGAACAGGTTGAGCAGGCCGTTGATCAGCGTCGATTTGCCGACGTTCGCCGTGCCGACGACATAGACGTCGCGGTTGCCGACGCGGGATTCGATCGCCGTCTTAACATGCTCGATGTTGATCCGCTTCTTGGCGGAGATCAGGATGATGTCGGCGACGCGCACGCCTTGTTTCTCCACTTCTTTTTGCAGCCATTTTTCCACTTTGTCAAAGTTGGTGGAGCGGGGCAGCAGGTCCGCTTTATTGGCGACGAGGATGATCGGGTTCTTGCCGACATATTGGTTGATGTTCGAAACCCAAGAACCCGCGAAGTCGAACAGGTCGATCACCTTGACGACGAGGGCGTTCTTCTTGCCGATGTCGCGCAGGATCTTTTGAAAAGATTCGTTGTCGAGCGTCACCGGCGCGACTTCGTTGTAATGTTTGATCCGGTAGCAGCGTTGGCAGACCGGGTATTCCCGTTCCAGCACCGAATTGAGCGGCGCGTACCCCGGCTTGTCCGGTTCTTCCGTTTGGATGCCGACACCGCAACCGGTGCAGAGCAGATCGAGTTCAGCAGACATGTATGGTTCACTCCCAAGGAATCATTCCGCGTTTGCGCAGGACGGAGAGGGCGATGCGCTCCATCATCCGCAACACTTTGGTACCGATAAATTCTTTGTCCGCGATCGGGACGACGAGGATCGTATAAAGCCCCATGCGGTTTCCGCCGAGGACGTCGGTGAACAGTTGGTCGCCGATCACCACCGTCTCCTCCGGCTTGGTGCCGAGGATCTGCAGGCCTTTCTCAAAAGGCGAGCGCTTCGGCTTGCGGGCCGGCGCGAGGAAGGGGATGTTCAGCGGACGGGCGAATCGCTCGACGCGAGCCGAGTTGTTGTTCGAAACGATCACCACTTTGATCCCGTACGTGTCGCGCACCTCATCCAACCATTGAACGAGCTTCGGCGTCGCATCCGGGACATCCCAGCCGACCAGCGTGTTGTCGAGGTCGGTGATGATCCCTTTTATCCCTTGCTTTTGCAACGCCTTCAAGTCGATGTCATAGACCGACTCGACGTGCAAACTGGGGATCAGTCGTTTCATTCTAGGTTCACCTCAAATTTTGTCATCCATTCTTTGTAGAGAATATCACATGGGGGAAGAGTCTGCCAATTGGCATTCGCACATTACCCCCGGTCATTATGTAAATAAAAGTTTGTCAAATAAGCACGAAAAAGCCTCTGCTCCCGGCTCGAGTGATAGGACAGAGGCTTTTTCGCTACTAATGACTGTTGTGCTAGTTGTATTAGACATAAAGGGGGCAAAATCCTTTTCGACACGCATGGTAATTTCTTGCCGAATTGTTTTTGGCAAGGCAATTATGTCTACTCGTTCCTCTTTTTCGCAACTTTTTTTACAAATAGGTGTCCAACCAACCGATCAGCTCTTCCAACATGCTCAGCGTGATGTGATGGTTGAGGCGACCGATCTGTTCGAAGCGCAGGTGATGGCGAGCGGCCGCTTGCTCGTAGTGCGGCACGAGCGCGTCGTGAAACCCCTGTTGGATGGCGAGCGGCATAAACGTGTCATCGCCGCCGTGCAGGAACAGAAGCGGGCGCGGCGCGATCTCCTGCGGATGTCGCATCGGGTCGTAGGCACGCAGCGGCGCCAGCTCTTCCTCCGTCGCCGCCGGTGCGCGGTTCGAGCTTCGCACCCACTGCTCAAACGTCTCCCAATCGCCGCCCGTGTTGATCGCGACCAAGCTGTGCAACTGCGGATCGCGGGCAAATGCAGACGTGGCGATCTGACCGCCCATCGAGTGTCCGATGATCCCGATGCGTCCCGGCTCGGCGAGCCCTTCGTCGACCAACGCGGTCGTCAGCTTCCCGATCTCCTCCACCCCTTGCAGGACGGTCGGCCAATAGTTCCGATATCCTTCCGGCGAGAAGTAATCCGGGAGCCGGCCCCGCTCCCCGTGATGCGGCACTTCCGGCACGACCACGAGGTAGCCCCACTTGGCGAGCATCGTGGCGAAGAAGCGGTAGTTCTCCTTGCTGCCGCCCCAGCCGTGCAGCAGCACGAGCGATGCTCGCGGTCGGGTCGCATCCCCGGCTGGCGGTTGGAAACACGTACAAGGGACAGAGGCGAGTACCCGCTCTTCTGCTTGAATCTGTGAATGCGTCATAACGTGTTCTCCTCTACGTTTTTGTCGAATCGTGCAGTCCGGTTCCATTATATGTAACATATAAAAAGCATATCGAGCAAATGTGAAATTTGATTCCAGTAACGATTTGAGTTATCATTGAAAAAAGTGGAGGTGTTACGCATGAACGTAGCAAACGTAAGCCAAGCGGTCGACATTCAATTGTTGAAACAGGCGATGGCCGCGCAGCAAGCGCAGGCACTCGCTCCGGTCACCAGTGGAATCGTCAACCAACTCGCTTCGATCGACCCGAGCCTCGGTCAGAACCTCGACATCCAAGTGTAAGTCCGACATCTTACGAGAACAAGAAAGAGCCTTCGCGTTGCTGCTCGCGCGAAGGCTCTTTGACTGCAATCCGGTTCGCGCACGATCAACACCGGGCACGGCGAGTGGATGACCCGAAGGGTGGAAGCGGCGATGATCTCTTTGGCGTGCAGGCGGTGGTGCTTTTGGTCGATCATATTGGTCGGAAAAGACCATTTGCGGGTAAAAAGCGGGGTTCCGTGTATTTTGTCACACACAGACGGGCGGTACAGGGCTATGATAGAGGCAGTGATTTTGATGGTTTGGAGGGATCGAGTATGAAACTTGTACTGCCGCGTGAACACGGCTCTTGGGGCATCTTGTTCGCCCCCTTGCTGGTCGGCACGATCGTCGCCGGGGCCGGTTGGGCCCATCTTTTACTGTTTAGCGGGGCGCTGGCCGCTTTTCTCGCCGCCCACCCGTTGATCTTATGGTTGAAAAACCCGCAGAAGCACAAAGCGATGCTCCGCTGGACGATCGGCTATGGCGTTGCGGCGCTGTTGTTCGGATTGCCCTTGTTGTACGCGTACCACCCTTTGTTCTGGGTCGTAGCCGGAGCCGGTCTGACGCTGCTCCTCAATATCTGGTTCGCCGTGACCAAGCGGGAACGCCACCTGTTCAACGACATCGTCGCCATCGGCGGTCTGTCACTGGGCGGGGTGGCGGCCTACCTGATCGGGGCCGGGACGCAGATGTGGAGCTTCGAGGCGCTCTGGATCGCCTGCGCGCCCCTGCTCCTGTTCATCGGCAGCGCCCTGCATGTCAAAACGATGATTCGGGAAAAAGGAAACCTGCGCTTCAAGCGGCTGGCCGCCGGCTATCACCTGCTGCTGTTGGTCGCCCCGATGCTGACTGCCGCTCTCTGGCCGGACGTGTTTCCCTATCCGTGGCTGTGGCTGGCTTACCTCGTCTCCGCCCTGCGCACGTGGTTGACCCCGTTCGGAGCGACCAGACGCCCGCTGACCATCGGGTTGATCGAGATCGGCAACACGGTTTGGTTTGTGATCGTCGCCTGCATCGCGCTCGGCTCCTAGCCGCTAGCCCTTCGCTTTGACGCCAAGGAGCTGATCGAGCTGTTCAGCCACCGCTTGCGCTTCGGAGAGCACAAACATGTGCCCGCCTTGGAACTCATAAAAGGTCGCCTGTTCCGCCCATTCGCTCCAACCGCGCACCGCTTCCGGGTAAGCACGCGGGTCCTCCTCGCCGGAGAAGACATGCACCGGTGTTTGCAAGGTCGTGCGCTTATAGGTGTCATAGCTTTCCACCGCCCGAAAATCGTTGCGCAGCACCGGCAGGAACAATTCAATCAGTTCCTTGTATTTCAACAGTTCATCCGGAATGCCACCAAGGGAGACGACATACTCGAGGAAATCCTCATCGTTGCGCTCGACAACCGGTTCGCGTTTAGCGTCAGGCGGCGTGATGCCGGAGATGATCACCTGTTCCGGGAACAGCCCCGCCGCTTCCAAGCGTTGGGTCAGGTTGTGGACGACCAGCCCGCCCATGCTGTGCCCGAACAGGACGAACGAGTCCGCGTTCGAGAGCACGGGCAACAGTTGTTCCAGATAGAGATCGACCAATTCTTCGATCGACTCGATCAACGGTTCCCGGTTGGCTCCGTGACCCGGCGGTTCGATCGCCAAGATATTCCAATCGGATTGAATGAGTTGACTCAACGGTCGAAACGAGGCCGAATAGCCGCCTGCGAAGGGTACGAGAATCAAGTAGCGCTTGGTTGTTGTTCGTTTAAGTAGTTTCAGCAATTGGTTTACCATGAGTACAACTCCCCGTCTGCATATTTGCTCCCTCTTTTCCTTCTACGGACAACAGACATTCCCTGTTGCCGCACTCCTTTTTTTAAAAAAACGGCCTTCCCTATAAATGGGAGGCCGTTTTTCTTATAAGAATCCCTTCAGTCGGGCCAAGAGCAAGCCATGCGCCAACTCGGGGTCGGTATACGTACCGTCCGCGATGCGCGCAAACGCTTCCTCCACGCTGACCGCTTGCAGATGAATCAACTCGTCCGCATCGAAGTCCGTCTGCTTTACATCGACGATGTCGTCTGTGAAAAACAGCAGGGCGCGGCGGTTCATCATGCAGGCATAGTTGTGAATCAGACCCAGTTCGTGCAGTTCGCCGCAGATCAGGCCGGTCTCTTCGCGCAGTTCGCGGCGGGCGGTCGCCTCCAGGTTCGCATCCTGCGGCTCCTTCTCCCCGCCCGGCAGCTCGTACGTTTCGCGATCGACCGCGGCTCGGTATTGCTTGGCGATGATCAGCTCCCCATCCCGGAGCACGACGAGCGTGGCGTATTCCGGCTGGGGCTGGTGCAGATACACGGAGCCGGTATCATTGGCATAGACTTCATATTTGCGGTTGGCATACACTTTCTCATACCCCATGTCGCGGCAACCTCCCCTTTTTGCAAATCCTCTCGTCGAGGAGTATACCAC
Organism: Bacilli bacterium; assembly: GCA_035776695.1. Taxonomy (GTDB): domain Bacteria; phylum Bacillota; class Bacilli; order Tumebacillales; family Tumebacillaceae; genus Tumebacillus. Next base: position 51,327 of record DASTWJ010000029.1, read on the forward strand.
AAGCTGGAACAAGCCACCAAAAATGGGCACTTTACCCGCCGAGAACTCGAGGTGGGCAAGTTCCCAATTCTCGACCTGCCCATACATTGTAAGTGTGTAGTCAAGGGGGTGACGACGTGGCTCGAATTCGAGCAAATGCCAACGATACCCGTCTGTTGGCGCAGCTGATGCGGGCGGAGGCGGAGGGTGAAGGTACCCTTGGCATGCTGATGGTCGGCAATGTCGGCGTCAACCGCGTGGCGGGAAATTGCTCCGACTTTGAAGACATCCGTTCGATCAGGCGAATGGTCTTTCAAAGCCCGGGCGGTTTTGAAGCCACGCAAAAGAGTTACTTCTATCAGCACCCGCGCCAGAAAGACCTGCGTTTGGCGCGAAAAGTGATCAACGGCATGCGCCAATCCCCGGCGGAACGGGCGCTCTGGTTCTTCCGTCCACCGGGTGCCTGCGACCCTCAATGGTGGGGGCAACCGCTGACCGGACGATACAAACACCACTGTTTCTATCAGCCCAAAGCGGGTCTGTGCCCGCATCTTTGATCGATCCCCACATCCAACCAACCACCGAGGAGTGATCTCTGTTGTACCGGAATACGAACTTTCGCCCGCACATGGGCTATCCGATGTACCCCGGCCTGATGTATGGGCAACACCCGATGATGCCGATGTCGATGCCGACTTCGATGCAACCGCAAGCGACGACGAATGTACCGCAAGTGCCGTCCGGAGGGCCGTATCCGACCGAGCTGCCGATGGCCGGCGACACCACCGTACCGGGCACGGAGGAGTCGTATATCGAGAACATTTTGCGATTTAACCGCGGCAAGATCGGCACGTTCTATTACACGTACGAAAACAACGACCAGTGGAACGCGCGCGTCTACCGCGGTCGGATCGAAACGGCAGGTCGCGACCACCTGATCATCTCCGACCCGGAGACGGGCAAGCGCTACCTGCTCTTGATGGTCAACCTCGATTGGGCGGAGTTCGACGAGCCGCTGGCGTACATCCCGCCGAAGCTGCCGCCGAACGTGCAGGCGGAACTGACCACCGGAAATGGCCGCTAAGACGAGCGTCGAGTTCGCCCGGCCACTTCCGATCCAAAGCAACGACCCCTTTTCTCAGAAAAGGGGTCGTTGTGCGTGTTTGGGACGTTTGCTTAGACCGGCAGTTCGTCGCCCGGGTTCAGCGTCGGGACTTCGATCTGCACGGTGTCCGGGTATTTGAGGCCCGCGCCGGTGTTGAGCATCACGACTTTCTCGTCGCCTTTCAACCAGCCGCTCGCTTGCAGGGAGCGGACGGCGGCGAGGTTGGCCGCGCCTTCCGGGCAGATGAAAGCCCCTTCGAGTTGCGCCAGTTGGCGTTGCGCTTCCAAGATCGCGTCATCGTCGACGGCGACGGCGCAACCGTCTGTGGAGTAGATCGCGTCGAGGACGAGGAAGTCGCCCAGCGCTTTCGGAACGGTGATGCCGAATGCGACGGTCTCGGCGTCGTTCCAGAACTCGGATGCCGTCTGTCCTTCTTCAAACGCTTTGACGATCGGGGCACAGCCGGTCGCTTGGACGGCGACCATGCGCGGCAGTTTATCGCCGATCCAGCCGATCTCCTGCAGTTCGCGCAAGGCTTTGTAGATGCCGATCAAGCCGACGCCGCCACCGGTCGGGTAGAGAATCACGTCCGGCACTTCCCAGCCGAACTGCTCGGCCAGTTCGAGGCCCATCGTCTTCTTGCCTTCGATGCGGTACGGTTCTTTCAGCGTGGACGCATCGAACCAGCCGTGCTTGGCGACCGCTTGGCCGACGATCTTCCCCGCGTCGGAGATCAAACCGTCGACGAGGTAGAGGTGGGCGCCGGTGATCGCCACTTCGTTGCGGGTGATCTTCGGCGCACTGGTCGGCATGACGATGTACGCGTCGATGCCGGCGCGGGCCGCATACGCAGCCCACGAACCGCCTGCGTTGCCGTTGGTCGGCATGGCGAGCGTCTTCACGCCCAGTTCCTTGGCGCGAGAGATGCCGACCGCTGCGCCGCGCGCTTTAAACGTGCCGGTCGGGATCACACCTTCGTCCTTCAAGTACAGACCCGGCAGGCCGATCGCTTCGCCGAGCTTTGGCAGATGCAACAGCGGCGACATGCCTTCGCCCAGCGAGACGATGTTCGCTTCGTCGCGCACCGGCAACAGTTCCCGGTAGCGCCAGAGGGTCGGCTCGCGGTGGAGCAGGTCTTCTTTGTTCAAAGATTGGGCCACGCCTTTCAGGTCGTAGCGCACGAGCAAGGGAGCACCGCAGGAGCAGAGCTGATGTTGTTGGTCCGGATCGTAGGTGGCTTCACATTTCGGGCATTCCAGATGGGACAGGTAACTTTGGCTCATGTATGGGTCCTCCTCAATTCTATATCCGAGTAAGTCGGTGCGAAAACTATCACTCTATTACTGTAGCATAATTGGGCATCGGGAAAAAGAGCCGACGGGCGGATGTCGGCTCTTTTTTTACCCTGTGATTTACACGGTGAGGTGTTCGGCATAGTAATCGTTGCCGGAGATCACATCGAACCCGCAGGAGCGGTAGAGGTTGAGCGCGTTGTCGTTTTCGGTGGCGACTTCCAGCTCGACGTGCTGCATGCCGTCCGCGAGCGCTTTGTGAATCGACCACATCATCGCTTGACGGCCGTAGCCTTGGCCTTGGAAGTCGGGCAGGATGCAGAAGCCGTAGAGGAAGGCGGTGGACGATTCGTCGTCGTAATGAACACCGATCGTGCCGATTACGTCGCCTGCCAGCTCGATCGCATAGCGAGCACGTCCCGGCTCGCGGCGATCGGTCACCGACTTGCGCATCGCATCTTCCGGCAGGTTGAAGCAGACGGTGAGCGCACGGGTGAGGATGTCTTCATCCCGCTCTTCGGCGAGGCGCATGGTCAGTTCGTGTATGGCTGCGCAGGGCTTGACTTCTTGCATCTTCATCCAGAATTCGGAGAATTCATAAGCGAAGCCGCTGGCTTGCATCCACGCTTTGCCCGAAGCGGAACTGTTCGGGACGATGTAGAGAATCTTAGGCACTTGGCGCGAACGGATCTCTTCGCGAGCTGCTTGGGCCAATGCGGTAAAAATGCCTTGACGGCGGTAGTCGGGATGCACCATGCCGCTGAATTCCGCTTCTTGTCGATTGAAACAAAAAAGCGGCAGGAAGCCGACCAGCTTCCCGTCTTGGTAATAGAGAAAATCGTTCGTTTCCGTGGTCGGGCGGATCTTCAACAAGTCCGGGTTGAGTTTGAGCTTGAGGTTGTCATGTGTGTTGCAAATCGCTTCCAGTTCGAAGATCGCTTGCAGGTCCGTTTCGGACAGGCCTTGTTTTCTGACGAGGCCGTTATGGGTAAGGGTCATGTGAGGTCTCCTTAGATGTGCGTCACTTGCTGCTTCCATCGTACGATAGAATGAACAGTAAGAAAAGTGAAAAATTTGCACAGAAAAACACTCGCGTACCAAGTATACGCGAGTGTTTCGTATGTGTCTGTTTTTTATTCCATCAGTCCTCGCGTTTGGGACGGAATTCGTGGAGGAGTTTGGTCAGGGCGCGCTTTTCGATGCGGGAGACGTAAGAGCGGGAAATCCCCAACTCCTCGGCGATCTCGCGTTGCGTTTTCTCTTCACCGTCGGGCAGCCCGAAGCGCCCGCGGATCACTTCCTGTTCCCGCTCGTCGAGCAGGTCCATGCGCGAGTAGATCTTCATTTTCTCCAGCTTGAGCTGGACTTCGTCGATCACTTCGTCCGATTCGGTGCCGAGGACGTCAATCAAGGTAATCTCGTTACCCTCTTTATCAGTTCCGATCGGGTCGTGCAGAGAGACGTCTTTGCGCGTCTTTTTCAGAGAACGTAAATGCATTAATATTTCGTTTTCAATACAACGTGCAGCGTACGTCGCCAATTTCGTGCCTTTGTTGACGGAGAAACTTTCAATCGCCTTGATCAAGCCGATCGTGCCGATGGAAATCAGGTCTTCGCTGTCCTCCCCCGTGTTCTCGAATTTTTTCACGATATGTGCGACGAGGCGGAGGTTGTGCTCGACCAAGAGGTTGCGGCTGTTTTCATTTCCCTCGGCCATCAGTCGCAGGTGCTTCTGTTCGTCTTCTTCCGAGAGGGGTTGCGGGAAGGCATTGTTCTTGATGTAAGAGACGAACAGCGTGAGTTCCTTGAGCATCAGGGCAACCGCGGCCAGGAATCCGGGCATAAGTCGTTCACCTCCCACGTTTTCTAGCCACGGCAAACGCCTAGTGGGCTAGTGTGTTTCAATATATGTAGCAGGGCTTGTTTGTTGTGCCTGTACATTTTGCGTGGGAGGTTATTGATGCTGCGCCTAGGGCAGTGCGTTGATGATCTGCTCCGCGACCAGCTCGGTGACGCGGGTTCTGGTGTCGGGCACCGATTCGGCCATCACGACGACCACGTACTCCGGGTTGTCGGCGGGGGCGAATCCGGCGAACCATTGGTGGTTCTTGTGCGGGTCGTCCGTCTGAGCGGTGCCCGTTTTGCCGGCGACGGTCATCGCGGCATCGACCATCGAGTGGGCGGTGCCTTTGTCGGCGGCGATCGTCTGGCTCATCCATTTTTTCAATTCGAGGGCGACCGATTTGTCGAGCATCGGCTTTTCATCGGCGCGGTCGTACTCTTTGTAGAGCAGCCCATCCTCCGTGCGCAGAGATGCGACGAGACGCGGTTGGCCACCCTCCCCTTCGTTGGCGACGACCGCCATCAGGTGGGCCGCTTGGAGCGGGGTGAGCCGCACGTCTTCCTGCCCGATGCCGGAGTTCGCGAGTAAGCGGTCGGAGGTGTACTCTTTTAGAAAAATACTGCCCGGTTCTTCGCCGTAGAATTGGGCGCGGCCGTCCTCTTGCAAACCGACTCGGCTTCCCAAGCCGAATTTCTTCGCATACTCGTCAATCTTGTCGCGCCCAAGCTTCATTGCCAGTTGGGCGAAGACGACGTTGCAGGATTCGGCGAACGCCTCCTCGGCGGTGAGGTCACCGTGCGTCGTCCAGCATTTAAGCGTGCCATCGCCGATTTTGATAAAGCCCGGGCAATGGAATTT
>DASTWJ010000030.1:0-11757 GCA_035776695.1 Bacilli bacterium
TTTTTGTTGGGGGGATGGGAGAGAGGGGAAAAAGGCGGTGGGGTGGGGGTTTTGGAAAATTTTCAAGGTTGGCATGGTTGTTGCATAGGTATGGGGCACGAAGGATTTTTTAGGAACGATGGGTGAGGAGGGTCGTGATGAGAGTGGGAAATCGCTATGGCTTGCATCGGGTGCTGGAACCGCAGGGCGCGATGCCGCAGCCGGCTTGGCGGATTGATAATAGGATGGACGTTTTTTCGAATGAGGTTCTGATTCAGGTCGAGACGCTCAATATCGACTCGGCGTCGTTTGCCCAGATTCGGGAGGCCGAGGGCGGTGATCCCGCCAAGATCGGCGCTCATATGCAGAAGATTGTCGCGGAGCGCGGCAAACACCATAATCCGGTGACCGGCTCAGGCGGCATGTTGATCGGCTCGGTGCAGGAGATCGGTCCCGATCTGGTCGGGAACATCGACCTCGCGGTCGGGGATCGGATTGCGACTCTGGTGTCGCTGTCGCTGACTCCGCTGACGATTGAGGAGATCACGAGCCTCGATGTGAAGACGGGGCAGGTGGATATCAAGGGGCAGGCGATTTTGTTCGAGTCGGGGCTGTTTGCGAAGCTGCCGGAGGATATGCCGGATCGGCTGGCGCTGGCAGTGCTCGATGTGTGTGGCGCTCCCGCGCAGACGGAGAAGTTGGTGCGTGAGGGCGACACGGTGGTGGTGCTCGGCGCGGGCGGCAAGTCGGGTTCGATGGTGCTCTATCAGGCTCGCAAGTCGGCGGGGCCGCAGGGCCGCGTGATCGCGATCGAGTACGGGGAAGCCGGGTGTGAGGCGTTGCGGAAGTTGGGTTGGGCGGATCAGGTGTTCAATCTGGATGCGACGAAGCCGGTAGCTGTGCTGGAGGCGGTCGAGGAGGCGACGGAGGGTCGCTTTGCGGATGTGACGATCAACTGCGTGAATTTGCCGGGGACGGAGATGTCTTCGATTCTGGCGACGCGGGAGGATGGCACGGTGTACTTTTTCTCGATGGCGACGTCGTTTACGGCGGCCGCGCTTGGGGCGGAAGGCGTCGGGAAGGATGTGAACATGATCATCGGCAACGGGTATACGAAAGGGCATGCGGAGTTGTCGTTGGGTCTGGTTCGCGAGTCGAAACAGTTGCGCGAGTTGTTTGAGGCAAAGTACGGGAAGTAACAGAGACACTTTTATCCATAGAGAGGGGTTTTGAGGATGAGCATGGCGGAGAATAATTTGCAGCGGGACCCGAAGCATTTTTATGGGAAGGCGAAGCGGCATTTTCGGGATATTGAGTTGTGGAAAGATGTGACGGATGAGCAGTGGAATGACTGGATGTGGCAGTTGACGCACACGATCAATGATGCGGAGGCGCTGGGCAAGGTCATTAACTTGACGGATGAGGAGAAGGAGGGCATCGAGAACATCAAGTTGTCGATTCCGCTTCGCATCACGCCGTATTATGCGATGTTGATGGACCCGGATGATCCGAGTTGTCCGGTGCGGTTGCAGGCGGCGCCGAAGTCGGATGAGATGTCGCGCTCGCCGTGGGATATGGAGGACCCGTTGCATGAGGATGAGGATGCGCCCGCTCCGGGTCTGACGCACCGGTATCCGGATCGCGTGTTGTTCTTGATCACCAACCAGTGCTCGATGTATTGCCGCCACTGTACGCGCCGTCGTTTTTCGGGGCAGGTGGGGCATTCGGTGCCGAAGCCGCAACTGGATGCGGCGATCGATTATATTCGCCGTACGCCGCAGATTCGCGACGTGTTGTTGTCGGGTGGCGATGGGCTGTTGGTGAATGACAAGACGTTGGAGTATATCATTTCGAATCTGCGGGCGATCCCGCATGTGGAGATCATTCGGATCGGGACGCGGGCGCCGGTGGTGTTCCCGCAGCGGATCACGGATAATCTGGTCAAGATGTTGCGCAAGTATCATCCGGTGTGGATCAACACGCACTTCAATCATCCGGATGAGTTGACGCCGGAAGCGATCGAGTCGTGCCACAAGATTGCGGATGCGGGGATTCCGCTGGGCAATCAGACGGTGTTGATGCGCGGGGTCAACGACTGTGTGCATGTGATGAAGGATCTGTTGCATCAGTTGGTGTACAACCGCGTGCGTCCGTACTATATCTATCAGTGCGATTTGTCGGAAGGGATTCAGCATTTCCGCACGACGGTGTCGAAGGGCATCGAGATCATGGAGCAGCTGCGCGGGCATACGTCCGGCTATGCGGTGCCGACGTTCGTCGTCGATGCGCCGGGGGGCGGCGGCAAGATTCCGGTGATGCCGCAGTATTTGATTTCGCAAGGGCATGGCAAGGTGATTCTGCGTAACTTTGAAGGCGTGATCTCGACGTATCATGAGCCGGTGTATGAGGACACGGGGTGCCCGCCGACTTGTACGCATGATCATTCGACGGATGAGGAGATCGGGTTGGCGCGGCTGTTGAACGACAAGCAGTTGTCGCTGGAGCCGAAGACGTTGAAGCGTCGCCGTCCGAAGGAGCAGGCCGAGGCGCAGAGCGGCGCGATCGACCTGCCGATGGCCGATTAACTGATGTTGTACCGGGCGATTGAGCAGGTGAACGCCCGCCGCGTGGCGTTGGTCGGGATTGCGAAGCACGCGGGCAAGACCACGGCGATGAACGATCTGATCGAGTCGGCGACCCATGCGGGACGCCGACTCGGCGTTTTGTCCATCGGGGTGGACGGTGAGCGACAGGATGCGATCATGGGGGTGTCGAAACCGGAGGTGTATGCGCCGGTCGGCACTCTTGTCGCGTCGGCGGGCGATGTGCTGAACGAAGGGTCGGCCGTGCTGACGGTGCTGGAGCGCACCGGCATCTCGTCCGCGCTCGGCGATGTGTATCTGGCCGAGGTGACGGTGGCCGGTACGGTGCTGCTCGCCGGGATTCGCTACGGCAAGCAGGTGGCGCAGGTGCTCAGGCGGATGGAAGCTTTGGGTGCCGAGTTGTGCTTGGTCGACGGTGCGTTCGAGCGGATGATGGCCGCCGACCCTGAGCTGACCGATGGCGTAGTGCTGGCGACAGGAGCAGTTGTCGGCAAGTCGGTGGAAGAGGTGGCGCGGCAGACGGCGTTCTTCGTGCAGCGGTTTTCGTTACCGGTGGCGGAGGATTCGGTGGCACGGCTGGCTGACGTCGCGGAGGAAAAAGGTGCGCTGGTCGTCGGTGTGGAAGTGAAAGCGGAGAAGAAGCGGTCGGATGAGGTCGGCTCGACTGCGGACGGTCTGTCGTCGCGGCGGCGCAAGACGTCGGGCGATCCATCGACGGAGTTGCGCGAGTCGCTTTCGGAAGCGGGTCGTCTTTCCGGCGAGGGGGTTCGGGGTGCGGCATTCAGCCCCGTCTACGCACCAATCGTTTTGGCGCAGACGTCTTCTTTTGCAGCAAATCCGCAGGTCGATCCGCAATGGCCCGGTTCGGAACGAGCGCGGGTGCTGGCGGTCGGCGGGGCGGTGACGGATCGCTTGTTGGCGATGTTGGAAGGCTTGCCTCGCGGATTCACGCTGGCGTTGCCGGATGCCACGCACTTTTTTGCCACGGCGGGGGCTTGGCGCAAGTTCTTGCGGCGCGGGCATCGCGTGGTGGTGCGCCGCCCGGTGCGCGTGCTGGGGCTGACGGTCAACCCGCATTCGGTGGCGGGCTATGAGCTGCCGCGCCGCGAGTTGCTGGAAGCGGTGCGCGAGGTGGCGGGGGATGTGCCCGTCACGGATGTGAAGTTGGATTGACTAGGAAAGGGGGCGGCGCGGATGGCTTCTTTTTGGGAAGAGACGACAAGAGAGTGGCTCGGCTGGGGAGAGGTCTTCGCGCTGTGCCAACCTGTTTCGAAAGCGGGTCTTCGCTACAAGCGAGAGGTGCAGCCGTATCTTCCTGCCGAACGCACCGCTTGGCAGGAGGCGATGTCCGACTGGCAGGCTTTGCAAAAGGTTCTCTGTGACGGGTCTTTTGCGAAGGCGATCGGCGATGCGTTGCGCGAGGTGCCGGATGCGGCGGCGTTGCTCGGGCTGTTGGAGCAAGGGGCGTCGCTGCGGCAGGTCGACTTCTATGAGATCAAGTCGTTGCTGTGGCAGGGGCGGCAGGTGGAGCGGCTGTTGCAGGAGCATGGCCTGCGCTATGCGTGGTGGGTGTCGCCCGATTGGGAGACGCTCCTGCGGCTGTTGAACCCGCCCGGCGAGTTGGTGCCGACGTTTTCGCTGGCGGAGCATCCCGACCATGTGTTGACGCGGCTGCGCGGCGAGTTGGCGCAGATCGAGAGTCGCTTGTTCCGGCGCAAGCAGGAGCAGGTGGACGCGTTGCGCGCACGATATGGCCGTGTGCCGAACCGAAGCGGCGAGTTGATCTGGGAGAAGACGGAGCGGGGGAGGATCGCCAAGGCGCAGGAGGACCCCGCGTTGGCGCTTCGGCAGGAGAATGTGTTCGAAGCGGTGTTCGCCGTCGTCGAGCCGCCCGAGTTGCAAGGGTGGCGACAGGAGCAGGAGGAGCTGCGGACGGCAGTGGAGGATCGGGAAGTGCTGATCCTGCAAGAGCTGGTGCGGAAGCTGAAGCCGCACGCGCAGACGTTGCAAGCGGTGCTGACGGCGTTGGCGCGTCTGGATTGGACGCTGGCGAAAGCGGTGCTGGCGCGGAAGTGGCAAGGGGATGTAGACGCTCAAGTTATAGAGTGGTTGGATTCCGACGATGCCCCTTGGCAAGTCACCTCCGGCTGGCATCCCACCGCTCGCGCTTCGGTGGAAAAGCGCGGCGGCACGTTCACGCCGCTCGATTTGACCTTGCACCCCGGCGTCGGGCTGATCACCGGCCCGAACATGGGCGGCAAGACGGTGGCGTTGAAGACGTTCGCCCTGCTCCAAGCGCTGGCACAGCACGCGATGCCCGTGCCTGCACAACGTTTCTTTTTCCATCCTGTGGAGCGCATTGGCAGTTCCGGTGGCGATGAGCAGAGCTTGGAGAGCGGTTTGAGTTCGTTTGGCGCGGAGATGTATCGCCTCGCTGACCTGCTCGCCACCCAAGGGCGTGCCTTGCTCCTGCTCGACGAGGTCGCCCGCACGACCAACCCGCAGGAAGGCGAGGCGCTGGCGTACGGGCTGGCGAAGCATTTGCTGACCACCAAGCACACGGCGCTCCTCGCTTCGCATTTTCCGGGCGTGGCTCGGGTGCAAGGCTTGCAGACGTATCGCGTCGCGGGCTTGCGGCGCGAGGTGCTGGCCGAGTTGGAACGACGAGCTGATATTCGCGAGGTGCTGTCTCAGCTGCATCGCGCGATGGACTATAGATTGATGCCATGCGTCGCCGGGGATGTGCCCCGCGATGCGCTGCGGTTGGCGCAGAGCTTCGGGCTGCCGGAAGGACTGCTTCGGGCGGCGGCCGACGCCAACGCGCGACAAGAGTGAAAGGAGGGCCTGACCCGATGAGCAAATTATTTCTCGACCCGGCCCAAGTCGACCGCGCCCGTGCGGCGGCTTCGGAGATTGCCGATTCGTTGCAGGCGTTTATACTGGAGCGGACGACGGTGGCGGTGGAGCGCACCGTGCTTCGTCTGTACGGACTGGACGGCGTGGACGCCGACTACGTACCGCTTCCCAATGTGGTGGTCGATCAGATCAAAGACGCGGGGATGCTCTCCCACGGCGCGGCGAAGTTTGTCGTCAACGCCGTGTTGCAACAGGGGCTGACCGTGCAGGAAGTCGGCGAAGCGGTCGCCCAAGGCACGCTCGACGTATGCGAGTTGCCCTTGCTGCCTGACGCGCAGATTCAAGCGAAAGCCACCGAATTGGCCCAAGAGTCGCTGGCTCGCATCAAGGCGAACCGTGAAAAACGCGACCACTACCTGAACACGATCGGCGAAGGGAAGAAGCCGTATCTCTACGTCATCGTCGCGACCGGCAACATCCACGAAGACGTGGTGCAGGCGAAGACGGCGGCACGGCAAGGAGCGGACATCGTGGCGGTGATTCGCTCGACGGGTCAGTCGCTGATCGACTACGTGCCCTACGGCGCGACGACCGAAGGCTTCGGCGGTACTTACGCGACGCAGGAGAACTTCCGAATCATGCGCGAGGCGCTCGACGAGGTCGGCGAGGAAGTCGGTCGCTACATCCGCCTGTGCAACTACTGCTCGGGTCTCTGCATGCCGGAGATCGCGGCGATGGGTGCGATCGAACGCCTCGACGTGATGCTCAACGATGCGCTCTACGGCATCCTGTTCCGCGACATCAACATGCAGCGCACGCTGGTCGACCAGAACTTCTCGCGGATGATCAACTCCTACGCGGGCGTGATCATCAACACGGGCGAAGACAATTACCTGACCACCGCCGATGCGGTCGAGCAGGCGCCGTCCGTGCTGGCGTCGCAGTTCATCAACGAACAGCTCGCTCTGCGCTCCGGTCTGCCGGAGGAGCAGATGGGCTTGGGGCACGCGTTTGAGATGAGCCCGGAGTTGGAGGACGGCTTCCTGTTGGAGTTGTCCCAAGCGCAGATGGCACGGGAGATTTTCCCGAAAGCGCCGCTCAAATACATGCCGCCGACCAAGCATATGACAGGGAACATTTTCAAAGGGCATGTGCAGGATACGCTGTTCAACATGGTCGGGGTGATGACGCAGCAGGGGATTCAACTGCTCGGGATGATGACCGAGGCGATTCATACGCCGCTGATCCACGACCGCCACATCGCGATCGAAGGGGCGAAGTACGTGTTTAACAACATGCGCTCCCTCGGCGACGAGATCGAGTACAAGAAGGACGGCAAGATCGTCAAGCGGGCGCACCAGGTGCTCGACGGCGCGGCGCAGATTCTGGAAGAGGTGCGGGAGATCGGCATGCTCGAAGCGATCTCGCGCGGGATGTTCGCCGACGTGAAGCGCACGCTGACCGGCGGCAAAGGCTTGGCCGGCGTGGTGACGCGAGCGGAGAACTACTTCAACCCGTTTGAGACGCTCTTGCGGGATGAATTGGGATTGGAGGCGATTGCGCGATGAGCACGGCACAGCGATACGAACCGTGGAACGACCGCGATCTGACGCGGGTGCGTCCCTACGGCGACACATTCGATGACGGCGTAGTGCAATTGTCCTTCTCCTTGCCCGTCCCGCCCGGCGAGGAAGCGGCGGAGGCGGCGCGGCAGTTGGCGGCGAAGATGGGCCTTGTGGAAGCGTCGGTGGTGCATCAGCACGACTTGGGGGAAGACTTCACGTTCGTGATTCTGTATGCGAAAACGCAGGAGACGGTCGATTATACGAAGATCAAAGTCGCCAAGGTCGATTCGCCGCGGATGTCCTTCTATGAGATCAACGATTTCATCAAAGAGCAGTTCGGGCGCAAGATCACGATCCTCGGCGCATGTACCGGCACGGACGCGCACACGGTCGGGATCGACGCGATCATGAACATGAAGGGCTACAACAGCGAGTACGGCTTGGAGCGCTACCCGATGGTCGAAGCCTACAACCTCGGCTCGCAAGTGGAAAACGACGAGCTGGTCGCCAAAGCGATCGAGCTGAAAGCCGACGCGATCCTCGTCTCGCAAGTCGTCACGCAAAAGGATGTCCACATCCCGAACCTCGCCCAACTGATCGAGCTGTTGGAAGCCGAGGGTCTGCGCGACAAGATGGTCGTCGTCTGCGGCGGCCCGCGTCTCAACCACGAACTGGCGCTGGAACTCGGCTACGACGCCGGCTTCGGCCCGGGCACACTGGCCCCCGATGTGGCGAGCTATGTGGTGCAGGAGATGGTGAAGCGCGGGTTGACGTGATAGATTGGGAAAAAGGTTCGCTGGGAATACGTGAGAGAATGGGAAGGACCTCTGCCGATCGGCAGGGGTTTTTTCCATACAAACGGACTGGAATTCCTCCGCCTTGGTCGATCATAAGATAGGAGGATCGAATCGAGAGGGGGCGTGTGGCGATGCTGCATGCGGTGTCGGAAGCGTGGCTGACGTGGAGCAAGAAGGTCAAGGCGCGGCTGTTCGGGTTGGCGAATGCGCAGGAGATTCGGCAGGTGCGCCGCGAGTTGGAGCGCGTGTTGCAACAGGCGGCACAGGAGCAGGAGCCGGGAGCACTGCCGCTCATCGACCCGTCCACCCTCTCCGACGCGGACAAGGTGATCTGCGACCGGATCGCCAACGAAACCAAACGCTACAACCGCAACAACGTGACCCGCACGCAAGCCTACTGGGAGAGCTACCGACAACACCCCGAACTGCATTGGTCCCTGCTCGCTCACATGGTCTCGCGAAACGGTGGCTACAACATGACCGACCTGCAAGGCGAGCTGTTGCCACGGGTGATGGAAAAGGGGGAGTGTGAACGGTTTTTTCACTTCTTGGAACGCCCCAACTACCTGATCTTCGGCGACGCCTACCCGCAACTCCGTCTCTATGCCGCGAGCAAGGAACGAGGCCGCCCATTGTTTCACCTGCTCCCCTTTTTCGGCGTGTCGCGGTTTATGCGGGTGATCTGGGAGCGGTTCTGGGAGACGGGAGACTCGCAGTTGCTGACGCTGGCCCTCGTCGTCAACGAACAGAATGTGATCGAAAAAAGGGTCGTGCAACACAAGCACTACGCAGCCGTCGTCGAGTCGTTCGAGTTTCAAGCGCAGACGCTGCTCAACTTGACGCAGGTCGTCTTCCCGTTTCGCGACGTAACGAAAACGCCCGACCCGCAACTGGCCGGCGTGATCGTCGATTCGTTCACCTCGCTCAGTGAGCGCATCGACACGGGTCGTCGCCTGTACGCGATCCTCTTCGACCGCCAAGAGGTGCATCGCGGCGTGCTGCAATGGGCGGAGCAAACGCCGCACACCGGCTCTCGCAGCGACTATTGGCCGCATCTGTACACGCCGGAACACCCGTCACCCCCGAAAACGGCTGCAGCGAACAAGCCCGGGCCCTACACCCCGCGCGTCCACAAGCTGGCGTTGAAACAAGGGGCGTCGCCGCTCTATTCCCCGCGCCTGCAAGACGCCTGGCCCGATGTGGAGAAGCCGGAAGCCCCCGAGCGCTACGATTGGTGTGTAAGCGCCGAAGCGGCCGAAGAGCTGTACCCGGCACCGGCGAGCCGCCACTACAACATCACCGCGCTTTACGGCCAGACACTGATGCTGATCGAACGGATGGCGGCTGTGGAGACGTGGAAAGACAAGCGGACGTAAAAAAGAACTGCAAAAAGCGCAACTCCGGTTGTGGGGGAGAGCTGCGCTCTTTGCAGTAATGGGTCATGGTTTGTGGGGGTTACCACACTCATTTACGTAAGTCACTGTGAGTGTTGCGGCGGCAAGATGTCTCCCGTACCCCATTCTTCCGCAGCGCCGTAGACGGTTGTCGTCGCAACCATCGTCAGGCAGAAGCTCAGGGCCAGAAGCAGTATTCCTTTTCTCATCTAATACCGCGCCTCCTCCTACTAGGTAACTTAGTGTCTTCATTATAATCGAACTTGCTAAAAGATGTATTCGCGATTCTAAAGGGATTCACCTGTCCACGGTGAATTTTCTAAGAGAGATCGTCTCACATGCCAAATAGTATTCATTAAAGCATATTTGGAGGGACGAAGGAGTTTATGGATTACTATCAGATCGGGAAAGTGATCCGCGAACTGCGGGTCCAACAGGAATTTACACAGAAAGAGTTGGCGAGCACCACCTGCACGCAGGGACAGCTGAGCAAGATTGAAAAAGGCGAGGTGATCCCCACCGCCAGCACGCTGTACGAACTGGCGCAGCGGTTAGGGGTCTCCACAGATTTTATTTTCAAAAAAGCGTCCGCTTCTCGCGCCGATTATGTGTCGCAAACGTTCGAAGTGGTGCGGCAACTGATCCGCGAGCGCAACTATGAGCAGGTGTCGTCGATCCTGCGGGCGGAGCGGAACAACGAGCAATTTACCGAACCGCGGGCCAAACAATTCATGATGTGGCATCAGGGCATCGTCAAGTATTACGTGGAGCGAGATGTGGAAGCTGCGATCTCCTTGCTCCGGGAATCCTTGCACGTCGATGATCGAGGGCCGAAATCGTATTCCGAACGCACGGTCGAGATCCTCAACTCGCTGGCGATCATCCAGATGGAGGAAGAGCGATTCGAGGAGTCGATCCACACGTTCAAGGAGTGCCTCATGCTGTTGACCAAAGCGCCGCATCTGGAAGACGTCCATATCAAGATTCGCGTGTTGTACAATCTCGCCAAGTCCTGTTACCGCTCACAGCGTTTTGCCGAGGCGATTCAGTTTTGCAACCAAGGCATCACCGCCTGCAAGCGGGAGGAGACGATGTACCTGCTGGGCGAGTTGTATGTGCAACTGGCGCTCTCGTTGGAGGAGACGGGGAAGATGACCAAGGCCAAGCTGGCGTTTGAGAAGGCGTTGTACGTGTTCACGCTGCAGGACAACCGCGCGTTCTTGGAAGTGGTGCAAAAGAGAATGCAGGAAAGCTAAAAGCCAATCCGCCTTGGTCGGGTTGGTTTTTTTGTGGGTTTTGATAGCGGCTACTAAGCAGGTCGAAGAAGCGATCGGCTTCGACGGTAAGGAAAAGAGAGTGCCACGAAGGCACTCTCTTTTGATGCGTGCTAGGATTTAGCGGGGGTACCGCGACCATAGGTGATCTTGGCCGTCTTCCCGTCCGGCTGGACGAGCACGTTCACCGTCCAGTTGGCGACGCTGCCGCTCTTGAGGTTCTTCACCTTCACGATGACCGTGTCGCCCGTGCGCAGACTGCCGTAGTAGCGGGACGGCTTATCCGTCGCGACGAACTCGTAGCGGTGGGCCGAGAGCGCTTCCAGCCATTTGTCGAACGGGTCGGGGATCACGCCCGGCGGCAGCGGCTCTTCCGCTTGGTAGAGCTTGGCGGCCGCTTCCCAGTCGTTCGCTTGCAACAGCTTCATGAACTGTTCCGCCGTGGCGTGGGTGATCTTCTCCCGCTGCTCTTGGTTCAGGAGCACCGGCGCATCGCCGTCGGCGAGGTCGAGCTTCGGCCCGCCGTACCCGGCGAGCACGCGGGCGACGCGTCCGACCGACATCTGCAAGTGCCACGTTTCCTTTTGCCCGTCGGGGGTGGCGATCAGCAGTTCGACGTCGTAGGGGTTCTCGTAGCGACCGCCTTTGGCCGTCGTGATCGTTCCGATGCCGACATAGCGGTAATCGAGTTTGTTCAGGGCATGAAGCCACAGATTGAACGGTTCGAACATCTTGTAGGGGGTCAGACTTTCGCCTAATTTGCCTTGAATGTAGGACTGGGCATAGTCCCAGTTGCCGCGTTTGAGTAAGTTCATGAACTCGCCTGACACTTTCTCCAACTGGTAGCGCATCGCTTCGGAGGACGGGTCGTGACCCAGTTCCCCGCCGACGGCCGCCGTGGTGCGAATCGCGCCGGGCGACTTGTTCGGGAGCACCGTGACGACCGCTACGCAGACGGCGACGGCGGCGGCGACCAGCGCGAGGCGCGGTTTGTTTTTGTACAGCGGAGCGCTTCTGTACA
Source organism: Bacilli bacterium (assembly GCA_035776695.1). Lineage (GTDB taxonomy): Bacteria > Bacillota > Bacilli > Tumebacillales > Tumebacillaceae > Tumebacillus. Next base: position 11,490 of record DASTWJ010000030.1, read on the forward strand.
GATGAGGGCGAGCGAAGCGCTTTTGAAGGTGCTGCGAGAAGTTGGACAGGATCAGGATCGCGGCGGTCAGGAAGACGGTGGACGGAATGACGACCCACGGGTAGAGGCGGAGGTACTTCGCCCCATAGGCGATCATGCCGCCCCATTCGCCGGTGTGAGTCAGCAGGATGAACAGGTTGGTCGCTTCATCCGTATAGATCTCGCCGCCGCCCAAGAAGATCGACATCACCGCCAACTGCCCGACGAGGAACAGCACTTGGGCGAAGTC
>DASTWJ010000031.1:0-29187 GCA_035776695.1 Bacilli bacterium
TCAACGATACGGTGCTCGACTATGCCAAAGATCGGACGGTCGTGGACATGTTCGAGGAGCAGGTAAGCAACCACCCCGACCGGATCGCGGTGGTCTTCCAAGAGGAGCAACTGACCTTTGCCGAGCTGAATCGCAAGGTGAACCAAGTGGCTTGGAAGCTCCGCGAGATGGGAGTCAAACCTGATGATCGGGTGGCGATCATGGCCGAGCGCAGCCTTGAGATGATCGTCGGCATCTACGGCATCATCAAAGCGGGCGGCGCGTACGTCCCGATCGACCCGACCTTCCCGGCAGATCGCATTCGGTTCATGCTGGAGGATTGCGGGGCACGAGCGGTGCTGGTCTACCAAGCGGAACCGGAAACGGAACTGCCGGCCCTCGATCTGGCAGACGGCTCGGTCTGGCAAGGCCCGTCTGACAATCCCGAAAAGGTCAACAAGCCCGATGATTTGGCGTATGTCATCTACACGTCGGGCACCACCGGCCAGCCCAAAGGCGTCATGCTCCGGCACCAAGGCGTTGTGGCGATGCGCGCCTACCTGAAGGAGCTGTACCAAGTCACCGCGCAAGACAACGTGTTGCAGTTTGCCAACTACGTCTTTGACGCGGCGGTATGGGAAATGACCCTGTCGCTGTTGAACGGGGCAAGGCTGACGCTGGTCTCGAAAGAGATCATCGCCGACATCGGCAAATTTGATGCGTTCGTCGAGCAGAGCGGTATCACGCTGACCTTGTTGCCGCCGCAGTTCTACCTGCAGACCGGGTTCACAGGCTTGAAGGTGCTGACGACCGGCGGCTCGGCCTCGAACGCGGAGATCATCCGCAAAGCGGCAGCCGGCAAAAGCCGCTATGTCAACGCCTATGGCCCGACGGAGAACACGGTATTGGCGACGCACTGGGAATATGACGGGACGAGCGAGATTCCGCAGCCGGTACCGATCGGGCGACCGATCTCCAATACGCAGATCTACATCCTGAACGGGATGAACCTCTGCGGGATCGGCATCCCGGGCGAGTTGTGCATCGCCGGGGACGGCGTGGCCCGCGGCTACCTGAACAAGCCGGAACTGACGGCCGAGAAATTCATCGCCAATCCCTTTGGCGAAGGCCGGCTGTATCGATCGGGCGACTTGGCAAGATGGCTGCCGGATGGCAACATCGAATACCTGGGGCGTATCGACGAACAGGAAAAAATCAGAGGCTTCCGGATCGAACTGGGTGAGATCGAAAGCGCGCTGCGCAAGCTGGAGCACATCGTGGATGCGGCGGTGATCGCCAGAAACGACCCTCGCGGCGACAAAGCGCTTCACGCTTATGTCGTATCCGATATCGAGCTTGGCACCGCTGAGATCAAGGAAGCCCTCAAAGGCATGCTGCCCGACTACATGATCCCGGCCTTTATCATGCGGATCGACAGCATTCCGGTCACCAGAAGCGGCAAGCTGGACAAGCAGGCGTTGCCGATGCCCGACTTGGAACTGTTCCGGCAGACGGAGTTCGTCGCCGCGCAGAACGAGTATGAGCACGAGCTGACCGTCATCTGGAAGAACATCCTGCATTTTGACGAGATCGGCATTCACGATAACTTCTTCGATTTGGGCGGCAACTCCTTATTGATCACGGTCATGCTGTCACAAATCGAAGAGAAATACCCGGGCCTTGTCAAGGTCGGCGATCTGTTCGCCAACCCGACCATCGCCCAAATCGCCTCCCATATTGAAGCGAAGAGTCTCGGAACCATACGCTGCATGCAGATTCCGTTCCCAGATTCGTACTTCAAACAGTCCAACAAAGGCCTGCAACAACCGGTCATTCGCATCACGGACGAGGGAAGCTTGTATCAACGCATCAAAGCTCTGCACGCGGCAGATGAATCGGAGCTTTATGCACGGCTCTTGTTCGGCTACAGCTATCTGTTGTTTGATGCGACCGGCCAACAAGAGCTGGCGGTATGCACCGTCAATCAAAAGGACTTTGTCTCTTTTGAACTGCAAGGCGAAGACGATCTCAACGTTCTGATGGAAGCCGTCCGGCAGAATTATCTGGACGCGCTGAAATTCCAGCGCGGGCAGATCCGAATCGACAGCAAGGAAAAAGGCTTGATGCCGATCTTCCTCTACCAATTCAGTGGAAGCGATTTTTATCAGGACTATATCGATTTCTCTCTTTCCTTCCACTTGGCAGAAGGAAGCGTCACGTTTGCCGCCGAGATTTTCAACAAGCGAATCTCGGAATCGAAGGTCGAAGAGTTGCTGGGGCGTTATGTACAAGTCGTCCAGTACCTGTTCGAATCGATGAAGTAGCAAGGGATACAAGAGCATACGAAGGGTGGGCAATCAAACAAATGCTTAAAAAAGCGTTCGTATTTCCAGGTCAAGGTTCGCAGTATGTAGGGATGGGCAAGAAGCTCTGTGAAAACTACAAGACCGCATCGGATCTCTTCGACGAAGCAAGCGATGCGTTGTCTCTCGATCTCAAGAAAATGTGCTTTGAGGGTGAGCAGTCGGAACTGACGCTCACCTACAACGCACAGCCGGCCATCCTGACCACCAGTGTCGCGATGTTCCGGGTCTGCATGGAAGAGGAAGGGATCAAGCCGGACCTGATGGCAGGTCACAGCTTGGGCGAAATCTCGGCGTTGACCGCTGCCGGAGCCATCGAGTTTGCCGATGCGGTCAAGATCGTCAGAAAACGTGGGGAGTTCATGCAACAGGCGGTTCCCCCGGAACTCGGCTCGATGGTTGCCGTCTCGACCCGTGATGTTGAAAAACTCGAAGCCATCTGCCGTTCCGTTTCCGCATCGGGCGGGGTGGTCAGCATCTCCAACTACAATTCCCGCACCCAGACCGTCGTCTCCGGCGATCGGCAGGCGGTCGATGAAGTGGTCAAGATCTTGGAGGAAGAACAGATCAAGGCGAGTCGTTTGAATGTCAGCGCACCTTTCCACTGCTCGCTGATGCAGCCGGCCGCGGAGCAGTTCCAACAGGAACTGGCGAACTACACCTTCCATGATCTACAGTATCCGGTCCTGTCGAACGTGACGGCCAAGCCTTACCAAGGCAAAGAGGACATCGTCGGGAACCTGACCGCTCAGATCGTGATGCCGGTGCGGTGGGTCGAATGCATGTGGTACGCCAAGATGGCGATGATGCAGTACGCCGTCGAACTCGGCCCGGGCAAAGTGCTGAAAAATATGATGAAGGGCATCGCTTCGGATATTCCGTTCTATGGCTACGACAACGCTGCCGATATCGAGACATTGAAAAAACGCATCAAGATGAGCATCCTCCCGTTCTTGTCTCGAAGCATGGGGATCTCCGCGGCTACCCGCAATGCCAACTGGGATGCGCAAGCGTATCGCAAGGGCGTGATCGAGCCTTACAACAGAATCAGTGAGTTGCAACAACTCATCGAACAAGAAGGCCGCGAAGCGACCCGGGAAGAAATGCAGCAGGGCATCGAGATGTTGCTCACGATGTTCGAGACCAAGAAAGTCCCGCGCGACGAGCAAATCGTACGGTTCAAGGAACTGTTTCAAGATTCGGGCACCGAAGAGCTGTTCCAAGACTTTGACTATGAAGCGATCAAGTAAGGGGGATCCATATGGATTTGAATGCTTTAAAAAGCCTACCGATCTCCAAACCCAATCCTGCGCCTGAATCCCCTTCCAGCGACATTGGGGCGAACGATATCGCGATCATCGGCATCAACGCACAGGTCGGCGGTGCCAAAAACGCCGAGGAACTCTGGGACTATCTGAGCCAAGGCTACGATCTGATCCGCGATTTCCCCGCGCAACGCTTCGAGGATGCCAACCGGCTGCATCAATTGCTGTTCCACAAGCAACTGCCGGAAGAACTGGTCCAATGCTCCTATCTGGATCGACTGGATCTCTTTGATGCAGGACTGTTTCAGTATTCTCCGACCGAAGCGGAATTGATGGACCCGGCCCAACGGCTGTTTCTGGAGTCGGCTTGGTCTTCCTTGGAGGATGCCGGATACGGCGGAAACCAGTTGAACGGGAGCAAAACCGGGGTGTTTCTGGGGTATAGCAGCTCGCACAATCCGTACAGTGCGGCGATTCAGGAGAGTGACGAGAACACGTACGGCGTGGCGGTATCCGGGAACGCGGACCCGATCATCGCCAGCCGGATCAGCTATCTGCTGAATTTGAAAGGACCGGCGGTCAACATCGACACCGCCTGCTCCTCCTCGTTGGTGGCCGTGCATCTCGCCTGCCAGCAAATCAGAGACGGCGAGGTTTCGATGGCGCTGGCGGGTACCATCCGTCTGAAGACGTTGCCGCCTAAACCGCCGGAGAAAAAGATGGGCATCGAATCCTCTTCGATGCGCACCAAAACATTCGATGACCGTGCAGACGGTACCGGCACCGGCGAAGGCGTCATCTGCATCGTGCTGAAATCGCTCCCGCAGGCCGTACGGGATCGCGACAACATCTACGCCGTGATCAAGGGTAGCAGCATCAATCAAGACGGTGCATCTGTCGGCATCACCGCACCGAACGCAGCCGCACAGGAAGAAGTCATCCGGGCCGCGTGGAAAGATGCCGGAATCAATCCGGAATCGATCTCCTATATCGAGGCACACGGCACGGCTACGAATCTGGGCGACCCGATCGAGATCACCGGCATTGAACGAGCGTTCAGCCGCTTTACCGACAAGAAGCAATTTTGCGCCGTCGGCTCCGTGAAGAGCAATGTCGGGCATCTGGATTGCGCGGCCGGATTGACCGGCTTGCTCAAAGCGGTCTTGATGCTGAAGCACAAGCAACTGCCGCCGACGATCCATTTTGAGGTGCCGAACCGCAAGATCGATTTCAGTGCCTCCCCTGTCTATGTAAATGACAAATTGGTGCCTTGGGAGCCGGAAGACGGCCCGCGCAGATGCGGAGTCAGCTCGTTTGGCATGAGCGGGACCAACTGTCATCTGGTCTTGGAGGAAGCGCCCGAATTGCCCCGGACTCCGGAGGCAAACACCGCTCCGGTACAGGTTTTGACCGTCTCAGCCAAAAACAGGGAAACGGTCCTGCGCTTGATCGAGCAGTATCAGGCGCATCTCAAGCAGCATCCGGCTTGCAACCTGAATGATTTCTGCTACACGGCCAACATCGGCCGCGGGCATTACAACTGCCGATTGGCGGTGATCTTCGATTCGGTCGAGGCGTTTACGAACCAAGTCTTTGATCTCAGCCAGCTTCCCGACGAGCGCAGCCTGTACCGCGAGCATAAAGTGGTCGACGCCGAAACCCAGATGGAGGGGTATATCACGCCCGCCGGGCAAAAGGCGCTGACCGAGCAAGCGGTTCGGTTGGTCGAGCAGTTGGCAGGGGAGCGGAACGCAGGTGAATACGAGCGTCTGCTGCAAGAAATCATCGAGCTGTATGTCCAAGGCGCGGACGTGCCGTGGGATCAGGTGTACCAAAAAGAAGCCCGGCACAGACTGAGCATCCCCGGCTATCCCTACAATCACAAGCGCTACTGGATCAACCTGCCGGAAAAAGTGGCTCCTGCGCTACAAAAAGGAGACAAGGCAAGGCTACACCCCTTGATTCACGAATGCGTCCTCGACACGCATCAGATGCAGGTGTATGCCACTGAGATGAGCGTCGAGACCTGCTGGGAACTGAAATACCACAAGATCAACGGCATGCCGGTCTTGCCGGGGACGGCCTTTATCGAGATGGCGCAGTTTGTCAGCAGCAAGTTCTTGAAACGCACGAATTTTGAAATTCAGGAACTGGTCTACATGACACCGCTTGCCTGCAAGGAAGAGGAAGTGCGCACCGTTCATACGATCGCGAAGCTGGAGAATTCCGTTTTGACCGTCGCCTGCTACAGCAAACAGGAGGACGAAGCGGAGTGGACGCAACATCTGGAAGTCGTAGTGCGAGATTCGAGTGAACAAAAGCGGTTCACGATGAACGCGGATGAGATTATCGCCCGTTGCAAGAAGGCGGATTCGACGACAGAACTCAACACGCTGTCCATCGTCGAGATCGAGGGGGACAAGTGGAAGAATGTCAAGGGGATCTATTCGAATGACGAGGAGATCTTACTCCATCTGCACATGGATACGTCCCTCGCCCCCGAGATGAAAAAGTACTTCTTGTACCCGTCCTTGTTGGACCCGGCGATCAACGGAGGAAATATGCTGCTGCAAAGCATGCATCTGCCGTTCTCCAGTGCCAAAGCACGATTTTACGCACCGCTCCCGGAAAACCTCTTCAGTCACCTCAAACTGAAGACGCCGCGGAGCGAGCAGAACGAATTCGCAGCGTTTGACATCACGCTTTTTGCGGAGGATGGAAAGGTTGTCGCCGAGTTGGAAGATTACATCATCAAGAAAGTTCACCAACCGGAATTTTTCATGATTCAACAAAAGAGCCAGATGAACATGTTCCATGCCACGCAATGGGTGCCCGCTGAAAACACGCAGGCAAACGCGGCAGAAGGCGAAGGCGACGACGAGGGTCTGGTCTTGGCGCTGCATCGACCCGGTCAAGAAACCTCTCCGGTGATGGCAGAACTGCATCGGCGGTTCGGTCAACGGCTGACGGCGGTGCAACTGGCGGCTGACAATGATTTTGACAGCCTGCTGAGCCGGATACCGAAAGAGAACATCCGGCACGTCATCCAACTGGCGTCATTTGATCACCCGGCGATTCAATCGGTCCGAGAGGCCGCCTCCGAGACAAGGTTGATCCTGAAAAGCACATTCGAGCTGGTCAAAGCTTTGCTCAATCAGGATGTCAGACAGGAGGTTCGCCTGAGCCTGCTGATCGCAAACGCCACCTCCGTGACGGGCGATGAATCGCAGATCAACCCGATGAACCGCGCGTTGATCGGCATGGGCGCCAGCATCGAGGAAGAGTATGCGAATATCAAAACTCGCGCCGTGGATGGCGATGAACACACGGAGGCAGCGGTTCTGGTCGACGAATTGTTGTATGACGAACCGATGTACGCCGTGGCGTATCGAAACAACAAGCGCTATCTGGAACAGATGGACGTCTTGCCTTATTCGGAGCAAACGGCTCAAGAAAAGCCGGAGCTCAAAGATCAAGGCACGTATCTCATCACCGGCGGATTGGGTGGCATGGGTCTGGCCCTGTGCCGCTACCTGTTCAGCGTGAACCCGACTATTCGCGTCGTTCTGTTGAACCGCACGTATACGCGTGAGGCGTTTGAAGCCTTGACCGCTGAGGACGATGTAAAACTTCGGAACAAGATCGACCAGGTGAACAAGCTGTGGTCGGAAGGCCGTGACTTGGAGATCCTGCAAGTCGACATCGCGGATTATGACCGGATGAGCGAGACGCTGCAGGCCGTTCGCGAGCGGTACGGCACGATCGACGGTGTGATTCATACCGCAGGGGTTGCCGGTGACGGATTCATTCTGAGCAAGGATTGGGATACATTCGAAGCCGTCTTAAGCCCGAAGATCTATGGGACATGGGTGCTCCATGAATTGACGCAAGAGGACCCCCTGCAATTCTTCGTGATGTGCTCGTCCTTTGCGTCCGTATACGGGGCGGCCGGGCAAAGCGATTATATCGCGGCCAATGCCTACCTCGACAGCTTTACCTACTACCGTAGAAACCTCGGCGTCCCGAGTCTGACGATCAACTGGACCGGCTGGAGCGAATCCGGCATGGCCGTCGCCAACGGTGTGAATGTAAACGGCGTGTACGTACAGTTTGTAAAGGATGTCGAAGGAGCCAACGCGTTTGCCTACGCCTTGCAGACCGAGATGCCTCGGGTGCTGGTGGGGGAGATCAATTACTCGGTGTTGGCATCGGGCGGTCCCTCCTACGCGAACAAGATCCTGCTGTCCGAACAAATGGCGGAGAAGCAGCGAGCCGTGGCGAAGACGGCCCCGACCGGTGAACGCGACCTCTCGAATGTCGTCGTGACCGGAAAGAGCCTCGACAAGCTGACGGAGATTGAAAAGAATGTGATCTCCGCCTGGGTACAGACCCTTGGTGTCGATGAAGTGGATATCCACGACAAGTTTTTCGAAACCGGAGGCAACTCCTTGCTGGCTTCTTATCTGCACAAGGAAATGAACAAAGTCTACCCGGGCGCGACCGCCATCACCGATATTTTCGTCTATTCCTCGGTGGCGGAGATCGCCAACCATATCGAATCCAAGATGGGCCCAAGCGCGGAAAAGCTCGTGATCGAGGAAGAGGAAGAGCAAAACGAGCAGGATCTGGAGAATCTGGTCGCCCAATTCGTAGACGGCGAGATGGATCTCGATCAGATGATGGCGCTGCTTGACGGTGAAAAAAATCAAGAGTAGAGATGTGAAGGAGTGAATTCGGTGGAGAACGTAAAACGCTTTATTTTGGATCAGCTCGGCAAACAGGTGTTGTCGCAGCAGGAAGCGGTGCAATTGTTGGGTGAATTGCAACAGAAAGGGACGAAGAACACGCAGGACATCGCCATCATCGGGATGGCAAGCCGACTGCCGATGGCGAACGATAAGGATGCGTTTTGGGACAACCTGGTCAACGGTCGGATCTGTTTGACCCCCAAGCCGGCCGATAAGCTGCTCCAAGAAGAGGCTTTTAAGAACAAGCACTATGCGGAGTTTATCGGGATGGAACCGGTGACGTCCGAGTATGAAAACTTGGAAAGTTTCACGGGCGCATTTGTAGAAGACACGGATAAATTTGATGCGAACTTCTTCGGCATTCCGCCGCGTGAAGCGCGCTACATCGACCCGGAACAGCGCGTCTTCATGGAAGTGGCGTGGAGCGCCATCGAAGATGCCGGCTACGGTGTCTCGAACATCAAAAACACCAAAACGGGCGTGTTTGTCGGCAAGGACGGCACCAACTCGACCGACTACAAGTACACGACCGCCGATGACCAAATGAAACTGAGCGGCATCTGGAACGGGATTCTGGCCAGCCGCATCAGCTACCTCTTCAACTTTAAAGGCCCGGCGCTGGTGCTCGATACCGCTTGTTCCTCCGGTCTGGTTGCGATCCACGAGGCCTGCAACTCGATCCGGAATCAGGAATGCGACATGGCGATTGCAGGCGGGATCACCATCGGCGCGAAGAGCTCGCGTCCGGTTGATGAAGCGGAACGGGAAGAGCGTGAGGGTGACGGTGTGATGAATGCCGTTTCGTCCAAAGACAGCCGGGTGCGTTCCTTTGACAAAAAGTCCACCGGTACGATCTTCGGCGAAGGTGTTGTCGTGTTCATGCTCAAGCCGCTCGCCAAAGCGGTAAAGGACGGCGACAACGTCTATGCCGTGATCAAAGGCAGCGCGATCAACAACGACGGGGCTTCCAACGGCCTGACCGCTCCGAACCCGCTGGCGCAGGAAGAAGTGATCATCGACGCGTGGAAACGGGCGAAAGTGTCGCCGGAAACGATCAGCTATGTCGAAGCGCACGGGACGGCTACGCTGCTGGGTGACCCGATCGAGATCCTCGGTCTGTCCAACGCCTTCTCGAAATACACCGACCGCAAGCAATTCTGCGGCATCGGTTCGGTCAAGACCAACATCGGCCATACGGTCGGAGCTTCGGGGGCTGCCAACCTGTTGAAAGTGGTTCTGTCGATGAACAACCACACGCTGCCGCCGAGCCTGAATTTTGAAGAACCGAACCCGCATATCAACTTCTTGGATTCGCCGATGTATGTCGTGGACAAAGTCACCCCTTGGGAGAACGGGGACCAGCCGCTGCGTGCAGGTGTCAGCTCCTTCGGTTTCAGCGGGACGAACTGCCACTTGGTTGTCGAGGAGTACAAAGCGCCGCCGAAAACGGAAGCGGGCACAGGCAAGACCAACGTCCTGACGCTGTCTGCCAAAACCGAGACGGCCATGATCAATATGGTCAAGAATTACCAGAAATTCCTGACGGCCAAAACCGATCTGAACCTCCACGATGTCTGCTTCACGGCGAACACGGGACGAGGACATTTCGGATTCCGGGTGGCGATCGGTGCCGGCAGTTTGGCGGAATTGAAGGACAAGATCGACTTGTTGGCCGACAGCGGGTTGCAGTCGATCGAAGACCGGGAGATCTATTACAGCAAGCACCATGTCGTCTCCGACAAGCGTCAGCAACTGCTGGATGGTGAAATCTCGGAGAGCGAACTGCGCCGGATTACCTCCCAAGCGCAGGAGATCCTCGACACGCTGAAGGGGCAAGCGGCAGGGGAGGAGAAGCGGACGAACTTGCTGCATATGAGCTCCTTGTACGTCAAGGGTGCCAACATCGATTGGAACCAGTTGTATCAGTCCGAATCGGTCAAGCGCGTTCCCCTGCCGACCTATCCCTTCGACAAGACCTCTTACTGGGGCGATGTGAAAATCAGCCAGATCAAGGGCGAGGATGTCGCGGCGGATCAGAAAGCGGTTCACCCGTTGGTCGAGCGTTGCCTGGCCGAATCGATGAAACAAAACATCTATCTGGTCAACTTCAACTTGAAGAAGCATTGGGTGCTTCAAGATCACAAGATCATCGGCGGCAACCTGTTGGCGGGTACCGGTTATCTCGAGATCGTCAAGGAAGCGGTTCGTCAGAGCTACAACACCGAGAGCGTCTGGCTGAAAAATATCGTCTTCCTGGCACCGTTGGTCGCTTCGATCGAAGATGACGACATCGAAACCCACATCGTCATCAACAAAGGGGACGAGGACGCAAGCTTCTCCGTTGTCTCCAAGCGCACGAATGAAAACGGCGACACCTGGGTGGAACATGCGAGAGGCAATGCGTATTTCCACGAGGATGTGGCTGAGAAGCAGGTTGATTTCGCCACCCTGTTGAACGATCCGGAGATCGAAAAGCTTCCGCTGGATACGACGTTGGACAACAACGAAATGAACGCATTTGGCGAACGTTGGGACGTTGTTCAGAACTTCTACCGGAAGAAAGACCAAGAGGGCGAAGGCGAAACCATCTATACGGAAATCAAGCTGAAGGACCATCTCGTGAAGGACGTGGAAGAGTATCATTGCCACCCCGGCATGATGGATACGGCCGTCAACATGGCGACGATGCTGCTCTACTCGGGTGAAGACTTCTTCCTGCCGTTCTCCTACAAGAACCTGAAGTTCTACAGAAGATTGCCGGCTCATTTCTACAGCAAGATGCGCAAAGTGCAAAAGAGCAGCGAGATCATCACCGTCCATGTGGAGATCGTGGACATGGAGGGCAACACCGTAGCCGTGGTGGAAGAGACTTCGCTGAAGAAAATTGACAAAATTCACGGCTTTGTGACCAGTTCCTTCTATGGCATGCGCTGGACGCCGCAACCGGCTGCCGGACAAGACCTCTCGATTCCGGAAGGCAACATCCTGATCTTCGCGGACAAGTCGGGCTTGGCCGACAAATTGGCAAAGCGCATCCAAACGGCAGAGAATCGCCTGTACTTCGTCTCCGTTGGCGAAGGCTATGGCCAGTTGGATGAGACGCATTATACCGTTGGCAACGCGGAAGAGGATTACGAGAAACTGCTGGACGAGATCGGGGTCGAAACGTTCTCGACGGTCTATCACCTGAGCACCGTCGATTTCGGTCAAACGGATACGACTTTGGAACAATACCCTGTCGCGCTGAACGAGGGCTTGTACAACTTGCTGTACCTGACCAGAAGCTTCCTGAAAAAGATCAGCGGCAACGTCAATTTCGTCCTGCTGACCGAAAACGCGCATGACGTAAGCGGGGAAGAAGCGTACATCAAGCCGGCCAACGCCTCCTTCTTGGCGCTGGCGAAGACGACGCAAGGCGAATGCCCGGCGTTCACCTACAGAAGCATCGATTTCGACTCGCAAACCGATCCGGATACGATCTGGAACGAAGCGCTTCGCAGCGGCGAGGAAACGTTCCGTGTCGCCTACCGCAACAACGAACGATACACCGAAATGCTGACCTCGATCGACATCGAGCGTGAGGATATCGACGGGATCGACATCAAGAGCGAAGGCATCTACGTCATCACCGGCGGCACCGGCGGTCTGGGCCTTGAAATGGCGATCAACTTGGGACAGATGGGCTCGTGCAACATCTGCCTGATCGGTCGCAAAAAGCTGCCGGAACGTTCCGAATGGCCGACCGTGCTGGAACAGAACGAAGATCAAAAAGTGTGCAACTTGATCCGCGGCATCATGAAGCTGGAAAGCAAAGGATGCACCGTGGTGATGCGCTACTCGGATGTGTGCGATGTCAAGCAGATGCGCAGCATTTTCGAGGGCCTGAAGCAAGAGTATGGCAACATCAACGGGGTGGTTCATTGTGCGGGTGTTGCCGGCGACGGCTTCCTGTTCAGCAAGCCGATCGACGTGTTCAACAACGTCATCAACCCGAAGGTCTACGGCACAGTCATTCTGGATGAGCTGACGAGAGATCAGGAACTGGACTTCTTCATCCTGTTCTCCTCGATGCAAAGCTTGTTCGGCGGACCGGGTCAAGGCGACTACACGGCAGCCAACACGTTCCTCGACGCCTACGCGCCGTATCTGCGCAAGAAAGGCTTCCATGCGCAGACGATCAACTGGCCGGGGTGGAGCGAGACCGGTATGGCGGTTGACTTCCAAGTCTCCGATACCGTCACCCTGTTCAAGTCGTTGGAGACGCAAGTGGCGATCAACGCCTTCAACCATGTGATGTACTCCAACTTGAGCAATGTGGTGCCGGGCAAGATCAATTACGAGCTGCTCGCACAAGCCGGGGCCGAAAACCTGCCGTTTAAGCTGTCCACGAACCTGAAGAGAAATCTGGAGCGTCAGAACAACAAGAAACGGGATGCGGGCAGCCAAGCGCCCAAGCAACGACTCAACCCGGACGACCTGCTGATCCTGGGCAAGAGCGAGGAATACACCGAGACGGAGAAGAATGTCGCGTATCTCTATGCGGTCGTGTTGGACTTGAAGGAAATCGACATCTATGAAAACTTCAACTCCATCGGCGGTGACTCGATCCATGCGATGTCTCTGTTGAAAGAACTGGGGGCACTGTACCCGAGCGTGGTTGACATCTCGGATATCTTCACGCATCCGACCGTTGAAGAGCTGTCCGCGTTCATCGACAAGAAACGCGGCGTGACGAGCGCGGCTGATGAAGCGGCGGCGGCAGCACAACCGTCCGAAGAGGAAATGTCCGATCAGAAGCTGATGGAAATGCTGGACAACTTGGAAAAAGGCGACGCCTCCTTCGAGGATGCGATGAACGTGCTGAGCGGTCAGGGAGAGGGTCAAGATGAGTAATCATCAAGACCGGATTCAAGAACTGAACAAGCAGATCCTCGGCATGGTGAAGGAGGGGAAAATGGGCAAGGAACTGGCCTTTTCCCTGCTCAAAGAACTTTCCAGCCGGAGTGAGAGCCTGCAAAACCATGACATCGCGATCATCGGCACGTCCCTGAGATTTCCGGGCGCGAACAATCTGGACGAGTACTGGAACCTGTTGGAAAAAGGAGAGAGCAGCATCAGACCCTTCCCGCCTACAAGGCGGGAAGACCTCTCCCCGCTGATCCCGAATGTTCACGATACCGAGAAGGACCCTTTTATGAAAGCCGGGTATCTGGAGGAGATCGACAAGTTCGACGCCGACTTTTTCCGTATTCCGCATCAGGAAGCGGTTCTGATGGACCCTTACCAGCGGCTGTTCTTGGAAGTGGCCTATGAGGCGATGGAGGACGCGGGATATGGCGGAGGCAGCTTGGATGGCAGTCGGACGGGCGTCTACGTCGGTGCCGATCATACGCACAAATCCAACTTCTCTTATATGCACATGATCAAGAACCCTGATTTTCATGCCATGATCGGCTCGAAGACGGGGATTGTGGCCAGCCGGATCTCCTATCTGCTCAACCTGAACGGCCCCAGCTTGGTCATCGACACCGGTTGCTCCTCCGCAGCGGTGGTGCTTCACGCGGCCAGCAAGGCGCTGCGCGAAAAAGAATGCGACGTGGCGGTGGCCGGCGGGATCAACTTGTTGATGCTTCCGATCAAAAACGGCATGTTCGGCTCGATGGAAGCAGAAGCAGGTGGCGGCATGGTACGACCCTTCGACAAGGACGCCAAGGGCGGCATCTGGGGTGAAGGGGTTGGCGTGGTGCTGTTGAAGCCCCTCGCCAAAGCCCTTGCCGATCGGGACCACATCTATGCGGTGATCAAAGGGAGTGCGGTCAACAACAACGGCGCTTCCAACGAGATCACAGCCTTGAATGCGGAAGCCCACAAAGATCTGATTCTGACCGCGTGGAAGGACGCCAAGATCAAGTCGGACTCGATCAGCTACATCGAGGCACACGGGACGAGTACGCTGGTGGGCGACGCCTTGGAGGTCAGCGGTCTGAACAACTCGTTCCGGACCGAAACCCAAGACACGCATGTGTGCGGAATCGGCACCGTCAAAGCCAACGTCGGGCACTTGGTCAGTTGTTCGGGAATGGCGTCGCTGTTCAAGGTGATCCTCGCCATGCACCACGATCTGATCCCGAGCACGCTCAATTTCCGTGAGCCTAACCCGACGATTAATTTCCGGGATTCGGCTGTTTATGTGATCGACAAGCCGAAGCCGTGGGAGAAGTCCGAGCAAGCGCGCAGAGCGGGCATCAACTCTTTTAGCTTCACCGGGACCAACTGTCATTTGGTCATCGAAGAGGCTCCTCAGCCGACTCAGGCCGAAGCGGACGATCAGCCTCACGTCTTTGTCCTGTCCGGCAAGACCAAAGAAGCGTTGCAACGATACGTGCAACGTTACCAAGCTTACTTGGCAGGCGGTCGCCATTCGGACAATCTGGCCGATATCTGCTTTACTTCCGGCGTCGGCCGGGGTCATTACCGCTACCGGGTTGCGATCGTAGCGGGTAGCTTGCAGGAGCTGAAAGAGAAGATCGATCGGCTTGTGGCCCAAGGCGTGGAGCAGGAAGAGTTGCCCGGCATCTCTTACGGCGAGCACCGGATTGTGCCGAGCGCCAAGCGGGACAAGTCCCGAGACGAAATCACCGAAGGCGAAAAAAGACAGCTCAGCCGCTCGATCAACGCGCGGGTCA
This sequence comes from Bacilli bacterium, assembly GCA_035776695.1. Taxonomy (GTDB): domain Bacteria; phylum Bacillota; class Bacilli; order Tumebacillales; family Tumebacillaceae; genus Tumebacillus. Next base: position 15,042 of record DASTWJ010000031.1, read on the forward strand.
AGGAAGCTGTTGAATCGCAACAGGATGGCGCAGATCTGCTGGATGCCATCTGTACGGAGTATGTAAAAGGGGCGGATATCGACTGGAAGCAACTGTACGCCGGTCGAAAAACGCGCCGGGTCAGCTTGCCGGTCTACCCGCTGGAGCGCACCAGATACTGGCTGGATATCGGCAAGATGTGATCGGGATTCATCACGCAACACATTCTGAAATCGCGCCGGTTCAGGGCGAACCGGCGCGATTACTCACATTCAAAAAGAGGGTGTCCAAATGGAAAAGAGTGTTGGAAGAGACCTCTCAGTCGGAGATGTCAGAAGTATCCTGATCTCCACGTGGATTCCGCTGCTGATCGGAACGCTGCTTACGATGGGGTACAGTCTCATCAATGCGATCTGGGTCGGTCAGATCATGGGAGACAAGGCCATGAGCGGCATCGCCGTGACGATGCCGATCCTGCAACTGGTAACGGCTTTGTCCTCGGGTGTCATGACGGCTACCTCGATCCTGATCTCCCAATTCTTTGGGGCGAACGAAGAAGGCAAGATGAAGAGCGTCGTGTTCAACACCGGCGTGATCGCCGTGGTGCTTTGCCTTCTGGTCACAGGCGGCGGCCTCCTGTTCTGCGATGTTTTGTTGCGAGCGATGGGTACGCCTGCGGATGTATTTGACATCACATCCGATTACATGAAGATCATCTTCATCAGCTTCATCTTCACGACCCTATTCTCGTTGATTTCCTCGATTCTGCGCGGTGTGGGCGATACCAAGAAACCGATGGTGTATGTGCTCCTCTCGACCGCGATCAATGCGATTCTCGACCCGTTGCTGATCATCGGCGTTGGTCCGATCCCGAAGCTGGGGCTCAATGGGGCCGCGCTGGCTTCGCTGCTGGCTTCCGTGGTCGTCAGCCTGCTGGCCTATCTGCACATGAGAAAGAACTTCGCCGAGCTGTTGCGCAACCTCGTGTACAAAATCGACTTCGGGATGATCAAGCAGATTTTGAAAATCGGCATTCCGACAGCCATTCAGCAAATTCTCTTCTCGATCAGCTCCATCTTTGTCGTGACCTTTGTCAACGCATTCGGCGTTCCGGCCAGCGCAGCTTTTGGTGCTGTCACCCGAATTGAACAATGCTTTGTCACGCTGCCGGCGATCGCGATGTCGATGACGCTGTCGATCATCACCGGGCAAAACATGGGCGCCGGAAAAACGGAACGTGTCAAAGAATTTTTCAAATCGGGCGTGGTCATCACCGCCGTGTATTCGGTTGCGGTGTCGCTTCTGACGATCCTGTTCGCCAAGCCGATCCTGTCGCTGTTTGTCAATGACCCGGCTGCGGTGGAAGTGGGCATCGGGTATTTCCAAACGGTCGGTTTCGCCTATATCCTGATCGCGTTTACGTTCGTGGCCAACGGGATCATCAACGGGTCGGGCAAAGCGTTCGTCACCATGTTGCTGTCGTTTGTTTCGATCTGCGTGCTTCGGATTCCGCTCGCGGGCTATTTGGATGGGACGGAGTTAGGAATTCAGGGCATTTGGGTTGCATTGGCGGTTAGCTATGGCGTAAGTACGATTTTATATTGGGTCTACTACTTCCTTGGAAAATGGAAGAGTGGTAGTATTGAAAATGGAAAAGAAGTTGCAAGAACGGGTCAAATGTACTAACAAAATAGAAATTCTCACCAAGGGTGGTCTTGCGGATGAAACCAGTGAAGCTGTTTTGTATCCCCTACTCGGGGGGATCGGCAGAAGTTTATTGGAAGTGGAACAAGCATCTGGCAGATCAGATCGAGTTGTGTCCGGTGGAGATCGGGGGGCGGGGGAAACGGATGTACGAGCCGCTCCCCGATCGCTTTGAAGACGTGATCGAAGATTTGTCTTCGATCATCATGGGTCAATTGAAGGCGACGGACAAGTACGCCATCTATGGACACAGCATGGGATCGCTGCTTGCTTTTGAAACCTATTACAAGTTGATGGAAAAAGGGTGTCACGCGCCTTGTCATCTGTTTTTGAGCGGAAGAGAAGCGCCTCAAACCATCCATCCGAAGACGAACTACCATCAGCTTTCCGACGAGGAATTTCTGAAAGTCGTGCTGAGTTATGGCGGCAACACCAAGGACATTCTCGAAAACAAAGAGTTGTTGCAACTGTTTTTGCCGATCTTGCGGGCAGATTTCAAAATGGCCGAAACCTACGAGTATAAAGAAAAAAGCGATAAAATCGCTTCCGATATCACGGTGATTAACGGGAGTCGCGATCAACATGTGGCCCATTTCGATATGAACGATTGGCGCTTCTTCGCGGGCAAACAATGCGAGGTAAAGAAAGTGTTAGGGGGTCACTTCTTTATTACGGAAGAGCCCAATAGTGTCGTGAATATCATCAATCAAGCGCTGCAAAACGGTTGAGGAGGAAACAGGGATGATCATTGAAGTAACGGGTTTGGTGAAAAAGTACAAAGATCACGTAGCGGTGAACGGTGTCGATTTGCAGATTGAGGAAGGCGAGATCTTCGGCCTGCTGGGACCGAACGGCGCAGGCAAATCGACAACGATGAATACGTTGCTGGGCCTGTTAAAAGTCAATGGCGGCACGGTGAAGATGTTCGGGAAGGACTTTTCCAAACATGCGCGAGAAATCAAGAGCTCCGTCGGCTACGTGCCGCAGGACTTCGCTTTTTTCGAGACCTTGAGCGCCATCGACAATGTCATGTACTGGGGCAAGTTGTACGGCTTGCGTGACAAAGAGTTGGAGAAAGCCGTAAAGGATGCGCTTGAGTTCACCGGGCTCTGGGACAGAAGAAAAAGCAAAGCTTCGACGTTTTCGGGCGGGATGAAACGACGCCTGAACATCGCCTGTGCCATCGTCCATCAGCCGCGCATTCTGTTCATGGACGAACCGACGGTCGGCGTCGATCCCCAATCGCGCAACAACATTCTGGAATCGATCAAAACGATGAATCAAAACGGGATGACGATCATCTACACGACCCATTACATGGAAGAGATCGAGGCGATCTGTGAACGCGTCGCGATTATGGATTTCGGCAAAGTGATCGCCCTCGGGTCGATTGATGAGTTGGTCGAATCGATTTCGACCGGCAATCGCCTGACCATGGAACTGATCGCGAACACCGAAGCGGCCGTTCCGGTGATCGAGAAGACGGAAGGTGTCGTCTCCTGTACCAACATGGACGGCGAGCTCCATATCCAGTTGGGCAACGATGAGAAGTACCTGATGACGTTGATCGAAGCCTTGATGCAAAACGGATTTGGCATCAAGACCATGACGTTGGATAAACCGAACCTGGAAACGGTGTTCTTGCAGTTGACCGGTAAGAAATTGCGCGACTAAGTCGGAAGGGAGGGGAAACGATGAATATTCTCACACAGATTTATTATACGGGTAAGCGGATCTTGTTGGATCCCAAGCCGATCTTCATCCGGTTGCTTACCTTTATGGTCATTATCTTGATATTGGGTACGGCGTTCCAAAACACTTTTAATATCACCTCCCTGGATAAAGTCAAGATCGCCTACAGCAATGAGGATTCCGGTCAGATTGGCGAGTTGTTTATCGACTCAATGGTCAACGCGGACGAAATCAAATCCTTGGCGGAATTCGATGAGCTTGCTTCATTAGATGAGGGAAAAGAGACGCTGAACGACGAGAAGGCGGATGCCTTCATCTATATTCCCGAGGATTTCTCGAAGCAACAGGCAACGGACGGGAAGAGCAAGACGTTTGACGTGTACTTGGCGAAGTCCACCGGCGTGGATGCGACGGTCGTGCGAAATGTCGTCGACAGTCTGGTGAACGGCATGAATACCGCAACCGTAGTCGGCGCCATGACACACGGCAAGCAACTGGACACATCCGATTCGGATACCAGTCTGAAGGAAGAGCCGCTCTCCAATTCCAAATCGGCGACGGCGATGGGGTATTACGCCATCGCGATGCTGCTGATGTTCCTGCTGCGCGGTCAGGAATACGGGGCGGCCGGTGTCGGTGAGGATTATCTGGGCACGTTGGGGGATCGGCTCAAGCTTTCGCCGATCAAACCTTATGAACAGTATCTCGGCAAAGCGATCGGCCTCGCCTTGGTCACCTTTTTGCAAGGCATGGTGATTCTCCTGTTTACCAAGTATGTGTACGATGTGGATTGGGGAGACCATTTTGGCGTCATCGTCTTGATTGTCTTTGTCTTTTCCTTGTTGACCACGACGCTTGGTGGCATGTTGACCATTCTGACCAAGGATGCCGGAAAAGCCGACTCGATCACCAACATTGTGACGCTGGCCTCGACGTTCCTGGTAGGTGGCTTTGTCATCGTGGATTTCGGACCGGCAGCGATGATAGCTCCCAGCTATTATGCCAAAGCGGCGATCTTCAATGTCGTGTATAACGACAAGCTCGATCTCGCGTTTGTGAACATCGGGGAGATACTTGGCATCACGCTGTTGTTCGCGGTGATCAGCATTGTGGTTTCGAGGAGGAAGAGAGCATGACGATATTTAGAAACAGCTTGAAACGGATCTTTCGGAAACGGACCAATATCTTGTTTATGCTCGTGGTTCCGATTCTGCTGAATATGTTTCTCATCTCGGCCGTCACCAAAGATGTGAAATATAACGTCGGCATTATCGATCAGGATGCGACTCCGTTCACACAGGATTTTGTCGAGAATCTGAAAGACAAATACAATGTGACGATGCTGACCGCGGATGACGACGTGAAGGGCATGATCGTCAACAAGAAGCTGGACAGCGCGTTCACGTTTGAATCCGGCTTCACAGACGATCTGCTTGACGGGAAAGACGTGTCCGCTCTGAGCTATGCACTGGAAGCTTCCAATGTAGCTCGACCGGTGCAAGTGTACGTGTCCAGTTACATCTCGTCCGCGAAGCAGATCGCGAAAGCTGCAGACGGGAATGAAGAGGCGTTCTATCAGGGCTTGGATGCGTATGACGAGAGCGCATTTGCGGTTGCCTACAAAAGCTTTTCCACCGGGGTCGATGAAAAAGACATCAAGAACGCGGTGACCTCCTTGGGTTACATCGCGTTTGGCATGTTGTTCCTGATGTCCTTTTCCACCGGGTTGATTCTTGAGGACAAGCTTTGCGGTGTCTATGATCGGATCACCGCAACGCCGTTGACTCGCTTCAGTTATTTTGGGCAACACATGTTGGCCAGCTTCATTGTGGCCGCGATTCAGGTCATGGTGTTGATCTCCTACCTGCCCAAACTGGTGAATATCACCTATGGTGCGACGTCCGCTCAGCAGCAGCAGGTCATCGTGGTTTGTCTCGCGTTTGCCCTTACCTGTGTCGCCATCGGCGTGACGATCAGCCGATTCTCGAAATCGACACTGATGGCCAGCTCGCTGACGGCCTTGATCAGCATCCCGCTGCTGATGCTCGGCGGCTGCTTCTGGCCGCGCGACATCATGCCGGACTTCATGCAGCGCATTGGCGATTTCCTGCCGACGACGTGGTTCTTGAAAGCCGGTGAGACCGTCTTGCTTGGCAAAGGGTTACAAGGTGCCAGCCATGAACTGTTGTATCTGGTTGGGTTGGCTGCGGTGTTGTTGGTCGTTTCGTTTGTGGTGAAGTCGAGTAAAGTGAGATAGCGATAATCGGATCGGAGAAAGAGCCAGACTTCTTGGAAGTCCGGCTCTTTTTTTGCGCGGAGTGACGTCTCGTTTCGTGGACAAAAGCGGTAAGCCGGAAATGCTCGAAGACTTATATATACTCACAAGAAAAACGAGAGTTCATTTTGAAATTCCGTTTATAAATGAAGTTTGGGAATGTGGTAATCTTAACCCTGCGAAATGTTTGTTTCGTTTACAATTTTGGGTAACTTGTGTTACTATAGTTCAAGGTCAGTCTAGTTTTTTTCTTATCTTGGTAGGGTTATTGGCAATTGTCATCCGAATAGATTTGATCAAATACCAAGGGTTTGTCGGAGTGATAGTTAGGATTTATTCGGCCCGACCGGTTATTCACGGGTAGCAGGTCGAACAAATTTTGCAAATAATGAAACCAATCGAAGGCGGAGGTATTTATGAGTCAGGAACAGTATGAGAATTCGATTGCGATTGTGGGACTCTCCGGTTATTTTCCTAAGGCGCGAAACACGCGAGAATTTTGGAAAAATCTCGTCTCGGAAACAGAATGCATCACCCGATTTACGGACGAGGAATTGTTGGCTGAGGGGGAAGATCCTGCGCACCTCGCTCATCCCAGTTACGTTCGAGCAAAGGGAATCATTGAAGATCCGGAAGCTTTTGATGCCGGATTTTTTGGTATTTCCCCGGCTGAAGCGACGATGATCGACCCGCAACATCGACTTTTTCTCGAATGTTGCTGGAATGCGATCGAAGATGCAGGGATGAACCTGGATACGGAATCGCGAGCGATCGGCGTGTTCGGGGCCGGTGGGATGAGCTCGTACCTGTTGCATAGCATCACGAAAAATCCTCGTCTGCTGCAAGAGCGCGATTCCTATCAATTGATGCTTGGCAACGACAAGGATTACATCGCCACGCGCGTGTCTTTCAAACTCAACCTGTCCGGCCCTAGCCTCACCGTGCAAACGGCGTGCTCCAGTTCCTTGGTCGCCGTTCATTTGGCTTGTCAAAGTTTGCTGAACGGCGAATGTGACATGGCGCTCGCCGGCGGCGTGTCGGTCAGCTTTCCGCACAAGCGAGGCTATGTGTATCAAAAAGGCATGGTGCTCTCGCCAGATGGCCATTGTCGCGCGTTTGATGCGAAGGCAGAAGGGACAGTCGAGGGCACAGGCGCAGGCGTCGTGCTGTTAAAGCGACTGGAAGAAGCGATCGAAGACAATGACCGCATCTATGCGGTGATTCGCGGCAGTGCGATCAACAACGACGGGGCGGAAAAGGTCGGCTATACGGCGCCGAGCGTGGACAAGCAGGCGGCCGTGATCAGCGAGGCTTTGGACATTGCGGAAGTCGACCCGAGCGAAATCTCCTATGTGGAGGCACATGGTACAGGTACGCCGCTGGGTGACCCGATCGAGATCGCCGCTCTGACCAAAGCGTATCGACGCAGCACGGACCGCGTCGGCTACTGCGCGATCGGTTCATTAAAAAGCAACTTGGGGCATCTGAATTCGGCTGCGGGTATTGCCGGGCTGATCAAAGTGGCGCTGTCGCTGAAAAACGAATGCATCCCGGCTAGCCTTCATTATTCGACGCCGAATCCCACTATCGACTTTGCGCACAGCCCCTTTTTCGTCAATACGCAAACCACCCCGTGGAAACGAGCTCAGGAAACCCGTTTCGCCGGTCTCAGTTCCTTCGGGATCGGGGGCACCAACGCGCATATGGTGCTTTCGGAAGCGCCGACTCCGTCTTCAACCAGCCGATCGCAACGTCAAGCACATACGCTGACGATCTCGGCCAAGACCGAAGAGTCTGTCGTACGCTACAGTTCGGAGCTCCAAAAGTATCTGGAAACCAACCGAGACATCGACCTGGCCGATGTTGCGTACACCTTGCAAACGGGACGTCGGGAATTCGAATATCGTCGAGCGGTTGTCGGTCGAACGGTCGAAGAAGTGGTCGCTCAATTAGCCAACGGGATCGGTCGAGTCGAAGCGGCAGATCAGGTGTCGAAGATGGTATGGATGTTCAGCGGACAAGGCTCTCAACACGTGGGCATGGCGCGTGAAATTTACGCATCTGAGGAGACGTATAAGCGCGAGTTTGATGCATGTTGTGACATACTGCGCCCCCTTTTAGGTGGACAAGATATCAAGCGTTTGATTTTCTCTGAGCCTGCGGAGGCGGAGCAAGCGGCGGCTGAGTTGCGAAACACCGCCTTGGCACAACCGGCCCTGTTCGTGTTGGAGTACTCCTTGGCCAAGCTGCTGCTGTCTTGGGGGATGGAACCGGCTGCCATGTTGGGGCATAGCATCGGCGAATATGTGGCGGCGACGCTGGCCGGCGTGATGTCTTTGCAAGATGCGCTGGCGTTGGTGGCACATCGCGGACGCTTGATGCAAGAGCTTCCCAAAGGGTCGATGCTGTCGGTTGCTTTGGGGGAAAACGAGCTACTCCCGCGCTTGAGTCAGCACCCGGCTCTTGATATCGCCGCGATCAACAGCAGAAACAGCTGTGTGGTGTCCGGACCGACGAAAGCGATTGAAGCGTTCAAGGCTTCCCTTGAACCGGAGGGAATCAGCTCGACCATGCTTCACACGTCCCACTCGTTTCACTCGGCGATGATGGAACCGATTTTGGCACCGTTTACGCAAGTGGTGCGCGGCATCCGACTTTCGCCTCCTGCCAAACCGTTCCTGTCTAATGTGACGGGTACGTGGATCACGCAAGAACAAGCTTGCTCGCCGGAGTATTGGGCCGAACACCTTCGGAAGGCTGTGCGATTCGCTTCGATGATCGAGTTTTTGGAAGGGGAAGGTTTCACGCAGTTTGTCGAGGTCGGGCCGGGACATGCGCTGACCTCATTGGCTCGCCAAACCGTCAAGACCGCTTCGGTCGTGCCTCTCTTGCCGTCTGTTCGCGAGAAGCAGGGAGATGCTGCCCATCTGATGGGCGCGGTCGGCACTTTGTGGACGGCAGGTATTCAGGTGGACTGGGCTTCGCTCTATGATGATGAGGTTCGAGCCAAAGTGGAGCTTCCGCTTTACTCGTTCGATCGGCAGACATACAACTTGGATGCAGGCGGTTCGGCGCCGATACGTCAGGTGGAGACGGCGTCCGTTTCCACGTCGACCGTGTACCAAGAGCGACGCAATATCAAAAACGAGTATGTCGAACCGGAGAACGAACTGGAGATGATCATTGCCGAGATCTGGCAAGAGGCTTTCCAAGTCAGCCCGATCGGCAGGGAAGACGACTTCTTCGATCTGGGAGGCAACTCCCTCATGGGCATTCAACTGCTCGGACGCATCAAGTCGATCTTCAAAGTGGACGTATCGGTCAATGAACTTTTTGAAACCCCGACGATCGGCAGTCTGGCCGCCCAAGTGATGGACAAACTCGGTGATTTGACAGAAGAAGAGGCGGAAGAAGTACAACAAACGCTGGTGACTCTCTTGAGTGAGGTGAGTGAATAATGGCATCTACGACTGACACGGCGAAATCCCAACTGTTAAAAAGACTCATGAACCAGGCCGCCCCGAGGCGGTCCGGCGACTCGGTCGGTAAACGAGAGGCGATTGCGGAGCGAACCGGCTTTGAAATCGCAAGGGCGGAGGATCGCCCGTACTACCCGACCTCTTTTGCACAAAAGAGAATGTTCCTCATGAATCAGGTGGACCCGCAATCGGTCGCGTACAACCTTCCGCTCGCCATGTACGTCGAAGGGCGCATCGACATCGAACGTTTTCAAGAAGCGGTGGACCAACTGGTCGAACGCCATGAGTGCCTCCGAACCGGGGTGCGCCTCGTCGATCATGAGATCGTTCAATTTATCGAACAAGACGTTCCGCTTCCGATTCAATATGTGCAGGTCAAAGATGAGGAAATCCCGGAGCTGATGAAACGATTCAGTCGCCCCTTCGATCTCTCCAAGCCGTCGCTGGCTCGGATTGCGGTGGCGGAAATTGGGGTCGATCGTCATGTTCTTTTGCTCGACGTTCATCACATCGTAGGCGATGGGACGTCTTCGCTGGTTATCTTGCGTGATTTGATGGCGCTCTACCAGGGGGCGGTGCTTCCGCCGTTGCGTTTGCGCTACCGGGACTATGCCGTTTGGCAGGAGCAATGGTTCGCCTCGGACGAGATGAAAAAGCAGGAACAGTTTTGGCTGAAGATGTTTGAATCGGATGTGCCCGGTCTGGATTTGCATACCGATTTTCCGCGCCCGGACATGATGACTTTTGAGGGATCGCATCTGGAATTTGCTTTTTCGAAGCAAGAGTCGGAAGCGCTGAAACGCCTGGCCAAACAGGGGGGCGTGACCGATTACACGCTGTTTCTCGGGGTGCTCTCCGTCCTGCTTGCCAAATATACGGGTCAAAACGATATCGTGATCGGCTCCCCGGTCGCGGGGCGACGCCACCCTGAGCTGCAAGATCTCGTCGGGATGTTCGTCAACACGATCGCCATCCGCAGCCAACCGGACGCCTCGAAAACATTTGCCGCGTACCTCAAAGAATTGCGTGAAACGGTGCATTCGGCGATCGATGCGCAAGATTACCCGTTTGAGGCGTTGGTCGAAAAAGCGGGCGTCTCCCGAAGCACCAACCGGAATCCGCTGTTTGACGTGATGTTCTCGATGATCAACATGAAGAGAAACACGTCCCAGATGCATGATTTGAAAATCAGCGCTTACCCGTTTGAGCGGGAAGTGGCCAACTTTGACCTTGAATTGTATATGACCGAGGAAGACAACGAACTGCGGTTCCGGCTGGAGTACAACTCCTCGCTGTTCAAAGCGGAAACGATCCAGCAAATGGTACGCCATTTCAAATGGATCACCACACAACTGCTGGAAAATCCGGAGCGGGAAATCGCCTCGATCCAGCTGTTGGACGCTGCGGAACAAACGGAGGCATTGGAAAGACATCGCGGTCCGGTGGTAGCCGAAGAGGAGCAAGTGTTGACCCAAGTGTTTGAAGAACAGGTGCGCACAACACCGCATGCGGTGGCGGCGGTCTGTGAGGATCGTGAGCTCACCTATTCTGAATTGAACGTTTGGGCGAATCGCGTGGCGAACGGTCTGCTCAAACAGGGGTTGCCGGAAGAGACCTTGGTCACGCTGTGGCTGGATCGCGAGCTGGAGTTCCTCGCCTCGATGCTAGGGGTGTTCAAAGCGGCGCTCGCCTACGTACCTGTCGACCCTGCACTTCCGGATGAGCGGATTCGCACGATTCTGGAAGAGAGCAAAAGCCGCTTGATCATCACGGAAGCGCACTACGAAGAGGTTGCCCGTGCGCTTGCTGGTGAAGGGGTGCAAGTCGTGCTGATCGAGGACCTGTTGGCAGGGGATCATTCGGTAGAAAACCCGGGGGTGCCGGTTGCACCGTCCAACCTCGCGTATGTCATCTTTACTTCAGGTTCGACGGGCAAGCCCAAAGGCGCGATGGTGGAGCATCGCGGGATGCTGAATCATCTGCGTGCAAAAGTCGAAGATCTGAAGCTGACCCATTTGGACCGGGTGGCGGAAACGGCGACACAGAGTTTTGACGTTTCCGTGTGGCAATTCCTCACGGCGCTGGTGGCGGGCGGTGCCACCGTTGTCTGCAAAGGCGTCAAGGCTTGGCAGCCGAAGCCGCTGCTTGAAGAGATTCGAGCGCATGGCGTCACGGTGTTTGAAACGGTGCCGAGCCATCTGATCGTGTTACTCGATGAGATTGAAGATTCGCCAGACATCACCCCGCTGCCGTTGCGCTGGATGATGTTGAACGGTGAACAGTTGCTGTCTGAGCTTTGCCGTCGCTGGTTCCGACTCTACGCGGACATCCCGATCGTCAACGCGTACGGCCCGACGGAATGCTCGGATGACGTGACCCATTACTTCGTACCGAATATCGATTCGTTGGATCGCCCTGCGATCCCGATCAGCGGTACCATTCGCGGCATGCGACTCTATGTGTTGGATGAGCAGCTAAACCAAGTCCCCCCAGGTGTCGTCGGCGAGTTGTACGTCGGCGGTGTCGGGGTGGGTCGCGGGTACCTCGGTGATCCTGTCAAGACGGCAGCCGCCTTTTTGCCCGATCTGTTCGCAGAGGAACCGGGAAAGCGTATGTACAAAACGGGTGACCTCGTTCGCGAACTTGCGGATGGCAAGCTGGATTTCCTGGGACGCAGCGACCATCAGGTGAAGATCAACGGCATGCGCATCGAATTGAGCGAGATCGAACATGCGCTCTTGGCAACGGAAAAGGTGCGAGAAACGGTGGTCGTAGCCGGCCAGTGGGGGAACGCGAAAGGCAAGCAACTCTGCGCATACGTCGTATTAAAGCCGGACATCGAATTGGCGGAGCTGCAGCTTGAGATCGAGTCGGTACTCCCCGGTCATATGGTCCCTGCCTACTGGGTGACCTTGGACGGGCTCCCCTTGCTTGTCAACGGCAAGGTCAACCGCAAGGCGCTTCCGATCCCTGGCTTTGATGTGTCCGATCAGGAAGAGTATGTCGAACCGCAAACGGATGATCAACGCCTGATCGCGAAACTGTGGTCGGAAGTGCTCGATCTGGATGCGGCGAGCGTCGGTTTGCAACATGAGTTCTTCAAACTTGGAGGGACTTCCTTAAAAGCGATGCGATTGGTCTCCAAGATCAAAAAGGAAACAGATGTGGAGATGCCGTTCACCTCGATATTTGAGGGTTCCGTCTTGGAAGAGTTCGCTGACTTGTATCGACAAGCCAAAGACAGCGGCGTTCGGAGCATCGAGCGTTCGGATGTGGAGAATGTACCACAGGTGCCGGGTCTGGCCGAACATCAGCGGCTCTATCGACACCACAACCTGATGCCTTCCACTGTTGTTTTCAACATGCCGTATCGCTCGATTGTGGAAGGGGAGTTGGACCCGGAGCGTGCCGAAGCGGCGTTTCGTGCCGTCTGTGACCGCCATTGGGTCATGAAGGCGAACATGGTCACAGATGAATCGGGCATATTGACCTTGCAAGCCAACCCGGAGGCGAAAATCGAGTTCCGTGTCGACTCTGTGCGCGAAGAAGACGTGGAGGAACATTGGAATCGATTCGTTCGTCCGTTTGCAATCGAACGGGAGTTGATGTTCAGAATGCAGGTGCTGACGATAAACCCGCACCGCCATTATCTCTTCTTTGACAATCACTCGATCAGCGCCGATTTTAACTCGAAAGCGGTGATCCTGCGGGATTTTGTCAGCCTCTATCTCGGACAGCCGTTGGAGCCGGTCGACATTCACTATCCGGATTATGTCCGTCACCGTCTGGAGCGGGCAGAAAGTCCGGCCGCTCTGGCGCAGAAGGCGGAGTGGGAGCGCGAATTCGCACAGGGTGCGAAGCGGTTGTGGAGTCCCGATGCGAGCCAATTGACGGAGATACGACCTGAAAAAGGGGATCATCTCATTTTCCATGTGGAGGAGGACCTGTTGGCGAAACTCGACACCGTCTCCAAAACGTATGGCGTGAGCGAACACAATATTTGTTTGGCTGCCTTCTCGCTCGCTCTAGCGAAGCAATTTGGGCAAGATGAATTCTACCTGCTTTCGCTCGTTGCCGACCGTGACAAGCCGGGATTGGAAAAAACGGTGGGTCTCCTGTTCGATACGATCCCCGTACCGCAACAGGTAAACGTCGATCTCACGGTGGCCGAACTCTTGGAGCGGACGCAACAAAGTTCGCGACAAGCGTATTCGAAGCGCGACTATCCGGTCGTTCGCTTGTACGAAGAACAGGCTGAACCGGATGGCGGATGGTCTGCAGGTCGCTTCGATACCGCGGTGGTTTGGGTTGAGAATAACGCGTTCGATTTTGAAAAGGTCGGGTTTACCGTTCGTGAGCAGTTCATGAAGGATGACATCATGGCCCGTTTTGACCTGCGCCTTGAGGCGTTTCGAGGAGAGACCAGCCTTATGTTGGTGCTGGAGTATCGGAAACGTTTGTTCCTGGCAGAAACGGCGGAACAGGTCGTCGACTATATCCGCTCGGGGCTGGAATTTATCCTGAACCACCCCTCCGAAAAAGTGTCTACATGGAGGGAGACACATGCCTGAGGCGAAAGTGTTTTGCCTGCCGTATGCCGGAGGTTCGGCCAGCGTGTATATGAAGTGGAAAACATCGATTCATCCGAAGATCGAATGGGTACCTGTCGAGCTCGCAGGGCGCGGCGCTCGCTATTTTCAACCTCCCTACGAGACGTTCGATGATTGTCTGCAAGACGTACGCGACCAGATCGTACGGCAGGGGGACGACACGCCCTATGCCCTCTTCGGACATAGCATGGGGGCGAGCATTGCGTTTGAAGTGACGCGCAAACTGCTGGCGGAATTCGACACGGCACCGGCGCATCTGTTCCTATCGGGGCGCCGGTCACCTCAATCCGCTCGCCCGACGAAGCCGTTACATCTGCTTCCGGAAGCTGAATTGATTGAGGCGTTGCGCCAACTTGGCGGAACGGAAGAGGAGATGTTTGCAGACCGGAACTTACTGGAGACGTTCT
>DASTWJ010000032.1:0-6574 GCA_035776695.1 Bacilli bacterium
ACGAACGTGAGGTTCTCGTTGGCGATGCACAGCTCCTGCAGGATCTCCTTGACTTGAAACGGGACGCGCATCATGTAGATGTTGTTTTTCTTCAAGCGCATCTTCTTGCGGACGAGCAGTTCGGCATGAACGCCGAACTGGTCCTTGAGCAGCGTGTACATGCGGCGAGCGATCGCCGCGTTTTCGGTCGTGACGTCGAGGGAGAAACGACTGTTGGCGATCAACACCGTGCCGTTCATGCGAATCATCGCCGCCAGCTCGGCTCTTTTACAGCAGGGCTTGAGCGGCAGTTGGGTCAGTTCCTTTTTCGTCCGAGCGGCGAAAGACATCGATGTCCACCTCCCCTTTTTCTAGGGTGATTCCAATCAGATCACTTGCGAAGTTTGTTCGGGTCGCGGCCGACCAGCGCGAGGATCTGCTCCGAGATCCGCTTGGCGTCGTGGCGGGCGTAGATCTGGTAGTGCAGGAAGTTGCGGGCGATCACGTGCAGGCCCATGTTCTGCAGGTTCCAGAGGTCGGCGACGACGGGTGCGGCCTTCTTCTCGCGGTATTGCTCGACCACGGCGGGCGGGATCGGCGCGGAATTGACCAGAATGTAGTCAAAAAGCTCGGTGCCGATGTGGTCGTAGATCGCCTTGACGTGGTCGGAGGCGGTGTAATGGTCGGTCTCGCCCTGCTGGGTCATCACGTTGCAGATGTAGACTTTCTTGCCCTGTGCTTCTCGAATCGCTTCGGTCAGGTTCTTGACAAGCAGGTTCGGCAGGATCGAGGTGTAGAGCGAGCCGGGGCCGACGACGATCGCGTCCGCTTGGCGGATCGCTTCGAGCGCTTCCGGCAGGGGGTCGAGGTCGTTCGGTTCCACTTCGACGCGCTCGATCTTCTTCTCGACCAAGGGGATCTGCGATTCGCCTTCGACATAGGTGCCGTCTTCCATGTAGGCGCGCAGGATGACCGCTCGCCCGACGGCCGGCAGCACGCGACCGCCGACGGCAAGGACGCGGGACGTCTCCTTGATCGCCGTTTCAAAATCGCCGGTGATGTCGGTCATCGCGGCGATAAACAGGTTGCCGAACGAGTGCCCGGCCAAGCCTTCGCCGCTTTTGAAGCGGTGTTGCCAGAGCTTTTCCATCAGCGGTTCCGTTTCGGAGAGGGCGACGAGGCAGTTGCGGATGTCGCCGGGCGGCGGCATGTCGAAGTCGGAGCGCAGTCGCCCCGAGGAACCGCCGTCATCGGCGACGGTGACCACCGCCGTGATGTCGATGTCAAACTCCTTCAGCCCGCGCAGGAGTACCGACAGGCCGGTGCCGCCGCCGACGACGACGATGCGCGGCTTGCGTTTCTCAAGCAGCATCTGGGTGCGGATCAACTGCTCATCGCGCCACCAGCCGAACGCGAGCAGGCCGGAGCCCATCAGCAGGCAGACGAGGCCGATCAGGGACGCTTGCCCGGGCACGGCGTGGATGCCGATGCCGGCGGCGATCAAGCCCAGCCCGAACGAGCAGACCGTCCACGCCAACAACAGCCAATAACGAACCATCGGCGGCTACCTTTTGTCCGCGTCGCGGTGGACGACGCTCGCCCATTCGCGCTCTTGGATGTGCTGATACAGCGTCTCGGCGAGAGCGACGGAGCGATGCTTGCCGCCGGTACAGCCGATGCCGATCACCACGTGCGTTTTGCCTTCCTTGGCGAACTGCGGCAGGAGAAAATCGACCATGTCGATCAGCTTGTTGAGGAAGGTGGTGGTCACGGGCCACTTCATCACATAGTCGTACACGTCGGGGTGCTTGCCCGTATGCGGGCGCAAGGAATCGACGTAGTGCGGGTTGGGCAGGAAACGCACGTCGAAGATCATGTCCGCTTCGATCGGCACGCCGTGTTTGAAGCCGAACGACATCACGTCGACGCGCATGTGCTGGTCGTCGACGTGGGAAAAGCGGTTGACGATCTCTTGGCGCAGGTCGCTCGACTTGAGGTAGGACGTGTTGATGATCAGGTCGGCCTTGCCACGGATCTCTTCGAGCATTCGGCGCTCTTCTTGGATGCCGTCGACGATCCGCCCGTCGTGCGCCATCGGGTGGCGGCGACGCGTCTCCTTGAAGCGGCGTACGATCGTGCCGTCGTCCGCTTCGAGGAAGAGGATCTGGTAGTTGATGTGGCTGCGCGATTCCAGCTCTTGCAGCGAAGAAAACAGATCGCGGAAGAAGTCGCCGCTGCGCAGGTCGCAGACGAGGCCTACCTTGGTCACCTTGCCTTGCGACTGCACGATCAGGTCGGCGAACTTCGGGATCAAAGCAGGCGGCAGGTTGTCAACGCAGAAAAAGCCGATGTCCTCCAGCGCTTGCATCGTCACCGACTTGCCGGCTCCGGACAGGCCGGTAATGATCAGCAGATTGATTCCCGTTTGCATCGTTGACACCCCTCTATTCGTTCACACTCAGTACCTTCTAGTGTAGCAGAATCATAGGGGGAAGGAAAGAAAAGACAAGCACGACCAAGAATGTTTCTATTGAGCACATATACAAAAAATTCTTAGCTAAAATAGCTAAGAATTTTATAGTGAGACATCATCTAAATTATATTGTACTGTGGCAACAAGCCTCGCGTTTTGTTTGGTTGAGGTATTTTTCTTCTCGGCAAAGCTAGTATCCACCATAACCGTAAATTCGTTACTTACTGCTGCCAAAGTGCACACTTCAGCAAATGGTGCTGGGGCAAACAGAAATTCCTCTATTCTATTTGGAATAGGTGATTTTTCAGTATTCCCTGAATTGCAACTGCTATGGTTTATATTCTGATTGGGTAAAAAACCGAATTGGCAATATGTAGAGCGGGGTGGGAATTCAAATTTTTCACTAGCACATTCCCAATTTACTTCTTGCAAAGTAGTAACTTGGTTATTTGATTGAATAGGTGTTATAGGCTCTTTTTCTTCAGTATGTTCAGAAAAGATATGGTTCAATTTCTGTATACATTGCATCTGGTTAATATAGTGGTTGTAAGAAATACGAGCGATTAATGATTCAACTTCCCCTCTCCCATTATCACCTTCTGTTTTCACGACAAAAACATCATCATTTATTTGAATAATTGTGTAGGTAGATCGTTTATCGATTTCAGGATTAGAATGAGTGATTCCAAATTTACCCTTTTGATAATGAAGGCGTCTTTGCTTCTTCATATTGTCCCCTCCCTTGGATAATCGTCTGAACAACTTTAAAAATTCTAGCATTTGAGACCATTGAAGCTGATGCTTTTTCTAAATCTTCACCTGTAATGATTTGGTCAGCTATCAAGTGAATAGTTAAAACATACCCCAAACTTTCATATGGCTTGCAGTAGACATACATTTCACCGTCATACATCATTTCATCGTCATCATGGAAAATAGAGTCTGCTTGAGGCTGGTCTTTAAACGCCTTCGCCACAAAAGATGTCATATCATCAACATGAAAGCTTTTATTTTTCTTATGGCGTGAAAATCCAACTTCGACAAAATGGGAATCGATTTTTTTAAATAAGAAAACATCCGTCTTCGTCGAGAACTGTGCCGGTAAATATAGATGTTGTAATACGTCAGTCAACACACTTTGGTAATCATCATAATGTGCATAAACAGCACTCCCCAGAATATCAATTACTGCCTCATGCGATATCGGTGAAGTTTTCGGCTTAGGTTTTATTGTTCTTACCATCATTTTCATCGCAATTGCAATATTACTGATATCATCCAGCGAAGTGTAAGAATGAGGAGCGTGCCCATCAAGGATATCCGGCATAAATGTTTTATGGGTTTCAGGAAGAACCCAAAACACTCTATCTACACCATACTTCCCGATGCCTATCCCCAGTTTTACCATTTCCCCCAAGATCTCTTTTTGGCAAGTAAAATCCTCAGGTGCTAAGACGATGATACACAGATCATAATATGTCAGTTTAGAGATAGTCGTTTGTAACATTGTTGATCCTGCACTTGCCTTTAGTGACTGTGACCAAAGTTCAGTCAAAAGACTCCCTCTCAAGTCTAGTTTTAACTTTTCTGCCACTTCAAGACCTGAGTCCGTATGCCAAATCCAAGCCTTTGGCACTGTCCCACTCATACTACTCACCAATTTCCCCCCTATTTGCCCAGTAAGCGATTCTTAGCTTGCTTAATCTGAATACAGGCTGAACCCATAATACTTAAGGGAGTTAAATCGTTGTCTGCTTCGTACTCAATTGGATTAACCCCGGTCAAGTCTGTGGGAAGAACAAGTGATTTATCACCACTAGGGACAACGAAGAATGTTCTTTCTAACCCAAGTTGTCCCATAAACAACCCGCACTCGAAAATTACATTATCACGGACTGTATTATGTTCTTGATTACGAGTTGGTCTTGTGACTTTGTCATCCGGTGAAAAGACAAAAGCTGCGAAATCGAACGCCTTTACTGCATTAAGCAGATCAAGAATTCCCAAGCTTCCTCCACGAAACACACCTTCATTCCAAATTACAGAATTAAAGTCATGCATCAGGTTCAATTTCATTCCTTCTGCTAAACTCAATCCTTCAACAGATGAACCGATAAAAAGCTTCGGTTTCTTTTTTACCTCGTTCAGAGTAACCACCCTCCAATATTTCCTATTATATATAATTATATATAACAAATGGCGGCAATTCCACAATAATACCAAAAAGTTCATTTTTATCACTTGCCTACCAACAAAACCATCCCTCTTTTTTTGCGTATATAGGTCCATCAAGACATTACTATCAGATAAAAACAATACAAAAGAGCCGAATGCAATTCGCGATTCGGCTCTTTGTAATAGAATTCTCTAGTGAAATGGGATTACTTGTCGTCTTTCAAGTCGTCCAAGTGGTCGTCCAAACGCCAGACCCACTCGTCGCCGGACGAAGCGGTCTCCGTCGCGGACGATACCGGTTCAGAAGACGCTTCTACTTCCGTGGAAGCCGCAGTCTCTTCGGCTGCTTCCGCGACTTCGTTCTCAGCCGTTGCTTCCGTTGCCTCGGCATCTTCCACCTTGAAGACCCACTCTTCTTCCTGCGTCTCAGCGGTCGTTTCCGTCGCCTCAGCATCTTCCACTTTGAAGACCCATTCATCTTCCTGCGACTCCGTCGTGGTTTCCTCTGCTTCGGCATCTTCTACCTTGAAGACCCACTCTTCTTCCTGCGATTCAGCAGACGTTTCCGTCGCCTCAGCGTCTTCCACTTTGAAGACCCATTCGTCTTCCTGCGACTCAGCAGACATTTCCGTCGCCTCGGCACCTTCCACTTTGAAAGACCATTCTTCTTCCGTGGTCTCAGCCATCGCTTCCACCGCCGGTTCCGCAAAAGAGTCGCCTGCCTCTTCCAGCACTTCCTCCGTCGCCGCCACTGCGATTTCCAGCTGCGCGGCGTTCGCTTCGAACGACTCGACCGTCCCGGCTTCCACGGAGAAGTCCTCCGCCTCACCGTCGACCTTAAAGCGCTTGACGCTCTCGTCGAGGTCCTCGGCCAAGGAAGCCAGCGAGTGCGAGGACACGGCGATCTCTTCCATGCTCGCCAACTGCTCCTCGGTCGCCGCCGACACTTCCTGAATCCCGGCCGCCGCCTCTTGCGTGATCGCCGCCACCTCTTCGATGTTGACGAGCACCTGTTGCGACGAGTTGGTGATCTGCTCCGTAGTATCCGCCACGATGCGAATCTGCTCCAACATCTCCTCGACGGAGAACACGATGTTTTCAAAAGAACGGTTGGTCTCTTCCATCGACTGCACCCCGGAATCGACCTTGCTGTTCGACATGTTCAACGCCGTCTTCATCTGCTCCATGCCGACATGCGACGCCGCCACGATCTCACGCACCTTGTTCGCCGCCACCGACGACTGATCGGCCAACTTCTTGACCTCGCCCGCCACGACGGAGAAGCCGCGACCGTGCTCGCCCGCCCGCGCCGCTTCGATCGCGGCGTTAAGCGCCAGCAGGTTGGTTTGCGATGCGATCTCCGTGATCACATCGACGAACTCAATGATCCGCTTCAATTCTGCGCTCAAATGCTCAAACGCCCCGACCGTCTCGTTGTTCGCTGTGCGAATGCCTTCGATCTGCTCCGTCGTGCCGGTCAGCACATCGCGACCGGACAACGCGGTGTCGGCCGTCTGCTGCGCCATGTCGACCACTTGGTCCATCGTCAGCTTGATCGCCATGACCGACTCGGCCAAGAGCTGCATCAACTCGGCGCTCTCCTGCGAGCGCTCGACTTGACGGTTCGCCCCTTCGGCCACTTCCTGAATCGTCATCGCGACCGATTCGGCCGCGCGGTTGCTCTCTTCCGCCGAGATCGCCATCTTGGACGACGACCCGGACACTTGCAGCGACGCATGCACCACGTGCGAGATCGTCTCGCGCAGGTTGGCGATGACCATGACGGTCGAACGCCCCAACTGCCCCAACTCGTCGTGCGAGTTGACATCGGCCTTCACCCGCAGGTCGCCTTGCGCCAACACGGCGTTGATCTCGACCAGACGCGAGATCCGCTTTTGCAAATATCGGTTCGTCGCCAAACCCAACGCGCCGGCTAACAGCGCGATC
>DASTWJ010000033.1:0-8479 GCA_035776695.1 Bacilli bacterium
CGACCGTCACCGGCACCGCCGACACCGCCGCCCGGCTGGTCGAGCGGTTCCCGGACGCGGTCGCCGAGGGCATGGAGGGCGCGGGCGTGGCCGCGGCGGCCGTGCTGCACGGCGTCCGCTACGCCGAGCTGCGCGCGATCAGCAACCCGGTCGGGCCCCGCGATCGCTCCGCCTGGCGCATCCCGGAGGCACTCGGTGCCCTGGGCGTGGCCGTCGCTGCGGTCGCGGCAGGATTGGTGCCGTGAAGCTCGCCTACTCGCCCTGCCCGAACGACACGTTCGTCTTCCACGCCTGGACGCACGGGCTGATCCCGGACGCCCCGCCGACCGAGGTCACCTACGCGGACATCGACATTACCAACACCGCCGCCGAGCGCGGCGAGTTCGACGTGGTGAAGGTGTCGTACGCGGCGCTGCCCTGGCTGCTGGACCGTTACGCGCTGCTGCCCGCGGGCGGTGCGCTGGGTCGCGGCTGCGGCCCGCTGGTGCTCACCCGCGACGGCCGCGAATCTATCGACGGCGCGACCGTGGCGGTGCCCTCGGAGCGCTCGACCGCCTACCTGTTGTTCCGCCTGTGGGCGGCGCAGAACGTGCCGGGCGGTGTCGGGGAGATCGTGATCATGCCGTTCCACGAGATCATGCCCGCCGTGCGCGACGGCAAGATCGACGCCGGTCTGGTGATCCACGAAGCGCGGTTCACCTACAAGCAATTCGGCTTGACCCTGCTCGCCGATATGGGGGAGTGGTGGGAGTCCGACACCGGGCTGCCGATTCCGCTCGGGGCGATCATCGCGCGACGCAACTTGGATCTCGCGGCGATTGAGAAGTGGACGCGTGCGTCCGTGGAATACGCGTGGGCGCATCCGCAAGCGTCGCAAGAGTACGTGATGCAACACGCGCAGGAACTGTCGCCGGAAGTGGCGCAGAAGCACATCGACCTCTATGTTAATGAGTTCACTCGCGACCTCGGGGAAAAAGGGTACGAGGCGATCACCTTCCTGCTCAGCCGAGCGGCAGAGGAAGGGCTTGTGCCGAAGTTCGATTTGGCGCTGTTGAAGAAGTAAACCTGAAAGCTAGCTAAATGAGAAAATAACAATGCCACACTGTCTGCGCAGTGTGGCATTGTTTTGTGTAGCGGAGTGTTTGGTAGGAGGTAGAACGTTTAGAGCGAATCGCTCGGCATCCGCCTGCAAGTTCTGCACTCCTGTTTCTCGATTTTCTACCCTTGCGCGAGCTCCGCGATGCGCTCGTTCACGTTGTCGTTGTATAGACCGCCGTGGTAGCAGATCACTTGCTGAATGTCGTACTCAGTCAGCTTCTTCAACGAAGCCATCGCTTGCGGCACGTCCAGCGTGAACTGCGGCGGCGGGCCGATGAGGGCGCCTTCGACGACGAACAGGGCGTCGCCCGCGATCAGGGTCTTGGTCGCTTTGTGGTACAGGGAGATGTGCCCGGGGGTGTGACCCGGCGTGTTGACGACGATGACCCCGCCGGCGTAAGGCAGTTCCTGCCCGTCCTCGACCACCGTGTCGACGTTCGCTTGCGGCGGGTTGTCCAAGATCGCGAGGAACGCCTCACGCCATTCCTGCGGCGTGTCCGCGGGCATGTTCGCCTTGATCTTCTCCACGATCTCCGGAGACAGCTTGATCAGGCGCTTGTCGCCTTGGATGTACGGCTTCTCGATCTCGTTCGCCAACACTTCCACCGGTTGCGAAGCCGCTTCCACCAAATCAGGCAGGCAGCCGATGTGGTCGATGTCCTGATGGGTCATCACAATGCGGTTCAAGCGGTCAAAAGGCACGCCCGCCTCTTCCATCGCCGCTTGGAACAGCCCCAGTTGTCCCGGGTAGCCCGCGTCGACCAAAACGGCCGAGTTCTCGTCCCACAGCAAGGTCGGGTGGATCGTATCCTGACGCCCCATCGTTGTTAATTGGATGTTCAGCATTTCAATACCGTTGCCCAGTTGCATGCATATCCCCTCCATTATGTAGGTAAAGTGGTGTGGCTGATCTCTTTCTCATCATACCCCTCACCAACAATGAGGTCAAATACAAATTTTTAATTATACCACATATATTTATTTTTGTCAATAGGTAAATTTGGAGCTGTCGAAATAAACCTGCATTTCGCTAGAAAACACTCTCGTTAATTTGCCAAGCGAAAAGTTTATCTATGAATTTGGAAAGAATTCTCGCATTTTTTCGAGAATATGTTATAATACAAGCAGATGTATTAAATATCATGTGTTTTTGGGGGAAAAAAGGAGGAGCCAAAATGAACAAGAAACTTTTGACAGTTGGCCTTTCCACCGCACTGTTTGCTGGGTCCCTGTTGGCGGCTGGCCCGACCAACGCAACCGTAGCAGCAGCCGGTGGCGGCGCACCGATCGACTTGGGGATCGTGAACCACGATCGTATGATCGACGCGCTGGTCAAGCAAGGTGTGATCGACGCAAGCCTGTCGCCGGAGGAAAAGACGGCGGCGATGAACCAGTACCTGCAAAAGCGGGCGCAGTCTTCCGAGTTCATCAGCGAGAAGAGCAGCTTCAAAGCGGAAGCGGCGAAAGTCAAAGCATCCGCGAAGGGCGCAACCTCTTCCAAGACGGTCGCTCCGGCCACCGCACAGCAGTGGGACGGCGGCACCAAGACGGACAAGATCCTCGTGATCATGGCCGAGTACAGCGATTTCGAGCACAACTCGATCGACCAAAGCGAAACCGACATGTACTACCACGACTACGCACATCAGCATTATCAAGACATGCTGTTTAACAAAAACGGCTACACCGGTCCGAACGGTGAGCACCTGATGTCGATGGCCCAATACTACCTGCAACAATCCGGCGGTTCCTACACCGTTTCCGGCGACGTTGTCGGCTGGGTCAAAGTTCCGCACACCGCAGCATACTACGGCGGCAACGTGGGCGGCGACGGCAACGACCAGCGTCCGCAACAGTTCATCCGCGACGCGCTGGATGCGGCGGCTGCAAGCGGTGCCGATCTGTCTCAATACGACCAGCAAGATATCTACGATCTGGACGGCGACGGCAACCTCAACGAGCCGGACGGCCTGATCGACCACCTGATGGTCATTCACTCCGGCGTAGGTGAAGAAGCGGGCGGCGGCCACATCGGCGGCGACGCGATCTGGTCCCACTCTTGGGATCTGGGCTACGTCTACCCGGTAGCGGGCACTTCGACCGACATCCCGTACTGGGGCGGCAGCCTCGGCGCGTTCCATTACACCGTCGAGCCGGAAGACGGCGCAGCAGGCGTCTTCGCGCATGAGTTCGGCCATGACCTCGGTCTGCCGGACGAGTACGACACCATCTACTCCGGCGGCGGCGAACCGGTCGGCTACTGGTCGATCATGTCCTCCGGCTCTTGGGCGGGCCTGATCCCGGGCACCGAACCGACCAGCTTCTCTCCGTACGACAAGGAATACTTCCAAAACCGTTACGGCGGCAACTGGCAACACCTGACGGAGATCGACTTCTCCGACCTGACCCAAGAAGGTCTGGACGTGAAGCTGGACCAAGCTTCGCAAAAAGGTGAAGACTCCGACGCGGTTCGCATCAACTTGCCGGACCAAATCAACCACATCAACACCCCGGCCGGCGGCTCCTACGAGTACTGGGGCGGCAAAGGCGACGGCGTCGACCGTTCCGCGGTTGCTTCTCTCGACCTGACCGGCGCAACCAACGCAACGCTTGACTACGACACCTGGTACGACATCGAGTCCACTTGGGACTACGGTTTCGTCCAAGTTTCCGAAGACAACGGTGCAACCTGGACGTCCCTGTCCACGGCGAACACCTCGTCCGAACTGAATGTTCAGGCAGATCCGACCATCGCAGCCAACGTTCCGGGCTACACCGGCAACTCCAACGGCTGGGTACACGAAACGATCGACCTGAGCCAATATGCAGGCAAGCAAATTCAACTGCAATTCCGCTACATGACGGACGCAGGCGCGAACCTCGACGGCTTCTTCGTCGACAATGTGGCAGTCACCGCAGACGGCGCAACTGTTCTGTCCGACGATGCTGAAGGCGCTTCCGCATTGGATCTGTACGGCTTTACCCAGTCCAAAGGTGAATTCTCCGTTCCGCATTACTACCTCGTGGAATGGCGTAACCACCAAGGCGCTGACAACGGCCTGGCACACATCGCACGTGGCAACTCCGTCCTGTCCTACGATCCGGGCATGGTTGTCTGGTATGTAAACGGCGCGTACGACAACAACTGGGTTGGCGTACACCCGGGCTACGGCTTCCTCGGCGTCGTGGACGCACACCAAAACGTTCACCACTGGGGTGGTAACATCGCAGCGGGCGTAACGGCAAGCACCAGCTACCAAATCTTCGACGCTGCGTTCTCCCTGACCAAAGGTTCCGACCTGGACATCGACTACGGCCAAGGCCAACACATGTCCGAAGCGGCGAAGAACCCGGTTGCGGGCTTCAACGACAAGAACAACTACTACACCCCGTCCAGCGTTTACTCGGGTCTGCACCTGCCGTCCTACGGCTTGAAGATCCAAGTGACCGGCGAGGCGGCTGACCGCTCCGCGGCAACCATCAACATCTCCAAGTAAGCTTTTTGCAAAAGGGTCTCTGGGATGAGCTTCCGGCTCGCTCCCGGGGGCTCTTTTTTTGTGTGGGAGCTGTGGGATTGAAAGATTTCCCATGTTACAATCGAGTGTAGTGGAAACATTCTATTTTTTTGTGCGAATCTGGGGGAATTGATTGAACAAACAAGTTGAGAAGCGATGGGAATTGGACACGCTGTTTCCGGGAGGAGCGGCTTCGGAGGCGTTTGCGGCGTTTCTGCAGGGGTTGGACGCGGATTTGGCCCGTGCGTGGGAAGCAGCCCAAGGGATGCAAGCGCCGCAGAGGGGGCAGGACACGAACCTTTTTCGCGAAGGGGTGCTCGTGTTGGCCGACTTGGAGGCGCGGGTGACGGAGGCGGAGAGTTTTGCCACGTCGCTGGTGAGGCAAAACACGGTGGACGGTGCGGCATCGCGTTTGCAACGGCGGTGTGTCCAATTGGCTCATCGACTCAACTCGTTGTATATCGAGACGGACCGGTTGCTGGTGGCGACGCCGGAGGACGTGTTGCACGACGTGTTGGCGGACGAGCGGATCGGGGCCGGAGCGTATACTTTGTGGGAACGGCGCACGATTGCGGAGCAGCGCCTCGCGCCGGAGGTGGAGCAGTTGGTCACC
The DNA here is from genome assembly GCA_035776695.1 of Bacilli bacterium. GTDB lineage: Bacteria > Bacillota > Bacilli > Tumebacillales > Tumebacillaceae > Tumebacillus. The sequence goes on from DASTWJ010000033.1 coordinate 5,227, forward strand.
GACCTTGCCGGAAACGGGGTGAAGTCGTGGGCGCACGTGCGTCATCGGCTGGCGGCGAGGTTGCAGGTGACGCTGGAGATGGACGGGCAGGAGCGGACCATCGGCGGGCGGCAGGCGTTTCATTTGTTGTTCACGTCGCAGGCGGATGGGATGGCCCGCCGGGCGTTGCCGGAGCTGGTGCGCGAGGCGGTCGCGCCGGATGCGGAGCTCTATGCGCTGGCGTTGGGGCAGATCTTGCAACTGCGGGTGCAGACGGCGAAGCTTCGCGGGGTGGACGACCCGCTTCAGGAGCGGTTGGTGGAGCATCGCTTGTCGGAACGGACGCTGACGGCAATGGAGGAGACGTTGCTGGCGAACGTTGGGCGGATGGAGTCTACGAGCGCAAGGCGCAGGTCTTGGGGCTGGAACGGCTGGCGGAGGCGGATCTGTTGGCGCCGTTGACGTACGATGCGAGGTCGGAGGCGGCGGACGGTTCGGCGGTGGAAGGCATCTCGTATGAAGCGGCACTTACGATGATCGCGGAGGAGTTTGGGCGGTTCAGTCCGGCGATGGCCGCTTTTGTACGGGAGGCGGTTGAGAAGCGGTGGATCGAGGCGGAGGCGCGTGAGGACAAGTCGTTGATTACGTATTGCACTTATCTGCCGGTTTCCAAGCAGCCGCGGGTGTTTACCACGTTCACGGGGCGCTTTCAGGATGTGCAGATGCTTGCTCATGAGTTGGGGCATGCGTATCATTTTCAGCAAGTGAGCGAGCAGTCGGCGTTGGCGCATCGCGTGCCGATGTCGCTGGTGGAGATTCCGTCGACGTTTGCGGATACGGTGTTTTCCAAAGGCTATCTGGCCCGGTTGGAAGACGGCGAAGGGGCCAAGGCGGCGAAAACGGCGCTACTCAACGAGCGGGTCAACCAGATGATCCTGTATGTGTGGCGGCCGTTTATGCAGTTTCTGTTTGAACGACAGGCCGTGGAGGCTTGCCGGCGCGGCGAAGCGTTGTCGGCCACTCGGCTGGATGAGCTGATGATCGAGGTGCAGAAAAGGGTGTATGGGGAGCGGTTGGCTGCCTATACGCCGGTGTATTGGATCTCGAACAACCTGTATTATTTGACGGATCGCACTTATTTTAACTATCCCTATACGTTCGGGTATCTGTTCTCGGCGGGGTTGTATGCAGTGGCGATGGAGCAGGGGGAGTTGTCGCCGGAGCAGTATGACGCGCTTCTGCAGGATATGGGGCGGATGAGCGTGGAGGATTTGGCGCGGAAGCATTTGGGAGCGGATGTGACGGAAGAGGCGTTCTGGCAACAGGCGTTTGATTTGTTGTATGCGGATGTGGAGGCGTTTTTGGCGGTGACGGAAGCCAGACGAAGGAAGTAAGTTGATGGAGGTAAGCAAGCGAAATGGAGTATGTCATGGAGTTACGCAAGTTGGTCGGGCATCGGCCGTTGATCCTGCCGGGAGCGGTGGCGATCGTGTTGGATGCGGAAGATCGCATCTTGCTTCAGGAGCGGTCTGATGGCGGCTGGGGCTTGCCGGGCGGGTTGATGGAGCTTGGCGAGTCGTTGGAAGAGACGGCGCGACGGGAAGTGCGGGAGGAGACCGGGTTTGAGATCGGCGAGTTGGAGTTGGTCGATGTGTTCTCGGGGGCGGAGCAGTATTTAAAGATCGCCAATGGGGATGAGCTGTATTCCGTGACGGCGATGTATGTGACGAAGACGTATCAGGGCGAGTTGGTCGCGGATGGAACGGAGTCGTTGCAGGTACGCTTTTTCGCGGAAGAGGAGCTGCCGGATGAGTTGGCGGCGGGGTATCGTAGGTTCCTTGAGAGGTATGGGAAGTGGAAAAAGAGCCGGTGCCGGTGAGGCACTGGCTCTTTTTCATGACTACCCGTGCGAGGGGAATTCGCCGTCTGTGATGCAGATGATGTAGTTCATCGCGAGGTAGGGTTGCATGTTGTTGTGCGGTGCACTGTTGCCGCTTACGTTCAGGGCCACGGGCGACATCGGGGTGGAAGGCGCCGTGTTGGTAAACACCGGGGTGCCCGGAGAGAGGAAATCACCGGGGGGCTGGGCCCAGTAGTTACCGGTCGGAGCGGGGTTGTCCCCATCTGCCGCGATCGCGTGCGGGATATGCGTGTGGGACGGGATTTCCGTTTCTAACAGGGTAACGGTCGACGAACCGATCGCCTGTCCCACGACACGATTGGTCAAGCCTTGTCCCGCTCCTTGTCCCATCGGTGCCTTTCCGTTCAGGTTGGGCAGGGCGAAAGTGGTCTTGCCGTCGCCTCCGTATTGAACGCCGAGGATGGCGAACAGGGCTGTATTCGTAGCGATGGACATGATTTGCCCGTTGCACAGCGCCCACCCTCTGGGGGCAAAGTTGCCTGCAAAAATTCGAATCTCACCGATAAAAGCGTCAGCCATTTCGAGTGCTCCTTTCTAGTTCCGGGATGGGAAAATGCCTTGAACGGCGATGGCGAAGTTGGTCGAGAGATACGGTTGCATGTTGTCATGCGCTTGACTCCCTCCGCTGCTTCCGATCGCCTCGTTGTTCATCGTGGTCGTAGGGGTGGTGCTATACAAATTCGGCTGGTTTCCCCAGGTGTTGTTCAGGGGGGAGACTTCGGTCGTCGTCGTAGTTGATGCGAAAACCTGGTGGGTGTGCGCCGGCATTTCATTTTGGGTCAGCGTGTGGGTTGCTTCCCCTGCTTTTTGCCCCAACGGAATGGTGGTGGAAACGTGAATCGGCACGCGACCGCGAAGGTCTGGCAGGGCAAACGTGGTCACACCATTTCCGCCATAAACGGCGCCAAGCAGAGAATAAAGCGCTTGGTATTGGTTGATGTTCAGGATCTGTCCCTCGCACAGCATCCAGCCGCGCGGAGCATAGTTATTGGCGAACATACGAATTTCGCCCAAGAACGGTTCGGACATTCTTACTTCCTCCTTTGTGAGTCAAGATGGGGTGAATCTTCACGACTACGGCTGGGGCGGGAACACGCCGTACAGTGAGATGATAAACGAGACGGTCAGAGACGGCATCATGTTTTCGTGAGGTTGACCTCCGCCGACCGGCTGCACGGATTGCGTATTCATGTTGACCGGCGTTTGCCCGTTGCTGTTGCTAGAGTAAGCATTCTGGCTGAAGGTCGACCAGACGGTGTTGGTCGGGGTTCCGGCGTTGGAGGTCGTGCCTGCATTCGGTACGTGCGTATGAGTCGGGAGTTGATTGCTGGTCAGCGTGACCGTCTCCGTGCC
>DASTWJ010000034.1:0-9127 GCA_035776695.1 Bacilli bacterium
TCGACCACGCCGGGCGTCCTGTTCGTCGCCGCGTTCTCCTCTGATCCGACCGAATTCCGCGACAGCTTCTTGACGCCGGAATATCAGCAGATCATCAAGGAAGCCGGTCACGATCACATCAAGGGTGGCCTGAGCACGATCGAATACCGGATGGCTGTCGCTCCCTTGCAACTGGAACGAATTCCTTCCTAAAGGAGTGGTCACGATGAAGGAACGATTTCAACGAGGCTGGGAGCGCTTGATGGAGATCGACGGTGAAAGCGGCGAGCAGGTGATTCACGCGTTGGCCGACATCGCTCCCGATTTGGGCGATTATGTGGTCGAATTCGTGTTCGGCGAAGTGTATAGACGCGAAGGGTTGGATCTGAAACAGCGGCAATTGGTGACGATTGCCGCCCTGGCAGCCCAAGGCGGATGCGAACCGCAACTGAAGGTACATATCAACGCTGCACTTCATGTCGGATTGTCTCCGAATGAGATCGTGGAAGCCTTGATCCAAGTGGTGCCGTATGCGGGATTTCCGCGGGCTCTTAACGCCGTATTTGTTGCAAAGGCAGTCTTTGCCGAACATCATGTGCAAGTGAAAGGATGAGTATAACGTGGAAAACTGGCAAGGGAAAGTCGCGATCGTGACCGGTGCCAACCAAGGGATCGGTCTGGCGGTCAGCAAACGGTTGAGCGAACGCGGTGTAAAAGTCGTGCTGGCTTCGAACAAGGCGGATGAATTGGCCGCCGCTCAAGACCAATTGCGCGCCCAAGGCGGGGAAGCGTTGGCTTTTGCCCTAGACGTTCGCGACAAGGGATCGGTCGACCGGATGGTGCAGGAAACCCTCGACACGTATGGTCGCATCGACATTCTGGTCAATAACGCAGGTGTCTCCTACTTCGGCGGGGTGCAACAATGCACCGAAGAACAATGGGATGAGACGATGGGGATCAACCTCAAAGGGTACTTCCTGTTGGCGAAAGCGGTTCTGCCGCATATGATCGCAGCCAAAAGCGGCTCTGTGATCAACATGTCCTCCATCTGGGGCAAAAAGGGTTCCTCCTCGATGGTGGCCTACTCGACCTCGAAATTCGCGATCGAAGGCTTCACGCAAAGCTTGAGCGAAGAAGCCAAACCGCACGGGATCAAAGTGGCGAGCATCGTCTTGGACAAAGTCGATACGCCGTTCCGGGACAACATGGTGGAATTTGTGGAGTTTAACGATGAACAGAAGCAACGCATGCTGGCGGCCGAAGATGTGGCGGACAGCGTAGAATGGATCTTGAGCAGTTCGAATCGCAGTCTGCCGTCCAGCATCCATTTGGATGCGTTTAACTGGTAATCCTCCTGAAGCCTGGGATTTTATCCTAGGCTTTAGGTGATTTCGATAAAAAGTGAGGGAACATCATGAACAAATGGCTGATTTTTATTCTCTTGATCTTATCCACCTCCTTCTGGGGCGGGAACTTTAACGCCGGCAAACTGGCGGTCGAACACATGGAGCCTTTTAGCATCGCCGCGTGGCGTTTCGGGATCGCAGCGATTTGCATGCTGATTCTGCTCGGCATTCGCGAGCGGTTTGACGGTAGTATGTTCAAGCGGAACTTCTGGGCGTATGTTCTGCTCGGGGTGGTGGGCGTCTTTGGCTTTAACGTGCTTTTCTTCGTCGGGCTGAAACACACGTCGGCGATGAACGGCTCTCTGATCATGGCAGCCAACCCGTTGGTAACCGTTTTGTTATCCGCGCTGATCCTGCGCGAGAAAATCACCAAACGACAAGCGATCGGGATCGCAATCAGTTTGGTCGGCGTCGTGTCGGTCATCACCAAAGGTTCGCTCGATGTGCTTCTGAGCATGGACTTCTCGAAAGGTGATCTGATTATCAACGCCGGCAGCATCTGCTGGGCTTTGTATGCCGTCTTGGGCAAAAAGTACCTCAAGCAAAGCACGGCGCTTGCGACGACCGCTTATTCGATGGCGGTCGGTGCTTTGTTGATGCTCCCGTTCACCGCATTGGAAGCCGGTTCGGGAGCTTTCTTCGACCAAGCGATTTCCGTTCAAGGCGCGATCCTGTTCATGGCGCTGTTGGGTTCCGTTCTCGCCTACCTCTGGTGGAACCAAGGGATCGCGAAGATCGGTGCTAGCAAGACTTCGATCTTCTTCAACTTGGTGCCGATCTGGACGATGGTCATCTCGTTGGCGACCGGCGGTACGATCCTGACGGTGCAAGTGGTCGGTGGCATCTTGGTCATCTCCGGGGTGCTGTTCTCGTCCGGGTTCTCTTTTGGCGCGAAAAAAGCGGCTCCGGAGATCGACGATCAAGTGGCGTTGCAAAAAACACAAGGATAACAAGCGAGGTCTACGATGGTACAAGTCTTGATCACATTATTGGCCAATCCCGATGAACCGGAAGCGTTGGCCGCGTACAAGAAACAGGCGACGGTCATACGCGATTCTTACGGAGCCGAGTTGCTGTTTCGAATGAACGCCGGGGCGCGAATCGTCGGTGATTTTGCTGAAGAGTCCGTGCGGATTCTGCAGTTTCCATCCCTCGATCACCTGCACGGGTGGTTAAACGATCCGCGCTACTTGGAGATCATACCGTTGCGCGACAAAGGGTATCGCAAAGTCACGATCACCGTCTTGGAGCCGGTCGGTTGATGATCCTCTTACGCGATGAATCGATCATATAAATCAACCAAGAAGAGGTCGGTTTCCTGCGGGAAGCCGACCTCTCTTTTGTCCTCAGGCTTGAGGTGACCATATTTTTCCGATAAAATCTAGTTATCGGAGGGGGATTGCATGGGATACATACGCGTGTTGAAGGAGTTTATTCGCGCGGCCATCGTCGAGGAGATGGAATATCGCTCTCATTTTTACGGAAATGTCCTCGGCACTCTGTCCGGCCTGTTCTTTGCCCTGCTCACCTTGCAAGTGTTTTTCCTGCAAGCGGATGAGATCGGCGGCTGGAGCTTCGAACAGGTGTTGGTGCTGCTCGGGATCTTCAATGCGCTCAACGGCGTGATCGCGATGATCCTGCGCCCGAACATCGGGCGGATCGTGCAGCATATTCGCAAAGGCACGCTCGACCTGATTTTGCTTAAGCCGGTGGACAGCCAGTTCTACATCTCGTTCCGCCACATCGTCTTCTGGCCGATCACCGACGTATTGCTCGGGTTCGCGCTGTTGGGTTATGCGGCGGTGCAACTCGACGTGGTGCTGACGGTGGGGAACATCCTCTGGTTCCTGCTGATGTTCCTCGCGGCGGTGGTCACGGTGTACGCGATCTGGATGTTGCTGATGACGACCTCCTTCTGGTTCGTGAAGGTGGAGAACCTGACGTTTCTCTTCAACTCGCTCTTCGAGACGGCGCGTTTCCCCGTGCAGGTCTACAGCGGCTGGTTGCGCTTCGTGCTGACCTACCTGTTCCCCGTCGCGGTGCTGACCACGTTTCCGGCGGCGGCGTTCGTCGGGAAGCTGACGGGGGGCGAGGCGTTGATCTCCCTCGTGATCTCCGTCGTGCTGGTCGTCTTGTCGCGCCTGTTCTGGAAAAAGGCGCTTCGCTCTTACACCAGCGCCAGCTCGTAGCCGGAAGTCGGGCTGCGTAAGGACAGGCTCTTTTTTTCCACAGAGAAAAAGAGAGCCTGTCCTTACGGCTCCCTCATTCCTTCTTCGAGTATATACACGCTGACCCCGTTCTTCACGCCAAACTGACGCGCGATCCGATCATCCGTCATATATACGTCGATGTGCGGCCCTTTCACCGCCCCGCCCGTGTCCTCCGCATAGCGCACCCCGATGCCGGGGATGTAGACGATGCTGTGCAGCGGAATCAGCTCGGGGTCGACGGCGATCGTCCAGCCTTCCTTCGCCACCTGCCCGCTGGCTGTGATGCCGTAGCCCGGATCGCCGGGGTATTTGCCGGTCGATTCGTAGGAGTTGGTGTAAGCGGTGAGCTGACAGGGAATCATTTTGATGTAGCGGTTCGGCTCGCCGCTGTGACTGAGCACCATCTTGGCAGCCAGTTTTGCCAGCTCCTGCCGCGATTTGTGCGGCTTCACCGTATTGACGGGCACGGAGAGGACTTGTCCGATGCGCAACGCCTGCGGATCGAGCTGCGGGTTATGGTGCAGAATCTGGTCGACTTTCGTATGGTAATGGGTGGCGATGTCAAACAGCGTGTCGCCCGGTTGCACTCGATGTTGCACCAACTGGTTGCTCGGCTTCGGTGTGCCGGTTCGGGAGGCGAGATGAGCGGCCTTGTCGTGCGGGCCGGCTGCGCTCCGATGGTGGGTCAACGGCGCCTCGCCTGACGGATGGCCGCTCATCGTGACGGCGACAAGCGCCATCGTCAGAAGGGCCATCAGCATACTTCGCGGTCGCATGGTAATTCGTCACGCTCCATTCGAAGATTGAGTTACTTGCTTTGCAAAACAGTCTTATCGTTCCTCCGTGACGGGAGCGGTATTCATAGAGAGGGGATTTTTGACAATGGGAAAACACGATTACAGCAAACTGGGGTATAACACACGGATTCTGCACGCCGGTCACACGGTCGACCCGACCACCGGCGCGCATGCGATGCCGATCTACCAAACCTCCACGTTCGTATTCGAAAATGCGGACCGTGGCGCGGAGATCTTCGCCGGTTCGCCGGGCTACAAATACAGCCGCCTCGGCAACCCGAACACCGATGCGCTCGCCGAAAAGATCGCCGCACTGGAAAATGCCGAGATGGGTCTTTGCTTCGGTTCCGGCATGGCTGCGATCTCGCACGTGATGGTGCATTTGACGAAATCGGGCGACCACGTGATCGCGGCCGATGCGATCTACGGTGCGACCTTCTCGCTGTTTGAGCGCACGTTAAAAGGGCGTTACGGCGTGGAGATGAGCTGGGTGGACACCTCCGACGTGGAAACGGTCCGCGCTGCGATCAAGCCCAACACCAAAGCGATCTACCTCGAAACCCCGGCCAACCCGACGCTGAAGATGGCCGACATCCGCGCCATCGCCGATCTGGTGGAAGGCACGGACATCAAGATCGTCGTCGACAACACCTTCATGTCCCCGTACTTCCAGCGCCCGATCGACCTCGGCGCACACGTGTCGCTGCACTCGGCGACGAAGTACCTCGGCGGTCACGGCGACGTGGTCGGCGGCATCGTCGTCGGCTATGCGGACGTGTTGAAAGGGCTGTTCGTCGATCTGAAGGAGCTCGGCGGCATCATGGGGCCGAACGATGCGTTCCTGATCGACCGCGGCGTGAAGACGCTGGCTCTGCGCATGGAGCGCCACAACGACAACGCGTTGAAAGTGGCGAAGTTCCTGCAAGATCATCCGGAAGTGGTCGAGGTGTACTACCCGGGCTTGGAAAGCCATCCGCAGCATGAGTTGGCGAAGCGCCAGATGAGCGGCTTCGGCGGCACGCTGTCTTTTGAAGTGAAGACGTTTGACAAAGGCAAGTCGGTGATGAACAACGTGAAGCTCGCACACTTGGCCGTCTCGCTGGGCGACGTCCACACGCTGATCCAGCATCCGGCGTCGATGACCCATGCGATCATGCCGAAGAGCGAACGGGAAGCGGCGGGGATCACCGACGGTCTGATCCGCCTGTCCGTGGGGATCGAAGACGTCGAGGACATCATCGCGGATCTCGATCAGGCGTTGAAGGCGTAAGGCGGAACACGGTTCTCGCCTGTACTAACACAGGGAAAAAGGTGCCTATTTTTTTCGACAGCCCACAGCGGGGTGTCGGAGAAGAGGGCACTTTTTTTATGGGGAAGATTCTGTACTATTACAATTGGGTAAAAGGGAGCGTGGGGAGGGGGAGAATGAGTTTCTTCCTTTATATATGTGTGGGAAGAAGGTGGGCGGTGCTGTACTAACACAAGAGGGGAGCGGGGAAGTGGCACGGGGTCATTTTCAGAGAATTCCTAGAAGAAGGTGTCGAAAAAGACGAAGTCTAGCTGTTATATAGCACAACCGACCAGTTGGTTGATATGGAATCTTTTGAATGCAGGGTGAAAAAGGGAGCATGGAGGAGCTGATTTCGTTTTATGAAGATCGTTTTTCTCTCTTTTCTGTAACAGACCGCTAGTATTTTGGCATAAGATTGATACAATGATAGGGTGTTATCCTGCATGTTTAGCCTGTAACTGATGATAGGGAGTGAACGTATAGTGAGCAAAGACCTCGGTTGGAAGGTAGGCGGGGCGCAAGGCGAAGGCATTGAGTCCACTGCGGATATTTTTGCGCTTTCCATGTTCCGTCTCGGCTATTACGTGGCGACGTACCGTCACTTTATGTCTTTGATCAAGGGCGGCCACACCAACGGTAAAGTTCGTGTAACCGCTGACAAGAAAGGTCACCACGGTGACGATCTGCACATTCTGGTGGCGTTCGACCAAGAAACGATCAACCACAACTTCCATGAACTCGTGGAAGGTTCTGTTTTGATTTACGATACCGCGATCAAGAACGCGGAAGTTCCGGACAACGATCATGTGACCGTCGTGCCGGCACCGCTGACCGACATCGCGAAGGAATGCGGTTCCCCGATCATGAAGAACATGGTCTCCATCGGGATCACCGCTGCGATCATCGGTCTCTCTGCGGAAGACTTCCGCTCCGTCCTGACCGACAAGTTCGGTTCCAAGGGCCAAGAGATCGTCGAGAACAACTTGGTCGCGATGCAACGCGGTTTCGAGTTCTACAACTCGAACTTCGGCACCCGCATCGACCTGCCGGCTCGTCCGGAAGTGGTTAAAGACCGCCTGTACATCTCCGGTAACGAAGCGACCTCTCTGGGTGCGCTGACTGCCGGCTGCCGTTTCCTGGCGCAATACCCGATCACCCCGGCGACCGAAGTCATGTACCAAATCATCGCCAACTTCCCGAAACTGGGCGGCACCGTCGTCCAAGCGGAAGACGAAATCGCTGCTGTCATGATGGCGATCGGCGGCAACTACACCGGCGTTCGTTCGATGACCGCGACTTCCGGCCCGGGCCTGTCCCTGATGATGGAAGCACTCGGCCTCGCAGGCATCTCCGAAACCCCGCTCGTCATCATCGACGTGCAACGTTCCGGTCCCTCGACCGGCCTGCCGACCAAGACCGAGCAATCGGACGCGCTGACCCTGATGTACGGCTCGCACGGCGAGATTCCGCGCATCATCCTGACTCCGCGCAACGTCGAGGAAGTGTTCCGATACACCTTCGAAGCGTTCAACCTGGCGGAGAAGTACCAAACGCCGGTTATCGTGGCAACCGACCTGTACATGGGCATGAACAAGATGACCATCGACGCGATCGACTTCGACGCGTTGAAGATCGACCGCGGCAACCTGGCTTCCGACGAGTACCTGGAAGGCCTCGACAAAGGGGCGTTCAAGCGCTTTGACGTCACCGCTGAGAACGGCGTCTCCCTGCGTTCCTTCCCGGGCCAAAAGAACGGCCGTTTCGTTGCGATGGGCAACGAGCACGACGAAGTCGGCGTGGAAATGGAAGAAACCGATCTGCGCGTGAAGCAAATGGATAAGCGTGCGAAGAAACTGGCGAACTTCAACGACCTCGAAGGCGCAACCTATGCAGGTGCTGACAACGCGGAACTGGTGCTCGTGGACTTCGGTTCCACCTCCAACATCCAGCGTGAAGCGTTCGAGCGTCTGCAAGCGGAAGGCGTATCGGTCGGCCACCTGTCGATCTCTCGCCTGCTGCCGTTCCCGACGGAAGAAGTCAAGCCGTACCTCGCGAGCGCGAAGAAGATCCTCGTGACCGAACTGAACTCGTTTGGGCAACTCGCTTCCCAACTGAAGCAGTTCATCGGCCTGCATGACAAGTTCGAATCCTGCCTGAAATACAGCGGCGACCCGTTCCTCGTAGAAGAGATCTACGCCAAGGCGAAAGAAGTCGCGGACAGCTTGAAGAAAGAGGTGACCCTCTAATGGCTACCATCGCAGATTTTCGTGCGGAAAAACCGAACTGGTGCCCGGGTTGCGGTGACTTCACCGTTCTCGCAGCGCTGCAAAAAGCGGCGGTGAACCTGGGTCTCGAACCGGAACAACTCGTAACCGTATCCGGCATCGGTTGCTCCGGCAAAACCTCTCAATACATGGGCGGCTACGGCTTCCACTCCCTGCACGGTCGTTCTCTGCCGGTCGCAACCGCGGTCAAACTGGCAAACAAAGACCTGACCGTCGTAGCGGCGGGCGGTGACGGCGACGGCTACGGCATCGGCATGGGTCACTTCGTGCATGCGATGCGTCGTAACATCGACATCACCTACATCGTCATGGACAACCACATCTACGGTCTGACCACCGGTCAAACGTCCCCGACATCCGACCCGGGCACCAAGACCAAGACCGCACCGGAAGGCTCCACCGACGAGCCGGTACATCCGTTGCAAATGGCGATCCTCGGCGGTGCTTCCTTCGTCGCTCAAGGTTTCTCCGGCGACCTGAAGCAACTGACCTCCGTGATCGAACAAGGCATGAAGCATCGCGGCTTCTCCCTGATCAACGTGTTCTCTCCGTGCGTTACCTTTAACAAAGTCAACACCTATGACTTCTACAAAGGCAACCTGACCAACGTAGACGAACTCGAAGGCTATGACAAGACCGACCGTTTCGGCGTGATCAAGCTGATCGAGGAGAAAGAAGAGCTCGTGACCGGCGTTCTCTACCAAAACACTGAGAAACTGCCGTACGACCAAGCTCTGCGCGCGTACCCGGAAACGGCGATCGCGAAGAACGACATCAACATGACGGCCGAGCAGTTCCAAGACCTGATCGCTCCGTTCAAATAAGATCGTGCCTTTTGAAGCTCCTGCGAATCTTCGCGGGAGCTTTTTTCTTGGTTAAAATTTCATGTTGCGCGTTGGTTTTACGTGTGGTATATTATTTCTTGTCGCCGCGAGACACACGGTGAGCGACGGAGAATGAAACACGATTGATCCTTGAAAACTAAACGAGTGAAACGAGATCGATTCGAGTCATGAACCAAACTTTTATTGAGAGTTTGATCCTGGCTCAGGACGAACGCTGGCGGCGTGCCTAATACATGCAAGTCGAGCGAAGCGGAGAGAGCTTGCTCTCGAAGCTTAGCGGCGGACGGGTGAGTAACACGTGGGTAACCTGCCTG
>DASTWJ010000035.1:0-26843 GCA_035776695.1 Bacilli bacterium
ATAGCAGGTCTGCATGTCGCACAGCGCCCGCTCCAAGAGCAGCCGCCCGAGTCCCTGCCTACGCCGCGACGAGATCACCCGCAGCCAAACGATCTCCGCCAGCCCGTGCCGCAGCCCCCAGCGGGCCGTCCAATGCAACAGCCCGAGCGGAAACCGCTCCTCTTCCGCCAGCAACACCCGATCCACCTGCAAACAGCGCAGGGCGTAGCGCGCCGCCTGCTCCAGATCGGGGCTCATATGCTCCAAATATTCGCGGATCAGCCATTGGCGATCGCGGTCTTGTGCGTGGCGGATGATCATGCGGGGTCACTCACCTTCTTACCAGATTTCCGAGTCGTACCTGTTTGCATCCAGTATACCTTACTTTCTCCACTTGTGAAAGAAAGGGGAAGTGACCTTTATTCTAGCTTTATAAGCTCCGCACGCAGCTCATAGAAAAAGGCAGCCTCAACGACTGCCCTTCTTCTTACTTACCACGTATTTATTTACCCGATCATCCCGCCGACGATGTCAGCGGCCTTGTCCAGCGCTTCTTGCAGCTTGGACGCGTCCTTGCCGCCCGCCTGCGCCAGTTCCGGACGACCGCCACCGCCGCCGCCGGTGATCGCCGCGACTTCCTTGACGATCTTGCCCGCTTGCAGACCTTTGCTGTTCAGGTCTTTGGTCACGGCGACGACCAAAGAGACTTTGTCAGCCGCTTGAGCGGTGCCGAGGACGATGACGCCGGAGTCGAGGCGGCCCTTCAAGTCTTCGGCGATCGCCCGCAGGCCGTCCATGTCGGTGCCTTCGAGGTTCGCCGCGAGGAACGGTACGCCTTGGACATCGCGCAGTTGGTTGACGAGGTTTTTCACTTCGCCCGCCGCCAGCTTGCCTTTCAGGGTCTCGATCTCTTTGCCGAGGTCCTTCAGGTCTTTCTGCAGGATGTCGACGCGCATCGGGATATCCGCGATGTTCGACTTCAGCTTGCCCGAGACATCGGCCAGCATCTGTTCGCGTTGTGCCACGAATTCGTAAGCACCCTTGCCGGTGACCGCTTCGATCCGACGTACGCCTGCGCCGATCGACGCTTCGGAGAGGATCTTAAACAGGCCGATCTCTCCGGTCGAGCGCACATGGCAACCGCCGCACAGCTCGGTCGAGTAGTCGCCCGCTTTGACCACGCGCACGACGTCGCCGTACTTCTCGCCGAACAGCGCCATCGCGCCCAGCGCTTTCGCTTCGTCGATCGGCATTTCGCGGATCTCGACGATGTCGTTCGCCCAGATCTGCTCGTTCACTTTGCGCTCGATCACCGCCAGCTCGTCAGCGGACAGGCCGGAGATATGCGAGAAGTCGAAGCGCAGTCGATCCGGTGCGACCATGGAGCCCGCTTGGGTGACATGCTCGCCCAACACTTCGCGCAGTGCCTTGTGCAGCAAGTGGGTCGCGGTGTGGTTGCGGGTGATGTCGGTGCGGCGCTCGGTGTCGATCGACGCTTCGACCGACGCGAAGACCTTGACCGTGCCGGACAGGACTTTCGCCTTGTGCAGGTTGTAGCCGTTCGGCGCCTTCTGCACGTCGGTGACTTGGACGATCGCATCCTCGCCGACGGTGATCAGGCCGATGTCCGCCACCTGACCGCCCGATTCCGCGTAAAAAGGTGTCTTGTCGAGGAACAGTTCGATCTCTTCGCCCTCATGCGCCTCTTCGACCACTTCGCCGCCGACGATGATCGCCAGCACTTGTGCGCCGGTGGTCTTCTCGGAATAGCCGATGAACTCGGACGCCAGTTCCAGTTGCTGGTACAGTTCGGACTGCACGTTCATCGAAGTCACGTCTTTGCGAGCGGCACGCGCGCGTTGGCGCTGTTCGTTCAATGCCGCCTCGAAGCCTTCACGGTCGATGTCCAAGCCCTGCTCGGAGCAGATGTCTTCCGTCAAGTCGATCGGGAAGCCATAAGTGTCGTACAGGCGGAACGCTTCGTCGCCCGGCAGAACTTGTTTCCCTTCTTCCCGCACTTTCGCGATCACGTCCGCCAGCAGCGCTTCGCCGTCGGCGAGGGTGACGTGGAAACGCTCTTCCTCCGCCTTGACCACGCGCTCGATGAACGCTTGCTTTTGCACGATCTCCGGGTAGTACTCGCCCATGATCTCGCCGACGATGCCGATCAGCGAATACATGAACGGCTTCTCGATGCCGAGCACTTTGCCGAAGCGAACGGCACGACGCAGCAAGCGGCGGATGACATAGCCGCGACCTTCGTTGGACGGCAGGGCGCCGTCACCGATGGAGAAAGCCACGGTGCGGATGTGGTCGGCGATCACTTTGAACGCCACGTCCCACTCCGGCTTTTCGTGATACGATTTGCCGGCCAGCTTGGCGGTCGCTTCGATGATCGGCAGGAACAGATCGGTGTCGAAATTCGTTTCGCCGCCTTGGAGCAGGGCACAGAGGCGCTCGAAACCGGAGCCGGTGTCGATGTTCTTCTTCGGCAGCTCGGTGTAGGAGCCGTCCGCGTTGTGGTTGAACTGCGAGAACACGAGGTTCCAGATCTCCAAGTAGCGGGTCTCGTCATGGTTGTCCGGGTGGAAGACGTCGTCCGGGCCCATTTCCGGCTTGCGGTCGTAGAAGATCTCGGAGCACGGGCCGCAGGGGCCTTCGCCGATGTCCCAGAAGTTGTCTTCCTCGGTGCGGCAAATGCGCTCCTCCGGCACGCCGACTTCCTCCGTCCAGATGCGGAACGCTTCGTCGTCTTCCGTGTAGATGGTGACGAACAGGCGCTCTTTGTCGAACTTGAGGTGTTCGGTCAGAAACTCCCAAGCCCAGTGGATCGCTTCTTTTTTGAAATAATCGCCGATCGAGAAGTTGCCGAGCATCTCGAACATCGTGTGGTGGCGGGCCGTTTTGCCCACGTTCTCGATGTCGTTGGTGCGGATGCACTTTTGCGAGTTGGTCAGGCGCGGGTTTCTCGGAATCTCGGAGCCGTCGAAGTATTTCTTCAGCGGCGCCATCCCGGCGTTGATCCAAAGCAGGGACGGGTCGTTGTGCGGCACCAGCGAGGCGCTCGGCACGATCTCATGCCCCTTGCTTTCGAAAAATTTGACAAATGCGTTGCGAATGTCTGCAGACTTCACAGTCAGTCCCTCCTATTCTCCATCCAAAAGATGACCCAATAAAAACAAAAAGCCTTCCGCCCCCGGGACATTGCCCAGGGACGAAAGGCTGTCAGACATACTTTCGCGGTACCACCCTGATTACTCGCCGCTCCCGGCCATGGCCGCGGAACCTGCGAGTCACTCAAGCGTGCGATAACGGGCACGGCCGGCAGGATTTTCGCCTGCGCTCGGAAGTCAGCTTCCGAAAGCTCTTCGCCGAAGGATTCTCTCAGCCGTGGAATCCTCTCTCTGACAGCGGGCTGCTCCCATACTCTTCTTCCTCATCGCGTTTGCGTTGTTCACCAACTAGCCCTTATTATAGGGCTCAATTCGCAATTCGTAAAGTCATTTGATACAAGCTTGGTTCTATCGTTCCCAAAAATGGATATGATATACAGCGTGGGTATTTTTACCTGAGGGTGAAACTTTTTCATCATGACTGTCGTCCTAGTATTATAGGTGCAGAGACTCAGGACTTCTGTTTTGTTCTTCTTTATAATGAGTGTTACCACAGTTAATAAAGGGCTACTACATAAACAAGCAAGAAGTTGGTTGATTTCACGACGATCCATTTGTAGCAAATACCTAGAAAAGCCTAAAGTTTATAAGGATTCTTTGCTATAAATCATTGTCTGACTTTTGTAAAAAATTACGCGAAACTTTAACGCAATGTGCTTGTGTCGTTAGCGATACTGTGGTATATTAAACTCAAGGGTGAGTTACATTAACTTCCTGCGTAACTCTGCATACAATTCACCTATCATGATCCTTACAGAGGGTCATACCAAGGAGGAGTTCATCCATGAAAAAAACATTGTCTATTCTCGGCATCGCACTTTCCGCTGCAGTACTCATCTCGACCCATGATGTTACTCCGCAAGCTGACATTCCGATCTCCATCGAAAAGCCGGGTGCGGCTGTTCAAGTGGCCGACATTCCGATCTCTTCGGAAGAGCCGGACGCTGTAATCATCCGCGGTTTGGCTGACATTTCCACCGTTCCGGGCCTCGAGAACGTGATCATTCGCGGCGTCGCGGATCCGGCGATCAACTCGGTGATCATCCGCGGCATCAACGCGGACAGCAACAGCGTGATCATCCGCGGCCTGGCAGACGCTTCGACCGCTCCGGGTCTGGAAGGCGTCATCATCCGTGGCATCGCCAACCCGAACGATCATTCCGCTGTGATCATTCGTGGGATTGCGGAAGGTGTCATCATCCGCGGCTAGTGGACCTTGGTGCACGGCAAAAACCACCTGAGGCATGCCTTAGGTGGTTTTTTCTGTGCGTATTGATTTTCCATCCATTCGATCTAAAAATCAATCAGCCCGATCGAAATCTGCAGGCCTTCGTTCACTTTGGACATCATCTCGTCGTCCAAATGCGTGATTTTATCGGTTAACCGCTGTTTGTCGATCGTGCGGATCTGTTCGAGCAGAATCACGGAGTCGCGATCAAGACCGTAAGCTTTGGCCGACACTTCCACATGTGTGGGCAGCTTGGCTTTCTGAATTTGGGCAGTGATCGCCGCGACAATCACAGTAGGGGAAAACCGGTTGCCGATGTCATTTTGGATGACCAGCACGGGACGAAACCCGCCCTGTTCGGACCCTACAACGGGTGAAAGATCCGCAAAATAAATGTCGCCGCGTTTCACATTCACCAACTTACACCCCGCTAACTAGACGGTCTAAAGTGTGATCCGCTTCTTCCTCCGCCAAAAACGCTTCCGACGCGATGTTCAGGTTGATTTTCGCCATCTCCAGATAGCCTTTTTGCATAGACTCCTGAATGTAACGCTTTTTTCGTTCCTTCAGGTACAGGTTCATGGCCTCGCGAATCAGCTCGCTGCGGTTGCGGTTTTCCATCTCCACAATCCCGTCTACCTCTTGCAGCAACTGGTTCGGAACACTGACCATAATGCGTTTGGTTTTGGACAACGCGCGGCACCTCCAACTAAAAACAATACCTACTCTCCAGACATCCAAGCACTATTATACCCACCCTAGCCTAAGTATGTCAAAACGTCTACCGTTTCATACCAAAATCGACCAGAGCGGGGCCGTGACCTACATCGTCACGACGTCGACCAACTGCCCTTGTTCCAAGTACAAACGGGGCACGCGACGCCCCAGCGCACAACAAACTTCATAGGAGATCGTGCCGATCAGGTCCGCCACTTCCTCCAGCGCGATCCGCTCGTCGCCTTGGGCGCCGTAGAGCACCACTTCGTCCCCGACGGCCACACCCGGCACCTCGGTGACGTCAAGCATCAGTTGGTCCATACAGATTCGTCCGATCACCGGCACGCGCCGCCCGCCGACCAACACGTCCGCACGGTTGGACAGGGCGCGGGAGTAACCGTCCGCATAGCCAACCGGCACGGTGGCGATCTGCGACGGTCGCTTCGTTTCAAAGGTCGCACCGTAGGAGATTTTCGTTCCCGCCTCCACTTGTTTTACGTGTACCACTTGGGAGAGCAAGCGCAAAGAGGGGCGCAGCTCTACTTGTGTCGATACTTCGTCGGAGGGGTAGTAGCCGTACATGGAGATGCCGAGCCGCACCATGTTTCCGGCGCAATTTCCATACTGGAGAATCGCCGCACTATTGGATATATGCACCAACGGGATCTCTATTCCTGCCGCTTGCATCGCTTGGAGCAGAGCTTGCCAGCGGGCGGCTTGCTTCTCGGCGTAGGCGGAGTTTTCTTCGTCAGCGGTGGCAAAGTGCGTGAACAGCCCTTCCAGCTCAACGCCTGGAGTCGCCGCCGTCCGCTTGGCGAAGTCGACCGCCTCGTCCACTCCGGTAAAGCCCAGTCGCCCCATGCCCGTATCGACTTTGATATGGACTTTGGCGGGCCTGTCCGCTGCCAAGGCGGCTTGGTGTAACGCCTCGAGCATGTCCTGCTGGTACAGGGTTTGGGTCAGCCCCTCCTCGACGACCAGTTGCGCTTGGCTCGGCGGTGTATAGCCGAGGACAAGCACCGGGGCGGTGATGTTCGCTTTGCGCAGTTCCAACGCTTCGTCGACGGAGGATACGGCGAGGTACGTGGCCCCCGCTTTCAGAGCCATGCGGGCGACCGGGATCGCGCCGTGGCCGTAGCCGTTCGCTTTGACCACCGCCATGACTTGGGCGTCGGGCGGCAAGGAGCGGCGCACCGCTTGGACGTTGTGGGCGATCCGATCGAGGTTGATTTCCGCCCATGTAGGTCGTACGTAGAGTTGTTCCGACAGTTCCGACATGAGATTCCCTTCCTTCTGTCTCTTCCACCGTTCCGTGACTGATGATGCCTTGTTTAGTATGTTCGACATGAGGCTTCTTCTCCCTGCTCTTTTCACAGGGAACTGGCAAACGAGAAGAGAACGGGTGTCAGAAGGCGACACCCGTTGCTCGTTGTGTTATTTGCCGCCGCCGATCATCGATTGGGCGATTTTGACCATTTCGTCGACCGCCATTTTGCCGGTCAGGGAGAATTCAACGCCGTTGTGAATCCAGTGCAAGGAGCGGTAGTCGCCCGCTTGGCCGGTGATCACGCCGGTGTTGCCCCAGAGGTCGACCAGTTCGCCTTCGGAGAGCGACGCGACTTTTGCAGCCGGGCGTTCTTCGATGATCGAGAACGGGGTATCGCCTTGGAATTGAAGCAGGATCGAGTTCTTGGTTTCGCGCGGTTCGGCCAGTTTGACACCGGACGGGACGTAGCGCGGTTCGATGATGCCGAAGTCTTTGGCGCCGGCCATGACGGGGGTGGCGTCTTCGGGTGCGAGGGTCATGGCTGCTTCCGGGGTGAAGGCATCATCTTTAAATTCAACGCCGGTTTTGAAAGATTCGTAGTCGACGGAGACGACGGCGTTTTTGTTTTTGTCGAGCAGGGCGACTTGTTTGGGTGCGTAGTTGCTGTCGGCGAGTGTGATTTGTTGTTTGGCGACGAGCGGGTTTTCGGGTTCCATGTTCAGGGTGAAGATGTATTTGCCTTCTGCGGTGTCGAAGTCGGTTTCTTTGGCTTTGAGGATACGGTCGAGTACGGCGTGGTAGAGGTAGACGTGGCCTTGGTTTTCAGCCCAGTCGCCTTTGAAGCGGAAGCTTTTCTTGAGTTGCGGTGAGACGACGAAGATGCCTTCTTCGTTGCGAACGATAACTTGGGTGATTTCTTTTTGTTGGTTGCCGAGTGCGATGCGGTAGAAGTTGGGTGCTTTGTACCAGGTTTCGATGGAGTATTTTTGGGTGGTGTTGTTGGCTGTGACGGTCATGGTGGCTTGGGATTGGTAACTGGTTAGGTCTTTTTGGACTTGGGCCAAGTCTTTCATCACGGTTTCTTGGTCTCGGGTGCCGCAGCCGAACAGTGCGAGACTGAGTACCAAAACGGTGATGAGGACGAGGTAAACTTTTTTCATGTGATCTCCCCCTCAGCTCTTTCGACAGGAAAGGGTGGTGGTGCGGTATTTCCTAGGAAATGATGTCGAGAAAAATTTCTCTGTGTATGCCGCACCTGTCCCTCTTCCGTTGTTTGGTACATGTCTATTCTTGTCTCACAGGCAATATGTACAAGGTTCGGAATTTTAGCGGGCTTCGGCGATGACGTGGGCGACGGCGTAGTGGTCGGAGTGGGAGATGGAGAGGTGGAGGTGGGTGATGCCTTTTTGGGAGGCGAGTTCGGCGGCATAGCCGTGGAGGGTGAGGATCGGGGCGCCGTTGGGGTCGGAGCTGATGATGAGATCGTGGAGGGAGACTTTGCCGAGACCGGTGCCGAGGGCTTTGGAGGCGGCTTCTTTGGCGGCGAAGCGGCCGGCGAGGTATTCGATTTTGCGTTTGTCGGAGGTGAAGGGGCGACGTTCGGAGGGAGCGAGGATGCGGTTCCAGAGGGTGTCGCCTTGGCGGTATAGAATGGTGGCGATGCGGGAGAGTTCGAGGATGTCGATGCCGGTGCCGATGATCATGGGTGGTTGCCTCCTTGGGGGGTGTTTGACCGCTAGGTCGTGTTGGTCGATAGATTAAGTTTATAAGCCGATAGACTCTGTTGTTTTAGAAAAAGGGTTCGTGGGGTGTGCTTGGCTGCCGCCTAAGCCGCGACGGGGGAGGTATATCCTCCGGGTTCGGGAGAACTCGCATCCCTCTGATTGTAGGAAGGCGGTCGGGATGCTCGTTCTGATCTCACCCTACGGATATACCTCCCCCTCTGCTCACTCGGGTGGCTGGTGGAGCTCGGTGCTGTTTATTTTATAGGGCACCGTTGGGCAGTGTGTAGGGGGTGTCTGTTCATAAGTATATAGGGTTTGGGAATTTTGGAAAAGAAGTGGTGGAAGCTACAGGATTTGAAGGTTCTAATGGCGAATTGATCAGAGTCTTCATAATTATTGTTGTTGGGAAAGGGGGCTACGGCCTTGCGGCCGGTCTCGTTATGAATCCGTTTGTGCTTTTACTTGTGATTGCGGGTGTTGCGATTGCGACTGTTGCGCTTGTTGCCATTATTGTGCTCGCGGTGATTTCCGCTCGACGGGCGAAAACACATCAGGATCGGCATCATCACAATCATGACAGCTACGATGGCTACGATGACGACGATGGATATGATGATTTCGATTTTGACGGTGGGGATGACTAAGGACGTTTGGTCAGGAAGAAAGCTCTTGAGATGGGGGATCTATCCCGCGTGTCAGGGGCTTTTTTTGTGCGGTGTAAAATAGACTTGACATCGAAGAGTGGAGTCAAGTACGCTTTACGTAAAGTTAGTTTTACGTATGATGAACTTTACATCGAGGTGAAGGAATGCGAACGCTGATCAAGGAGAAGCGTCTGGGGCAGGATTGGACGCAGGAGCAGTTGTCGGAGGTCGTTGGCGTGTCGCGGCAGACGATTATTTCGCTGGAAGCCGGCAAGTACAAGGCGTCACTCGTGCTGGCGCACAAATTGGCGCAGGCGTTCGGGTGCCGGATTGAGGACATTTTCATTTTTGAAGGGGATGAGAATTTATGAAGGATGCGGGGTATTGGTGGGGTGTGGTCGTCGGGCGGTGGTGACGCTGTTGATCGGGATCGCCGTGGTGTCTTGGGGCGGAGCGTTTGTTTACTTCCGGAGGAAGATGTAGGAATCGGGTTTATCGGCTAGAGGGGGGTTTGTAGATGGAGAACGTGAAACGCGTGGAGGGGCTGGAGGGTGTGAGGACGAAGTATCAGGTGACGAATCCGGCGTTGATTTCGCTGATCAGTACGTTTACGGCACCGATGATTGCCATCGGGGTGCTGGATCGAGAGGATGTGCCGTGGTTGTTGCCGGTGATGATGTTGTTCATGGCGGCCGGCATCGGGGCTGTGCTTGCGGTGGCGTTGCGCAAGGCTCCGCTTGAATTGGAGCCACGCTCGATTCTGTTTTATAAGAAGATCTACAAGGCGACGGAGCTCGACCGGGTGGAGTTGAACCGGCGGATGTATTCTTTCTCTCTGTACTACAAAGGGCGTCGCTTTCCGATCAGTGGTCAGGTTCCCAAGCTAGACCTGCAGGAGCTGGAGCAGGCGCTTCAAGTCTGGTCACAGGCGAACGCAGTGCGTTTGACGGTGAAATAATCGGCTACCGCTGACCAACCCACATGAGAGGCATCAATACTTACCTGTCGATAGTCACTTGTGAAAACGAGCGTCGCGGCGGGTCTTTTGCGTGGGCAACAAAAAGACTCCTGTCATGAGCAGGAGTCGCCATGCGTTTAGCAGACCTCCAGTAGTTCTCTCAATTCTTTCGGCCGATCATGTTCAGGGAAATGAGGGTCCGGCGCATTCCCGTGAAAGTGATAGGAATATTTGATCAAATACAGATGCCTCGTCACCACGCTCCAAGCAACGGTCTGTTCGATTTGTAGAAACGATTCCTCGTCAAATAAGGCAGTTTGATCTCTTCAATGAAGAAAAACGCCTACATCAAGTAGGCGTCCTCCTATTTCCCCATCTACGCCGCCACATCCCGCTTGGTGAACATCCACCACGCGACCGCTTGGAACAGCAGGAAGTACACGACGAGCACCGTCACCGAAAAGCCGAGCGTCATGCTCGGGAGCAGCGGTTGCCCCAGTTGGTACAACTGCAGGTCGGTGTTGGCGAACAGGATGTATTTGGCCCATTCGAAGTGCCCGATCAGCTCCCCGACGATCACCTTGCCTGTGAACAGCACGAACAGCGACAGCCCGATCGCAAACGAAGACGAGCGGAACGACGCCGAGATCATAAACGAGATCGTGACGATCATCAGCAGGTCGACCAACTGGTAGCCGTACGTTTGCAACACATACCCGACCATGCTCATCTGATGCACCGCACCGTCCACATCCGCATAGACGTACGGCATGTTCAGCGAGTCGAATCCGAACACGATCCCGCCGATCAGATACGACCAAACGAACAAGAACACCAACAGCAACAGGGCAAAAAGCAGTGTGGCGATATACTTCGCCACATAGATCTTGCTCCGCGAAACCGGCCGGATCAGCAGCAGTTTGATCGTGCCCCACGTAAATTCACTCGCCACGATGTCCCCCGCCACGATCGCCGTGAAGATCGTGATCAGGATGATCAGTTGCGAACTGTCTTTGGAAAAGCTCCACCCCGTGTACGCGTTGGGGTTGATGTCATGCTCGAGGTAATACTGATCGACCTTGATGTTGGCTTCGATCTGGTGCCGGACTCTTTCCGGCAAAGGATTCTCTGCGTCGGCGAGCGTCTTTTCGCTCTCTTTGATATCCTGCTGGACGCTCGAATGCCAATCCGCTTGCGGCGGAACTTGAAAATGGTTCGTGAGCGCCGCCACCACGGCCAATATGACCAACAGCACGCCGACCATGATCCACGTGCGCGGGCGACGGTAGATCTTCATGTTTTCGTTGGCGATCAGGTTAAACAATGCCGCCACCTCCCGTCATCTCCAGGAATTTGTCTTCCAGCGACTTGGCGACCGTTCGGATGCCATAGACGTTGAAACCCGCCCCCACGAGCGCGGCGTTGAGCGTCGGCACCTGCTCCCGCGTCGCCTGCACCAGCAGGCCCGAACCGTCGGCCGCCACTTCGCACACCTGCCCTTGCAACAGCGGCGCCAACACCTGTTGCGCCTCCTCCGCTCGCTCCACATCAAACAGCACCGGCCGCACTTCGGTGTCTTCCTGAATCAGCTCGCGAATCGTCTTCACCGACACCAGCTTGCCGTGCTGGATGATCGCCACGCGATCGCACATCAGCTCCATCTCGGACAGCAGATGCGACGAGACGACGACGGCGATGTTCTCCTCCGCCGCCAAGTTGCGCAGGTGGTCGCGCAGTTCGCGAATGCCCGCCGGGTCCAGCCCGTTGGTCGGCTCGTCAAGGATCAACACCGACGGTCGATGCAAAAGCGCCTGTGCCAAGCCCAACCGCTGCCGCATGCCGAGCGAGTATGTTTTCACCTTGTCGTGGATGCGGTTTTCCAAACCGATCAGCTTGACCACTTCGTCGATCCGCTCGCGGGTGACGCCTGGCACCATCCGCCCGAAATGCACGAGGTTGTCATAGCCGGAGAGAAACTTATACATCTCCGGGTTCTCGACGATCGCGCCGATATGTCGGAGCGCCTGTTCGAAATTCTTCTCCACGTCGATGCCGTTGATCAGCACCTGTCCTTGGGAGATCTTGATCAGCCCGACGATCATCCGAATCGTCGTCGTCTTGCCCGCGCCGTTCGGACCGAGCAGCCCGAATACCTCGCCGCGCGGGATCTCAAAATTCAAATCCTCTACGATCGTCTTGCGCCCGATCCGCTTGGTCAGGTTGCGCAGTTGGATCGCAGGTGTCTGCGTCGTCATAAAAAGCCTCCTCACAGTCAGTCATTTTTTGTCAAAAAAAGGACTCGTCTTCTATAGTAGACGAGCCGGATCGGAAAATCACTTCATTTTTCCGCCGATTTATAATTTATTCATCCACTTGCGTTGCAGCAGAGAGTTCCACACGTAAGCGAGTGCTGTCAAGGCCCCACTGACTACAGCGACTCGAAACACGCGATCGTCATGCATCAGCATCCCCGTGCAAGCGAAGCCGAGGCTTAGGACGAGCAGCACGAACGCATACCGCTTCGCCGTCTCATACCGCGCAAACACAAACCCGCGCTTCTGCTCCTCCGCCTTCCACTCGCGCAGGCGTTTCGGTTCCTGCAGCAGTTCGGGGATCTCCCGCACCGCTTTCACCAGCGGCAAAGCGGACAGCCACTGCCAGAGCAGCTTCCAACGGCTGTTCCCCTGCTCTTTGATAAAGTCGAGAAAAACAGGCTTGCCGATCTCCATCAGGTCCTCCTCCGGGCAGAGCGCTTGGAGGATGCCTTGCACGGTGGCGACGGAGCGGCCGAGGAAGATAAAGCGGGTCGGCACTTGGATCGGCAAGCTGCTCACCAGTTCGTTGATCTTCAACTTCATCTCCAGCATGTCCATTTCCTTGACTTGATTCAGGTCGAGCGTCATCGCCTGCCCGAGCAATTGCTCGATCTCCTGCAAGTCTGCGGAAGGGAGCAGAAAGCCAAGGCGGGAGAAGCCTTGTACCATTTTCTTGCGATCTTTGAGCAGAATCGCTTCGACCAGCGCTTGAATCGAGTCGGAGTCGCGTTTGGAGATCGTGTCGACCATGCCGAAGTCGAGCAGCACGATCTTCCCTTCCCTGTTCAGCAGAACGTTGCCCGTGTGCGGGTCGGCGTGGAACGTGCCCGGGTGAAACCATTGCGGCAGAAACAGGCGCAACAACTTCTGCGCCAACTTTTTCCGGTCGGTGTCAAACGGCGGGTCGAGCAGCGGATAGGTCTCGACCCACTCCATGACCAGCACTTGCGACGTGCAGAAGTCGGGGAACGGCGTCGGGATGCAGACATCCTCCGAGTCGGCCAACCGCTCTTGAAACGCCTGCGCCGTCTCCATTTCGTTGAGAAAATCCAACTCCCGCTCGACGACCTGCCGAATCTCCTTCGCCAGCAGCGGGAAGTTGATAAAGCGGCGCGTTGACGGCGAGAACGTCTTCGCACACCACATCACGATCGCCAGCGCTTGAAAATCGGCGGAGATGATCGGCTGGATGTTCGGGCGCCGCACTTTGATCGCGACCGGCGTGCCGTCTTGCAAGACCCCTTTGTAGACCAGACCGATCGAAGCCGAAGCGACCGGTGTTTGATCGATTGAGCGCAACCGCTCGCGGTAGGAACTGCCCCACTCGGCCGCCAACTGCGCCTCGACCTCCGCCCACGGAGCGGGCGGCACTTGGTCGACCAACTGTTTCATCTCTTCAATAAAGGCGGACGGCAACAGGTCGCCGCGGACGCTCAAGAGCTGCCCGACCTTGATCAACAGCCCTTCCAGCTCGTACATCTTGTCTCGAAATTGAATCGCGACCGAACGCCAGACCCGCTCCCGATACGCTTCCGAGCGGCGAACCTTCTGCGCCCAGAAGATCCGGCCGAATATCCGCACGGCCAGCCCTACGACGGTGAAGATGCGATACCAGCGGTTATCCCCCATGAATAAATCCCTCCTTGCCAAAAGACGAGCAGATCGAGGCTGCCTGAGCGCAACCACGACCTCTCGTCGGAACGAACTTTTTCCTCTTACTTCCCAGATCTTCAGACCTGCTTCGACGCGCCGACCTGCGCGTCCTCTTCCTGTGCAAAATGGCTCTTGTACTCCACCAATTTGATGTCACAGCCCGCCCCGATGGTGACGCGGTTGCCGCGCACGACTTGGGCGCGGGTGTTTTCGAGGAGGATCACATCCCCTTCAATTGTATCGGCGACCAGCTCGGTCTGGAACTGCGGGACAAATAATTTTTTCAAGTAGGTCATCAGGCCGGCTCGTTGGACGGTGATCTGTTCGCCGCCGATCTCCTTGACTCGACCGCCGCCGTAAAGTTTGACTTCGATGCGCCCGGCGTTGAGCAGCCCGCCGATTTCAAACGCGCCATTGGCCGTGAACACTTCCGCCTCACAGTCGCCGCGCGTCTTGAGCTGACCGCGCACCAGCACCTCGTCGCCGCTCAGGCTGCCGCGCACGTCGGCCATCCCGTCACAGCGAAACGTTTCAAACGAGAGATCTTGCCCGAACTCGCAGGCGCCTTGGACGACGACGCTCTCCGCTTGCACGGAGCCTTCGAGAGACGCTTGGCCTTGCACGCTGACGGAGCGGGCTTGCAGGTTGCCGTGGACTTCGCTTTTGCCAAGGCACTTGAACTGGTGGCAGTCCAAATCGCCTTCGATTCGACCATCGCCGGCGATCTTCACGTCGCCGTAAGTGCCGCCGGCTGCGGTGCCGCTGCCGGAGATGCTTAACTTGTGCCGTGTGCCTGTGCCGTGTTTCGTTTCAGTGGTGACCATCTCAGTTCTCCTCCTTTGTTTGCTTTGGGTTCCGGGTCGTCGGTTGTCGCTTAGAGCTGGATTTGTTGGCGCACGATCGCGTCGCCTTCCAGGATCAGTTCGTCTTTGTATTCGACCAAGTCGATCGAGCAACCCGCGCCGATGGTAACGCGGTTGCCGCGCACGACTTTGGCGGTGGTTTCTTCGAGGAAGATGTCGTCGCCTTCGATCGTGTCGGCGGTCAGGCCGCCGTTGAGCGACGCGAACATCAGCCGCAGCCACTTGGCGATCTGGTTCGTTTCGCGGCGCACCTTGATCGATGCGCCGCCGATCTCTTGGGCGCGGCCTTTGCCGTAGAGGGTGATGTCGACCTCGCCGGCGTTGAGCAGCCCTTCGATCTCGAAGCCGCCTTGGCAGGTGAAGACTTCCGCTTCGCAGTCGGCGTTGACTTTGACTTGACCGTGGACTTTGACCCGTTCGCCGCGCAAGTCGCCGTTGATCGTGGTGCGGCCGTGGACGTTGAGGCGTTCCGCCTCCAGCGGGCCGTTGATCGTGGCGTCGCCGTTGACGACTGCCAGTTTCGTGTAGACGGGGCCGTGGACGGTCGATTTGCCGTGGGAGACGAATTCGGTGCAGGTCAGCCCGCCGTCGACGCGAGCCTTGCCTTCCAGCTTGACGATGTGAAACTCGCCGCCGTTGGACGAGCCGTAGCCCGAGATGACGAGGTTCGGGTGCGTCGTGTGTTCCATGTGTGAGAAACCTCCCTTTTTACAAGACTTTGAGTTTGAGTTCTTCGGTACACTGGGCGATGTTCAGGCGGGCGACCACCTTGACGCCCTGTTCGAAGCGGACTTCGCCGTTGGCCGAGAGCATGAAAAACACGGCGATACCCAGCTTGCGAAGGAAGATCAAGTCACAGGGTTTGCCTTCGAACTTGGGGTGGTGCTCTTGGAAGGTCTGAAGCATGTGGCGACCTTCGTCGAGGCTCAAGTCACCGCTTTGCAGCAGGCGGTCAACCATGAACACCGCGAGAATCTGTTCAAAAGGCAGGATGTACTCGTCCCTCTGCTCGTGGAGAAACTGCTCGACGGCGAAGGAGGAAACAATGTTGCGCTCCAGTAGATGTTGCTTCGTCAGCGCGACCTCCGTCGGGGCGGGCGAGAACATATCGGCCAGCTCGTCGAGCGAGAGGTCCTCCTTCATGTTGACGATCTTATCGATGCGGGCGAGGATCTGCGCCTTCGGGAAAAAGGTCTCTTGCCCGGTAAAAGTCGATTTGCGAATAAACCAGTCCTCCGGGATCAGGTTCTTGCGCTTCCAGCGATAGAGCTGTCCGTAAGAAATCCCGGTGAGTTCCAGCAGGTCTTTTTTGGAGATCAGGTCTTCTCCCATTTTTTGCAACCTCCCTTCTGATAGGAGTGTAACATAACAATGTTTCGCTTGTAAAGACAGTATGTTTTCGGGCATGAAAAAAGCACCTCGGGAAGGTGCTAGGTGCCTTTGAGCCGCTCTGAAATGGTCTACACCAACGCCACCGCCAAATAAACCGCACTCCCCCACATGATCAGCGCCGAGACGCGATTGATCGGGGCGAGGAGCTTCGGGTTGATGTTGCCGATCAGACGCCCGAGGCTGGCGAGGGTGAGGAACCAGAGGAGGGAGGTGAGCATGCAGGCGAGGGTGAACCAGAGTTTGTCGGAGCCGCCGTACTGCAGGGAGCTCGTGCCGATCACGCCGACGGTGTCGAGGATGGCGTGCGGGTTGAGCAGGGAGACGGAGGCGGCGAAGAGGAGTTGTTTTTTCGGGGGCAGGCCGGTCGGGGCGGTGCTCGAGTTGTCCGCTTCAGTGGGGTTGTGCCCGACACTTTGTTGTGCGGCACTACGCCACGTAACGAACCCCATATATAACAAAAACAGGATGCCTATGGTCAGCAGCAGGTATTTGACGAACCCGATGCTCAACACCACCACCGACAGCCCCAATACCGCGACGGTGATCAGCAACGCATCACACAACGTCGCCATCGCCACAGCCGGCAACGCCCGCATGAAACGCGGCTGCACCGCGCCTTGGTTGAAAATAAATACGTTTTGGACACCAAGCGGCAAGATCAGCCCCAGTGCCAGTAGAAAACCGTGCAAAAATACCACAATCAATCATCTCCAAAACGAAAGTCAGTAAAGAATCGCCAGCTTCGACTCAATGGCATTTTTTTCACCGCTATTCGATTTCCCCCGTTTGCAAAGGGGCTAGTTCGATACCTAGCCTATCACAGAAGTCAGAAAAAAAGCACCTTTGCCAAGGCGCCTTTTCTCCTCCTATGTTTACGACCCGGCCACTTCCGACACGCCGGCCAACACCTGCTCCGTGGTGAGGACCGTCGCGAATTCCTCATGCAAGCTGGTCAGGTTCACCTGATGCACCAACTCCGCCGGATACACCGTGCCGTCGACGCTCGTCTTGTCAAACGTAGCACATCCGTCCGATACGAGGTAGGTCGTGTACCCGAGGTTCCCCGCCATTCGCGTCGTCGTGGACACGCAGTGGTCGGTGATCAGACCGGTGACCACCAGCGTGTCGATCCCGGCGGCGCGCAGTTGCTCGTCAAGAGTGGTACCGATGAACATGCTGTTCACGCTCTTCTGCACCACCGGCTCGCCGGGCAGCGGTTGTACGATCTCTTTGATCTCGTGCCCCGGCTGCCCCGGGTAGAGCGGCGAAGCGGGGTTGACGGAACAGTGTTGCGCAAAGTAAACCGGACGCCGCGACTCGCGCCACGCCTTAAGCAGACGAGCGATGTTTTCTTCCGCCTCCGGGTTGTTGCGGTTGCCGCCCCAGTAGGCGACTTGGTCAAATCCTTGTTGCACGTCGATGATCAGCAAAGCCGCGTTGTTCGGAAACATAGGTGAAGACCCCTTTCGACTTGTAGATATAGACTACCAGATATTACCTATTCCACAGATCGCCTCACACTTCCTCTTTTCCGTCGCCTACATTCTCATCCCGATCACGTTCCCCGATCCGTACCTTCTGAGCCCTCGGTAAAAGAGGAACGTGCCACCGACCGCCAGCACCAGCACCACCGCCACCGCACCCCAGAGGAACGCCGGGTGCAGGTCCGACAACAGCCCGATCGGCATATACGAGATGAAGCCCGCAGGGAGCGCCGTAAACAGCAACACTTTGGTCGCCCCGCGGAAGATGTCGGTCGGATAGGTCGCGAAGGTGATCAACAGCTCCTGCCCGACCAGCCCTTCCGAGTTGCCGACGTAAAACGCCAGCGACTGCACCACCACCGAGAAGAACACGAACACCAAAGTCGCAAGCAGCAGCGCCACTACAAACTTGCCAAGCCCGATCCACGTGTGGTCGCCGAAGATCCCATACACCAAAAACCCAAACAGCAAATCCCCGAGCGCCGATACCGACATCCGCGAGATTAACACATGCAAAAGCACCGGCTTCGGCTGGGCGAGGTACGTGTCCAACTGCCCCGTCACGATGAGGTTCCCGATGTTGTCCGCGTTGCCGAAAAACGAGTTCGCAACCCCAAACGCCCCCGCCGCCACGGCCCACAGCATCATCACGTCGCTGACCTCCCAGCCGTTGACGATCGGGAAGCGCTGGAAGTAGATCTGCCAGAAGAAGATCCACACGGCGTTGTTGACGATCATCAAGCCTGCCGTCAGCAGGAAGCTCATCCGAAACTCCATCGCCCCCGCGAGGTTGAGCTTCCAACAAGCCATCGTGAACCGCAAGTACTTAGCCACCGTTGACATTGAGTTTGCTCACCCCTTTCCGATAAACCAGCACGAGCAACCCCGACAGCACGACGATCCAGAGGAGTTGCGTCAACAGCATCTGCCCGAACGCCCCCCACTCGAACCGCACGCCCGACTTGGCCGCGAAGTACGTCACCGCCTGAAACGGCAACCACCGCGCCACCGTCTGCATCGTCTCCGGGAAAAACTCCAACGGCAGCATCATCCCGCCGATGGTGAAGACCAATTTATTGAAGACAAACATCAGCCCTTTCGTCTCCTCCACCCAGAACGCGCACAACGCGATC
The DNA here is from genome assembly GCA_035776695.1 of Bacilli bacterium. GTDB lineage: Bacteria > Bacillota > Bacilli > Tumebacillales > Tumebacillaceae > Tumebacillus. Next base: position 18,531 of record DASTWJ010000035.1, read on the forward strand.
ATCATGTAGCAGACATAGAGCACGGTAAAAGAACCGATGGAAACCACCAAGAACCCCAGCCACCCGAACCCGAAGTCCGGCCAGCCGAACAGCACCACGCCGAGCGTCCCCCCGAGCACGAGGTTGACCGCCACGCGGACGTACGCCTCGCCCATGAAAGAGAAGTAGTGATACAACAGGTAGCTCATCGGCCGCGTCAGTTGGTAGCCGACATCCCCTTTTTTCACCTCTTCTTCGATCTTGGTGGGCAAACGCGGCGAGGAGAGGACGATCGCTTCGCCGAAGATCAGGTACCAGATGATCTGCTCGAACGAGTAGCCTGCGATCAGGCTCGTGCCCTCCCCTTCAAATGTCACCCGCCACAACTGCACGAAGATGAACAGGATCACCAGCAAAAACCACGAGCGGATCAGAAAAGAGCGGATGTACGCGAAGTTGTTGCGCACGGTGATGCGCCCGACGGCCGCGTATTTCTGCACCTTGCGACCGACTTGCCCATCCGGCGCGCTTACGGAAGCGGGACGATCCATCGCTTACCCCTCCTTCCCCTTTTGCGCGTAGATGTGCGTGATGATCTCTTCCATCGACGGGTCTTGAATCGTCACGTCCTCCAACCGGTGGTGGTTGACGATATGAGCGAGCACCGCCTCGATGGAGGTCTTCGCCGTGTCGACGGAGAGGCGCAGACCCGCGCCCTTCTGCTTGACGACCTCCACGCCCGGCAGGTCGAACCCCTGCGGCGTTTCCTGCAGCTTCAGGTGAATCGTCTTGTGCGTCAGAAACAGGCGCTTCATGTTCGACACCGTGTCGTCCAAGATCACCTGCCCATGGTTGATGACGATCGCCCGCTTGCAGAGCTGCTCGATGTCCCCCGCGTCATGCGACGTGAGAAAAAGGGTCGTGCCCTCCTCCCGGTTCATCTCCCGAATCAGGTCGCGAATCTTGTGTTTGACCACCACGTCGAGGCCGATCGTCGGCTCGTCGAGAAACACGATCTTCGGGCGGTGGAGCAAGGCGGCGGCGATTTCACAGCGCATCCGTTGCCCGAGCGACAGTTTGCGAACGGGCGTTTCCAGAAACTCCCCCAGTTCGAAGCGCTCGATCAGATCGTCACGCCGCTTGTGATAGTCATGGCGCGGCAGTTCGTAGATCCGGCTCATCAGCTCGAACGTGTCGACCGGCGGCAGGTGGTACCAGAGCTGCGACTTCTGCCCGAACACCGACCCGATGTGAAACGCCAGCTTCGTGCGCTCCTGCCACGGGTTGAAGCCGAGCACCTCCGCATAACCCGCCGACGGATGCAGGATGCCGGTCAGCATCTTGATCGTCGTCGACTTCCCCGCGCCGTTCGGGCCGAGAAAAGCGAGAACTTCGCCCTGCTCGACGGTGAAGTCGATCGGCTGCACGGCGGTCATCTCGGAGAGGTTCGGTTTGAACAAGCTTTGCACGGAGCCGAGCAGCCCCGGTTTCTTGTGCTTGACGGTAAACGACTTGCAGAGCCCCTCCACCCGAATCGCCGGAGCGGAGGAGGAAAAGCGAGCGGTCGTTTGGCGATCAGTCTGTGCAGAAGCGGGATCGGTGGCGATCATGAGCGCTTCCCTCCTTCTCTTTCGCTAAAAAGGTTCGCTGTGACTTACTCTTCCTGCCACAGCCGGCGCATCTCCTCGGAGGTGGCCAGCAATTCATCCAGCGTGCCTTGTGCCTCGATGCGACCGTCCTTCAGCACGATGATCCGGTCGGCGCGGCGCAAGGCGGCCGGGCGATGGGAGACGACGAGGCAGGTCTGGTCTTCCGTAGCGAAGACACGCTCCCACAACTTCTGCTCCGTCTCCACGTCGAGCGCGGAGGAGAGGTCGTCGAACACGAGCAATTCCGCTTGCCGTGCAAACATCCGCGCGGCGGCGGTTCGTTGGATCTGGCCGCCGGAGAGCTTGACGCCTTTCGTGCCGATCTCCGTGTCGAGACCTTCTTCCAGGCGCTCCAAGTCCGGCCCTAGCACGGCGGTGTGCAGGGAGGTGTCCAACGTCTCCCGATTCAAGTCGTCCCCGAGCAGGATGTTGTCGCGCACCGATTCGGAGAACAACTGCGGAATCTGTGCCGTGTACGCCGTGCGCGGCGGGGTGAAGAAGTTGCTCGGGTCGGTGACTTTTTCCGAGTTCCAGTACAGGTCGCCACGGTCGGTGGGCAACAGGCCGAGCAGGGTACGCAAGAGCGTCGTCTTGCCCGAGCCGACGCGCCCCGTGATCACGGTGAACGAACCGCGGGGTATGTGCAGGGAGATGTCTTCGATCCCTCGCCCCGTATCGGGGTAGCGGTAAGAGATCTTCTCCGCTTCATAGACGTGCAGGCGATCCGCTTCCGTTTTCTCGTGCTTCGGCAGGTCGGGCAGGTTGCCGTCCAGATAGACGGGGCCGTACTTGACCAGTTCCTCCTCCGTACCGCCCATCAGGGTCAAGGAGCGGTCAAAGGAGACGGACAGCTGCTTGAACCACGCCATGCACCGCCCGTAGAAGGAGGCATCCTCCCCCAAGCGACCCATGTACAGCAGGAACAGAGACAGGTCGCCGATGGTGAACGTGCCGTCCGTGATCGCGGTGGCGGCGAGCAGCAGGATCAGGCCGGAGCCGACGTTGACGATGTTGAAGAAGAAGGAGACGAGAAATTCATTGTAGAGCGAGTCTTTGACCATCGTTTGGCGGCGGTCGTCGTTCAGCTCTTCCAAGTGCCCGACGATGTTCTTCTCCGCCCCCGCCACCTTCACCGCTTGCACGGCGTCGAAGATGTCGCCGACGAAGCCGGTGACTTTCGAAGTGGCGATGCGGCTCGCCATGCGGGTTTTTTCCGCGAATTGCTTGCCGAGGTTGGAGGCGAAGAGCAGGACCAGGAGCGGCACCAAGACCGCCGTCGCCAGCGTGGCGTCGATCCGATAGAGGATCACCACGGCGACCACCGAGGTCAGCGGACGGGTCAGCAGGTCGACCGCCCACGAGGTGAACAGTCGAATCTGCTCCATGTCGTCGCGCAGGGTGGAGATCGCTTCGCCGTGCGACATCGGCAGGGCTTGTGCGCCGGGGCGGCGGTAGACGCCTTGCAGGATGTTTTTGCGCACGAGGGTCGAGATGTTCGCCGTATACGTAGCGTCGATCCAGAAGCCGTAGACCATCGCCAGCGAGCGACTGAGGTACATCGAGAACATCACGGCGAGCAGCGCCCACGGGATGTTGGTGATCGCCGCCCCGTCGCTCAGCTTGTCAAACAGCATCTTGACGATCACGCCGACAACGAGCGGCATGGCGTGGACGAAGCCCCAGTTGATGACGTTGAGCCAGTAGAGTTTCGAGTTATAGGTACAGAGCCGCACGATCAGGCGCAGGCGGCCGATGCCTTGAGGCGTGCCGTTCGGTTCCGTCGTGGCGTTGTTGTTGCCGTTTCCGTTGTCGGCTGTCGTTGTTGCGCTCATCAGGTCAGCACCTCCTCAAGTCCGGTTTGCAGCAGTTGCGAATAGCGCGAATGCGGGTCGCGCTCCAGTTCTTCGCGGCGGCCGTGCTCGGCGATGTGCCCGCCGTCGAGGATCAGGATGTCGTCCGCTTCCTGAATCGTTTGCAGGCGGTGGGCGATGATGATCGCCGTGCGGTCTTGGAGCAGCCGCGCCACCGCTTTGTCGATCAGGCGCTCCGTCAGCGGGTCGAGGCGCGAGGACGCTTCATCGAGGATCACCAGCTGCGGGTCGCGCAGGAACACGCGGGCGAAGGACAGCAGTTGCGCTTGCCCCGCCGACAGCCCGCCGCCAAGCGTCAGTTCGGTATCGAGTCCGTTTGGCAGCGTGCGGTACCAGTCGCCGAGGCCGAGGTCGTCGAGGACCGCTTTTATTTTCTCATCCGCGATCGTGCGGTCGAACAGCGTGATGTTGTCGCGCACCGACGCTTGGAACAGGCGGACTTCCTGTGTCACGATGCCGATCGAGGTGCGCAGTTGGTGCAACGTCGCCGCCTTGATGTCCTGCCCGCCAAAGCGGATCGCGCCTTGTTGCGGGTCGTAGAGGCGGAACAGCAGGCGGGAGATCGTCGTCTTGCCGCTGCCGGTGCGGCCGAGCAGACCGAGCACCTTCCCTTTTTCCAACGTGAAAGTCAGGTTGTGCAGGACGGGCGTATCCTGTGCGTAGGCAAATGTCACGTTGTCAAACGCCACCTCCAACGCCCCCGCCGGGAAGTTTGCGCCCGGGCCGTCGACGATCTCTTGCTTGATCGCCAGCAGTTGGCGGATGCGGCGGATCGAAGCGCCCGCTTTCTGCAGCTCTTGCAGTTGTTGCGACAGGCGCTCGACCGGGGTGCGCAAGTTTTCCATATAAGAGAACATCAGGTAGATCGTCCCGATGGTGATGGCGTGGTCGCCGTAGAGCCAGAAGCCGAGGGCGAAGACCAGCAGGTACCCCACCCCGAACAGCAGCATCGTCGCCGGCCAGATCGAATGGCCGCGCACGTGGGCGGGGCGTTCGACGAGGAGCAGTTTGTAGAGCAGTTGGTGCAGGCGGCGCATCGTGTAGGGCACGGCGCCGTTGGCGCGGATGTCTTCGGCGCCGGTCATCCGTTCGCCGAGGAAGCCGAACAGCTCGGCGTTGGTTTGGCGAGCTTTGGCCCAGTGCGACATCGCAAACTCGCGCACGAGGTGCAGCGCGAACATCGCGACGACGGCAAACGCGGCAAAGACGGAGCCGATCCAGATGTTCTCCACGAACAGGACGGCAATGATGCCGATCAGCAGGACGATGTTGCCGAAGACGTGGACGATGAATTTGGAGAAAAAGTTCGCGAGGTTCAGCACGTCCCCGTCGACCCGCTCGATCATCGCGCCGGACGAATGTTCTTTGTGAAAGGACATATCGAGGCGCAAGGCGTGCAAGGCGAGTTCGACGCGCAGTTTGTTTGTCGCCGACCAGCCGACGTTCTCCGAGAAGTAGGTGCCGAAGAGGTGCACCACTTGGTTGACGACGGTGATCGCGATAAAGCCGCCGGCGATCCACGACAGCGTGCGGACGGTGCCGCCCGTTTCGGCGGTGTCGATGTAGCGCGAGATCAGTTGCGGCATCATCAGTTGCAGCCCGATGCCGGTCAAGAGCAGCAGGAACATCCAGATCACGCGCCCTTTTTGCGGGCCGAGCGTGCTGGCGAACAGCTCGACATACTGGCGGAGCGTCACCTTGTTGTTGGATTCCGTTGAAGTTTGGGTTGCCATCTTCTCCACCTCCGTTGGTTCGACATGATTTTACTCTGGTACAGCAAAAAAGACCTGTGGCAAGCGCCTTGTGCAGGCGGAACTTGCCGCAGGTCTTTTATTCCTACGGTGTAACGCGTCTCCTGACGCGCCTGGCATCGCTCGGTTCGATCCGGCAAACGCACATCCAAGCACACACGCCCTGGTGTACAAGCTGCCGTCGGCTCCCTAGATGCCCTTCCCCATGTAATCTGTAACACATCGTACCATATGGACATGTCCAATGACAAGAGACATTTTATAAAAAATCCCAATTGTTCGGCAGTTGAGTCGTTGGACATCCCCTCCCCTCTGCCGTATACTACTTGGTAGTACATTTATCAGGAACCGAGGTGCTTTGCTTTGACCAAGATCGAAATGAACTCGCTGGCGATTCGCAAGATTCGCGAAGGGCTGGCCGAGGAGAACAACCCGGAATTGAAGTGCCGCGTCGCGGTGTCGCATGTGCATGGGGATCATGCGCATTACCACCTGGGCTTCGATACGCAGAAGAAAGGCGACGAACTCATCGAGGTGAAAGGTCTGGAAGTATTGGTCGGGCCGGAGAACAAGGATTTCCTCGACGGGCTGGTCATCAAGTACCTGCTCTACCCGGAAGAAGGGTTCAAGATCACGAACCCGAGCAAGAACAACCACGGGGATCACTAGTCTCCGTCGGATGCTTGCTTTTTTGCAAAAGAGGTCTTGGTGAGCGCGTGTGTCGCTCGCCAAGACCTCTTTTTGCGTAGGGTGTTTATCCGTTCCCATCCTTTATTAGATCGCGTGCACGATAGAAGTCATGATAGCGTCCAAAGCCTATGTATGAAGCTGCTCCCATCCGCGTGGACATCGTCGCGCAGGAGCAGTCGTGCCGTTACCAGCTACATCGTGGTTTCTCCTCATGTGGCGGTCGGAGGAGTTGGCCATGAGTCTTACCTCTGGGAAACGTTGTCATCGAGCGGTTCGACCCGCCCGTCGCCGCGAAGAGACTCCAGCCCGGCTTCGGCGAGGATCGTGTCGATCAGCTCTTGCGGGATCGAGTATTCGGTGTTGCTCATCTTGCTCGTTCACCTCCGTTGGAGACATCTTTCCCCGTTCGTTTTGGCTTCATACGAGGAAAAGTTCTGTCTACATCCTATGTCGTGAAGGGGGCGGATATTCCAGTAAAGGCACGGGATCGCGGTCGTGACGCGTGGCGCGTTGGTGCAACAGGCGCAGGATCAAGAGGCGTTCTCGTTCATGCTGATGACCCGTAGGGGTGCGTGTGAGAGGGTGTGGACGTTCGATGAATGCGGGTTTGGATCGCGTTGGCGAGTGGCTGTGTCCGGTGTTGTTAGGAAGGTAGTTGTTAGGATAGTGGTTGGTGTTTGAGTGGTCGGTGGTCGGTGTATGAAAGTGTCTATCTGTTGGTTGAATTTCCATCCCGGTGCCCCCTTTCCGCTACTATCCTATGCGGGTTGGGCCATGCCCCGTTCGCCCAAAAAAAGACGCGGTGCCGGTAGAGGCACCGCGTCCGTTCCAGCGAATCTTTTTGCTTAGACGTTCTCTGCGAGATGTTGCTTGGTACGGCGGTCGCTGTACCATTTGCCGAGGCCGCAGACGAGCAGGGTGGTGACGATCGGGACGATGAAGTCCGGCGCTTTCGAACGGATCAGCGGGTCGATCAGGTGGTCGTGCATCATCATCGAGCCGGCCGTCCAGCCGAGCACGCCCGCGCCGACGTAGATCAGGAACGGGAAGCGCGTCAGCAGCTTGAGGATCAGGGTCGAGCTCCAGATGATGATCGGGATCGAGATCGCCAAGCCGAGGAAGATCAGCAGGTTCGACTCGCGACCCGCTCCGGCGACGGCGAAGATGTTGTCGATTGACAGGATCAGATCGGCGATGACGATGGTCCGGATCGCCTGCCCGTAGTTGGTGCTCTCCTTGACGTGCAGCTCTTCGTCGGTGTTGTCGACAAGTAGCTTGAACGCCACCCACAACAGGAACAGCGCACCGACCGCTTGGAGCAGCGGCACTTTCATCAGGTAGACGGCGACGAACGTCAGCACGACGCGGATCGCGACCGCACCGAACATGCCCCAGAAGATCGCTTTCTTCCGCTCATCTTCTTGGAGGCGCTTGGAGGCCAAGGCGATGACCATGGCGTTGTCACCCGAGACGACGATGTTGATCACGATGATGCTCAAAAGTCCCCACAGAAATTCCCACATGTCTTCCAGCCCCTTCCCTGTTCGGTTGGAATCGAATCTTCCCGCTTGGCTCCCATTCCGGCTTCGAGGCAAAAGAAAAGAGACCTCTGCCGCGGGAACGGCAAAGGTCTCGCTCAGCCCAATGGCCAACAAAGCCGGAGGAGGGTCGCTCCTCGTCATGACGACTTTGTATCAGGTACGGGTTGCGTTACGCACCTGCAAGCTACTCCCCTTTGACTCAAGCTTGCTTGTTTGTTCGTATTGTATGGGGAGGGAGATGGGTGTAGAACAGAAAGTTAGGAAATGGGAACGGATCTGCATAATAGCTACTGGACGAACCTTGGAGTTTTACATGTTGGAAGCATTAATGTTTAAAGCGGAATGTCGAAAAATTATTGTCTATTTTTCTTGCTTTATAGGAGGGTCGGTTGGTAGGATAGGGGTGCAAGAGAAATTCTCCAACTGGAGAGGAGGCTCCGATGTGATGGATAAGCAAGTGCTTCAAGGTGACATGGCGGCGGTTGATCGACTGGTAGCGGTGACGCAAGACGACGAAACGGAGGGGGACGACGTGATGAGCGACGATCTGAAACAGGTGAAACAGTGGATGGAAACCCTGAGCGGGCAGATGATGCTCGGGTTTGCGGAGCTTCGGAAAGAGATGGATCAGGGCTTTGCCGACGTGCGCAAGGAGATGGATCAGGGCTTTGCCGACGTGCGCAAGGAGATGAACGAGCGGTTTGAGCAGGTGGATGCGCGGTTCGACAAAGTGGACCGCCGCATGGACCGGTCGGACTCGCGGGCGGATCAGTTGGAGATGGCGGTGCGTGAGTTGAAAGACCAAGTCGGCCACATCGCGGAGACGATGGCA